>JAGVTV010000208.1 GCA_019136675.1 Bacteroidota bacterium
TAGCAACCCCTTAGGGGTGACATATTGCCACATTAATATATTGAAAAGTGAAAAGTGAAGAGTGAAAAGTGGAAAGTGAAGAGTGATAAGTGAAGAGTGAAGAGTGATAAGTGGAGAGTGAAGAGGGAAAAGTGAAAAGTGAAGAGTGGAAAGTGAAGAGTGGAAAGTGAAAAGTGAAGAGTGAGGGATAGAAGCGACATCACCGGAGGGGATACAGCGGATAGCCCGACCCTGACCGAAGTGTCAGGGGCACTCCCCAAATAATTGTATTGCGGGAAATTGGGCAGTCCGGGGACATATATGTCAGGAAATTACAATGTTTGAGGTATTATATTTAATTTTGACCTTTAAAACCACCTAAACTAACTTTTACATGGCTGTTGATGTAATCCTGGGCCTCCAGTGGGGTGATGAAGGAAAAGGTAAGATTGTGGATTACCTGGCTGATAAGTATGACCTGGTATGCAGGTTTCAGGGAGGTCCCAACGCTGGCCATACCATCAAGATCGCCGGGAAAAAATATGTCCTGCATACGATACCATCGGGTGTTTTCAGACCAGGTATCATCAACATAATAGGCAATGGCGTAGTCCTGGACCCCATCACGATGGTCAGGGAACTCAAGTCACTGGACGAAGCCGGCATAGATTACCAAAGCAGGCTGCTGGTATCCAAGAAAGCCCACCTGATCGTACCTACCCACAGGTATCTTGATGCAGCATCAGAGGCATCCAAGGGCGAAGGCAAGATAGGCTCCACACTTAAGGGCATAGGTCCGGCATACATGGATAAAACGGGACGGAACGGGCTGCGGGTGGGAGACATACTTTCGGCAGATTTTGACCAGAAGTACAGGACCATCAGGCAGAAACACCTGGGACTGGCCAGGCTGTATCCCGAGATAGAATTTGACCTTAGCGGTGAAGAGACAAGATTTTTTGAATGCGTAGAAGTACTCCGTAAGCTGACTTTTGTCAACAGCGAATACTACATAAATGATGCTCTCACTGCCGGCAAAAAAATCCTTGCAGAAGGAGCCCAGGGGTCCATGCTGGATATTGATTTTGGCACTTACCCTTTTGTGACTTCATCCAATACCATCAGTGCCGGTGTATGCAGCGGACTGGGAATAGCTCCCAATAAGATACGTGAAGTGATAGGCATTGCCAAGGCATATTGTACGAGGGTGGGCTCAGGTCCTTTTCCGACGGAACTTGAGGACTCCACGGGCGAAAAACTTAGGTCTGTGGGTTCAGAATTCGGGGCGACTACGGGCAGGCCAAGAAGATGCGGATGGCTGGATGTACCCCAACTCCTGTATACCGTCATGCTCAACGGCGTCACTCAGGTCATCATCACAAAACTGGATGTGCTGGATACCTTTGAGGAGATAAACGTGGCAACACACTACAGATATGGGGGGACAGAGAGCAGGGAGATACCGTTTGAGATTACAGACATAGCCATAGATCCCGTCTGGGAAAAAATAGAAGGGTGGAACCAAAGTCTGGATGGCCTGCACGAATATCACCATTTGCCTGACAAGGCAAGGGCATACATCAGCCGGCTGGAAAACCTTCTATCGACCCGGATTTCGATGGTAAGTACAGGGCCGGAGCGTGAAAAGTTGCTCCCACGATAATTAGCGGTGCTTTCAGAAATTTTAGTCAGATGATTTGCGTTAGGAATAAAATAATTTTAACCCATTTACTGCCATGAGCAAAAAAGACAAATTTTTAGCCGAAATAGGCGAAGCTTTTACCTTTAAAGGAGATTCGATTATCCTGGGTGCCCCTAAGCTGGACGGCGAGGTACTGACCAATAATTTTGTGCGGGTACCCCTGAGAACCCTCAACCGCCATGGGCTTATAGCCGGAGCCACAGGGACCGGAAAGACCAAGACGCTGCAGATCATCATCGAGCAGTTGTCGGCCAAGGGTATTCCATCGCTTGTTATGGACATCAAAGGTGACCTCTCGGGTGTAGCCGTACCGGGAGAGACCAATCCTAAGGTGGTGGAAAGGAACCAAAACATAGGGATTGCTTTTGAAGCGTCAGGCAGCCCGGTAGAGTTTCTGAGCCTGTCCAATGACGCTGGTCTCAGGCTTCGTGCCACGGTGACTGAATTTGGCCCTGTGCTCTTTTCCAAGATCCTTGAGCTCAATGAAACGCAGGGCAGTGTCGTGTCACTTCTGTTTAAGTTTTGTGACGACAACCAACTGGCACTGCTGGATCTGGCAGACGTCAAAAAAGCCCTAAATTACATCACCAATGAAGGTAAAGAAACCATCGAAGGAGAATACGGAGCTATATCTACCGCTTCGGTGGGTACGATTCTCCGCAAGGTAATAGAGCTGGAACAGCAAGGTGGAGACATTTTCTTTGGAGAAAGATCATTTGATGTGGATGACCTTACCAGGATTGACGAAAACGGCAAGGGTATCATATCAATACTAAGGGTGACCGACATACAGGATAAACCCAAGTTGTTTTCGACGTTTATGCTCCAGCTCCTGGCAGAGATCTATTCCACCTTTCCGGAGGAAGGAGACCTGGAGCAACCCAAGCTGGTGATATTTATAGATGAGGCACACCTGATATTCAATGAAGCCAGCAAGGCACTCCTCAATCAGATAGAGACCATCATCAAGCTGATACGATCAAAAGGGGTGGGTATCTTTTTTGTGACGCAAAACCCGACTGACGTTCCGGATGCTGTCCTGAGCCAGCTGGGACTGAAAGTTCAGCACGCCCTCAGGGCCTTTACGGCCAAAGACAGGAAGGCCATCAAGCTTACCGCCGAAAATTACCCTCTGACGGACTATTACTCTGTAGATGTGCTTCTCACTGAACTGGGTATAGGAGAATCTATTGTGGCGGCCCTCAATGAAAAGGGAATACCAACCCCACTTGTACATTGTTATCTCAGGGCTCCGCAATCCAGGATGGATGTGCTTACCTCTGGAGAAATAAGCAATATTCTGAGCCGCAGCCGTATAAAACACAAGTATGATGAAGTAATCAACAGGGAAAGTGCGTACGAGATTCTGACCTCAAAAATCGAAACTGCCCAATCCGAAGAGGTGCAGCGAAAACTTCGTGAACAGCAGGAAAAGGCAGAATCCACCTCCGGACACAGAGGCAGGGAAGAAAAGACCACCTTTGAAAAAGTGCTTGACAGCCAGGTCACCAAACAGATAGGCCGTACCGTGGCACAAACACTTACGAGGGGATTGCTGGGGGTACTCGGTGTCAAGACCACCTCGTCCCGGTCAACCAGAAAGTCCTCCTGGTGGTAATAATAATGTTAAGTAAACACGGTAACCTAATACAATGAAACGCCGCGAATTTTTCGTCAAGTCTTCTATGGGGGCTGCAGCCTCATCTCTTGTTTTGCCATTCGGAGCCTGCACACCGTCAAAAGTCCTGGCCAACGGAACCGGCATGGGCAAAAAAGCCAAAAACATCATTTTTATGGTGAGTGACGGCATGAGTACCGGTACTCTCAATATGGCTGAGCTTCTGCTAAAAAAGAAGGAAGGACGCAATTCAAACTGGCTGGACCTGTACCGCAACCAGCGGGTGAGCAGAGCCCTGATGGATATGGCATCCGCCAGCTCGATGGTGACGGACAGTGCTGCCGCAAGCTCATCGTGGGGAGGCGGAGTAAGAGTTAAAAACGGCCATCTCAATACGGGACCTGCCGGCGAGGAATATATGCCGATATGGCAAAAGTTTAAAAAGTCCGGTAAAAAAGTGGGCTGTGTGACCACAGTGCCCATCACCCACGCTACTCCGGCAGGATTCTGCGTAAACCAAAAGACAAGGGGTGAGCAGGCAGAGATAGCTGTCAAATATTTAAATCTCAGGTTTGATGTCATGATGGGCGGCGGTGAGAAACACTTCATCGGACGAAAGGACGGCAGGGATATGTACAATGAATTCAGAAATGCCGGATTCCAGGTGGTAAACACCAAGACGGCCATGTTAGCAGCCACTTCGTCAGCACCTGTGCTGGGCGTATTTGACAAAGACGGGCTTCCTTACGAAGTAGACCGAGTCAACGATGAGACCCTGAAGGCAAAGGTGCCCTCACTGGCCGAGATGACCGAAAAAGCCATCAGCCTGATGAAGTCACATTCTGCAGGTTTCTGTCTGCAGGTGGAAGGTGGCAAGGTCGACTGGGCAGCACACGGCAATGATGCCGCTGCCCTGATTTACGATCAGATAGCATTTGATGAAGCCATCAAGGTGGCCATAGATTTTGCTGAAAAAGACGGCAACACCCTGGTAATCATCACCACGGACCACGGCAACTCAAATCCGGGACTTTACTACGGAGACGATGCTGATAAGAATTTTGCCCGTCTCTTTACCTTCAGGCATTCTAATGAATTCATCCTGCAGAATATGAAAATCCATGACACCACGGCAACATTGACCGAAAAGGTAATGGCCTCACAGGGGTACAGTCTGACACCGGAGCAGGCCATCTTTATCATGGACAAATACAAGGAACAGGCTTCCGAAGGAGTGTATAACGTGTACAAGCTGCCATTTAAGGAATATGCCATGTATCAGGCTGCCCACACGTCAGTCGCTTTTGGCGGGATGGACCACTCCGGAGATTATGTTGAGCTGGCCATGTTTGGCCCCGGCAGTGAAATGCTCAAACCGTTTATGGTCAATACTGAAATGCATACCTTTATGCTGAGAGCCGCAGAAGTGGAAAACAAGTTCTGATAAGGCAATCCAATGCAGCAGAGCAAGGCAAGGTGGTGGTTTTTCCTGATGTGTATTTTTGCCTTGGCAGAGTTTCTTTTGCTGGGCGACTATCATGCTTATTTTGATTTATATTTCTCACCGATAGTATTTGGCCTGGCATCCTTACTGATTGCATGGACGGCACTGTATGCATCTGCTTACCTGCCGGAGACCTTTGGTGCAAAACATTTTAGCGGATTGGTTTTTCTAATTCCGGCTACAGTTCTTATAATCCTGTTAGGCAGGCATGGCTATCATATCTTTTTCAGCCATCCGATCGATTACAGAGAATCAGATGTTTTTGCCCAGGTATTGACACCATCGCAACTACTGCTAGAGGGCAAGTTTCCTTATGCAGATGTGGAGTTGCCGGGTTACACTATGCACAATACCTATCTGCCAATGCAATGGCTGCCGTTTGTTTTGCCTGTCGGACTAGGTTTTGACCCCAGATGGGTACCTTTGGTGGCATGGATAATGGCTTTTATGGTAACCACTTGGTTGATACTTGCCAAAAACAAACCTAAACACCCTGCATCGTGGGCGGGGGGTATACTGGTTTTGGTGCTGAGCATTTATGTTGTTTATGGCTTCATGAATAATTTTAAGGACGAATACCGTCGCACACTGGAACTCCTGCCTGCCGCCTATTACATAATGCTCATCCTGTTTTTACTAAGAGGAAGCTGGTTGGGAGTTGGTATAACCCTTGGGTGTTGTCTCCTTAGCCGGTTTTCCGTCGTCTTGTTCTTGCCGTTTGTAGCATGGTATGTGTGGCAGCGGTGGGGTCGGGTTGTTTTCATCAAAAGTGCCGCAACAGCTGCTGTTATGATATTGGCCCTTTTTGTTTTACCCTTCCTGCTCAGACAACCGTCCATCCTGTCTAATATCCTGGAGAATTACAACAGCGGTGCCGCCAACGAGTGGTCCACTCAGGGGTGGCAGGATCCGGGAGCCGAACCCTATCAGCTGTCCAGGGGTTTTGGAGCGGCAATTTTTGTTAAAAAACTATATGAATATGACAAGATGGATGGTATCCGGCATCTTAGGCAGGCAGGTATATTTTTCAGTCTATTGGTAAGCCTTTTTATGATCTACCTGTATCAGAGGAACAAGGCTTTTCTAAATAAAGACTGGATCCTGCTGGGGGGTGTCAAACTATATTTTACAGTCTTTTACAACCTTTCTCTTATACCCTATTCATACCTTTTTCTGGTGCCGGTATCTGTCACCATTGTCATGTTGCTCAAAGGATATGCAGATGTCTTTTGCAGGGAAGAGGAAAGCAAACTTACTGCTCAAAACTTATAGACAAAATCGAGGAACGGTATACCTATAGGGCTTATCTCCTCAAATATATCTCCGTTATTAATAAAGGCAACATCTACTGAAATTTTTTCGCCAAAAAATCTGACACCATAAGAAAATACCGGATGGACCCCATCATTAACGACAGCCCAGTTTTCTGAAATCAGGGCTATATTGCGGCTCAAACGGTACATACCGCTAAATGTGAGAATAGGGCCTTCTGAGCTTATACCATCCGACCCGAATAGCCCGCCGGCTCCAAATGTAAAATTCCTGTCCTCATCTCCCAGAGTGACCAGGCCATACCCTATCCCTCCAAATCCTCCTTCTCCAAATAATAAAAGGGTACCAACACCACCATAAACGTTTTTACCTAGCTTAATATTTCCAATTTTGGGAAAAACACCAAAAAAAGGACTGCCGTTAAAAAGGGAAATAAGCTCTGTGCCTCCCCCAATGGAAAAATTGTCCGAAACACCATAGTTCACGGAGTTTATGACACCGTATATATTTTGATAGTAACCTTCTCCTGCTTTGAGGTTAAAAGCGGAGGGGCCGAAGAGATAACGGGTATGGTGGGGATTGGGATACCAGTCTGTACCCTCCTTAAAGGCTCCAAGCCTAATCTTTCTGACACCAGCCAATTCATTCTTTCGTATAGCCAGTCTCGACGATGCCAGATTAAAATACATCGTATCACCTACGGTTTCAATAAATTTACCTGTAAAAACTGACCCATCCTTAAGTTTTACCTCATAATTTGAGACCGTGTCCATCTGGGTATATTGCAACTTTTTGGTTTTCTGGCTGTAGCCCAATGTCAATGAAAATATTAGGCACAACAAACCCAAAACCAACCTTTTCCAGATCTTAAATGCTTTCATCATTTTTAATTTACTTAAATCGTCATTCCTAACAAAGTGCCGCTTCAAATGGTTTTCCTCACAAGAATTATCAGCTGTGGGGTGAATAGTGGAATCAATGGACTATTTTTGTGGCCGCAAGTAAAAAGATATGACCGACCCGGGACCAGTCCTGATTATACCGGTATACAACCCAGCCCCTGGCTGGCAGGAAGTGCTGACAGACAGGTTTCGCCAGTTTCTGTCCGCGACCCAGATGCCTTTTACCCTGGTATTGGTCAATGACGGCAGCACAGTGCCGGTAGATACACAACTGATCTCCGGCGAACTCAAAGACCGTTTCCGGTATCTGAGTTATGACCATAACCGCGGCAAGGGGGCGGCCATTAAATTTGGCCTCAGCCATTACACCTCTGATATAAATGTTTTTACCGACATAGACTTGCCTTACACCATCGAAAGCATGGCAGCCACAGTGTCGGAACTGCAAAAAAACAGTGGCATATCTGTAGGTTACAGGGACCAAAAATACTACGCCGATGTCTCTGTGTTCAGAACATTGTTGTCTAAAAGCCTGAGATGGCTCAATACCATAATTCTGGGTCTTCCGGTCAATGACACACAATGCGGATTGAAGGCCTTTGACCGTGAGGTAGCCGGCGTTATATGCGGATGCACGACAGACAGGTTTCTCATAGACCTGGAACTCCTGCTGGCCGTGAGTAAACGTAACATAAGGATCACCCCGGTCCATGTATCTCTACGCAAAGATGTGGATTTTTCCAAGTTCAATTCTTCTGTGCTGCTAAAGGAAGTGTTCAGTTTTCTCACATTGGTGTGGAAGTACAGAATCCGCTGATCGGGGAAAAAGTGGATTTTCGGTATCCGTGGCGACAGATGGGCTTAGTTATATCCTTTGACTGACAATATCCGCAAGTGGCTTTTTGTTTTGGCCAAATAAAACAAAACAAAATGATTAGCCATGAATCTGGGATTGCTAACTTTGTACCTGGTACCTTTACTATCGAGCCATGCAAAAAAGTCACAGAACCTCCGCTATCTATCTATCTATCTATCTATCGTAAGATAGGAATCCTTGTACTTATAAGTCTGTCAGTACTGATTTCTTTTAAAGCCAACAAACATCCGGAAAACCAGATTTTGTCCGACATGGAGGGCTACTATGTATATCTGCCTTCGGTATTTATTTATGGTGATTTTGTAAAGGAAGCGGTCCGTGACACGGGTTACATTAAACCTTACAAAGGCACTGACAAAATTTACACCAAATACACATGCGGAGTCGCCATCATGGAAATGCCGTTTTTCCTTATTTCCCATGCGTTTTCAAAAGTTTTTGGTTGGCCCGTTGACGGTAAGAGTTCGGCTTATGGAAGGGCTTTGACGATGGCAGGTTTGTTTTACATGTGGCTGGGCATGTATTTTCTTTTCAGGCTTGGCAGTAGGTATTTTACAAGGCGGTCCGTCGTACTTTCGCTAGGTGGACTATTGCTGGGTACCAATCTTTACTATTACACGTTTTTTCAGCCTGCCATGTCGCATGTCTTTAGCTTCTGTCTGTTTGCAGCCTTCCTGCTGATGACCGATACACTGTTAGTCAGGAGCAGCCGTTCAGTGTCAGAATCCTCGCCTTCAGCCTGGGGACTGTACGGCTTTGTGCTGGGAATGATTATCCTGATCAGGCCTACAAGTGCTCTCCTTGTGCTCTGGCCGATCTACATCTGGTATAAATCCTGTCCAGACAAACCGGCATGGCTGTTGTCCCATATGTACCTGCTGATGGCGGCGGCCCTGTTCATGCTTATCCCCTTTATCCCGCAACTCTTGTACTGGAAGTACATCTCCGGTGACTGGTTTATCTGGTCATACGAAGGCGAATCATTTAAGTACTGGAAGGAACCTAAGCTATTCAGAGTTCTTTTTGATGCTTGGAATGGATGGATCCTGTACAGCCCTGTTGTAGTCTTACCCTTGTATTTTCTCTGGAAGGGTCGGCATTCAAATGTGTACTTTGAGCGAGGCACAATCTGGATTTTTGCGATCGCCACATGGTTGTTTGCCAGCTGGTGGGCATGGTGGTTTGGAGGGGCGTTTGGCCATAGGAGCTATGTGGAATACTACGCCCTGCTTTTGGTGCCTTTTGCAGGGATAACCAATCGGTGGATGGAAAAAAAGCAATCAGCCTGGATTTTTGCAGTTGTAGTGGCCCTGTTTTGTTATTACAGCCTAGGGCTTACCTACGCCTACCGGCCGCCATGGGATGGTGATGCATGGACTTATGCCAACCTGTGGCACGAAATAAGGAAACTTTTATTCATTGATAGCTGAGAGTAGTTGTATATTTTCTTTCGGCAATTAGTTTGTGGGTGGTTTCATTTCGCTCCTACGGAGCTTTCTGGTGTGATTGGTTCATTTTCCTATTATGATACCGCCCCGATGGGGCTGGGATTATCTGCCATTATATTCTATTATATCGCCCCTTTGGGGCTGCCATTAATGCCTTTATTTCTATTATTATATCGCCCCGTTGGAGCTTAATTCATGTATATAATTTTATTTTCTATTATGATTTCGCCCCGATGGGGCTGGGATTATCTGCCATTATATCCTATTATATCGCTCCTTTGGGGCTGCCATTAATGCCTTTATTTCTATTATTATATCGCCCCGTTGGAGCTTAATTCATGTATATAATTTTATTTTCTATTATGATTTCGCCCCGTTGGGGCTGGCATTATCTGCCCCTCATTTTCTATTATGATATCGCCCCGATGGGGCTTACTTTATATCTTTAATTATTTTATCTATTATGATTTCGCCACGATGGGGCTGGGATTGCTGTTTTCATTTTCTATTATGATTTCGCCCCCTTGGGGCTGGGATTTCGGTTACAATTCTAAATATTTTATTCCTTGTTTCGCCCTAATGGGCTGGTATTTTTTATCTATTGGCTTTTTTCTTTTGTGAACTTAAACTCAAGCTCCGTAGGAGCAAAATCGTAATAGAATGATGGAGGCGAAGCTAATATAAGCTCCATAGGAGCGACATCATTCCACCCAATCAAACAAGTATTTTTCATCATATCCAATATTGAATTTTTGTAACAATTCTATATATTCATCTTTAAAGGTTTTCTCTTTGTGATGTTGCTCTTGATTGTTTATGTATGCTATCACATTATCCAGCTGAGATTGTGCGTACGAAAACGCCCCAAAACCTTCCTGCCATTGAAATTTGTCGATGACAAATTTTTTTTCATTAATCCATTTGGATGAATTTGCCTTAATATATCTGACTAAATCAGAAATGGCAATAGTTGGTTTTATACTTACAAGTAAATGTATGTGATCTGCCATTCCACCAATAGCATACACTTTTTGATCTTTGCCATCAACTATGCCACAGATATATTTGTGTAATTCGTCTTTCCAACTTTTTTGAATAAGGTTTTGTCGCCCTTTTACCGAAAACACAAAATGTATATAAATTTGTGTGAATGTGTTTGCCATGGTGTTTCATTTCGCTCCTACGGAGCTTTCTGATGTGATTGGTTAATTTTCCTATTATGATATCGCCCCGATGGGGCTTCATGCATATCTTTGATTTTTTTATCTATTAATGTTTCGCCCCCTTGGGGCTGCCATTGCTGCTTTCATTTTCTAATTTGATTTCGTGGCCTTGGGGTTGGCAAATTAAATCCAAATTTACATATTTTAACTTATTTTTCTATTATGATATCGCCCCGATGGGGCTGGGATTCTTATTACAAATTCAATAATTAAATTTCTATTTCAATAGCAATATTAATAAAGCAGCCTTCCTTATTTGCCGCTTGACGCGGGGTTGTGTACCTTTGGGGCTATGAATGTATCTGAGAAATGGCCTGGTGGATGAAAATGAGGCGGGACAAGCTGATATTCGCAGCATTGGGTGGTTTATTGCTGTTTTTGGTGACAAAAGAAGCAATAACCATACCGCTGACCCATGATGAAGGCAACACCATTTACTGCAGCACGACACCGTTTTGGGATATTGTGACCTACAAGGACCCTGTACCCAACAACCACATACTCAATACTTTGCTGATAAAAGCCGATACAGCTATTTTTGGCCAAAGCCTTTTTATTGCCAGGCTCCACAACGTACTGTCATTTATTCCGTTTTTTATTTTTACGGTTCTGCTGGCTTATGGGCTGGTCCGCGATTTTTGGGTGAGGATGGCACTGGTGCTGATGGTCACAGCCCAGCCTTATATGCTCGATTTTTTTGCGGTGACTCGGGGATACGGTCTTAGTGTTAGCTTTGAAATGATAAGCCTGTATTATCTTCTGCGACAACTGCAAGAGCCCAATACCAGGAACCTGATGGCCACGCTGAGCTTTGCTGCTATCGGTGTTTATGCCAACTTTACACTACTCAATTACTACCTGCCATTGTCCGCAATACTGATGATACACAGCTGGATGGTCCATGACAGAGGGGACAAAAAATTGTTTGCCAAAAATGTGATCACCGTCACTGGCATCGGAGCGGCCCTGTTTCTGGTTATCATCGTACCTGTAAAAAAGATGGTAGCCACCAAGCAATTTGTATTCTGGGGTACTACTGGATTTTTAAGTGATACGGCCAGTCCTCTGATCGTATCACTCAGGTCTGCTGTTGATTATTTTAAAGCCTCCAATGAGGAGATATTTACCTACGTCACGGGTTTTTTCGTTGTGATGATCGCCATGGGTGTCTATCTACTTTCTCGCCGGAAAGAGAGGACCCCGGCTATGTGGTTTTTTATCCTTCCGGCGGCCGTGCTTCTATACAACCACCTTCAGTTTTACTTGCTGGATGTGCCATTCCTTAATGCGAGGACGGCCCTGTTTTTGGTGCCCCTGGCTTGTATTCCCATGGCTATTTCTTTAGACTTGCTATTAAAGCTTTGGAGTAGATTTGGGTTTGTCTTGCTGTTAGCTGTAAATTTCCTATTGATACAGCATTTTGTACGAGGACAAAAGGTCACAGGTACATTTGAATGGTATTATGATGTAAATACGTATGATGTACTGGATGTGGTTAAGGAAATGACCGAATCGGGCCACGCACCAAGGCCGTCTAGGATCAACTGCTATTGGATTTTTTACCCGTCAGTGAGCTACCACACAGATCATCAGTACAAGGATAATCTTGTTATGGCACCCTGGGGTACCAAAATCGAAGACGACACGGAATCAACATTTTACTACACCGAAAGGGGTGAACTGGACAAGCTCAGAGATAAGTTTGACATCATAAAAGAATACAGTCAAGGTGAGCGTGTGCTGCTGAAGAGAAAAAATCCCTGAGCTGACCGGCAGAAATTAAAATGAGTGAGGGACAGAAGCGGGCATACTGACGCTTGCGGCAGTATAAAGCGGATGGCCCGGTCACTGACCGTAGAGTCAGGGACACTCCCAAAAAATAAAAAATCCAATCCCAGCCTGAAGTCCTGACGATAGAACAGGTTGTTATTGCCTTGCGGCGAATATCACCCTGCAATCCCTGAAAAAGGGCGGATCAGATTTCTTTTGTGAATATTTGCTGACCCGGATCCACAGCTTGTTTGTTTCCTTAAAAACCGGAACCGGGATAGAGACGAACATGCGGTTGCCGTCGATTTTATCATAGTAATAATTGGCCCGGTGGCTGTCTGATTTCAGTTCCTTGCCGTCACGGTCTGTTTGCCTCAGATCGATGATAGAATTTACGTCGGAATTGATCCTGCATTCTGCGGTAAAGGTAAGTTTGGCTTCACCGGCCATGGAGGTGTCGATGGGTATTTCAGTTTCAAAAGCCCAATAATGGCCGTTGGGTGCCTGCCGGAATTCCGGGGAGACCGCCCTTCGAGCTACCTCGGGTATAGCCCGCTGCATGGCATTAAATCTGGCCACGACCGTATCGAAGGCGGAAAGTTCGAGCCTTTTAAGGGCGAATTGGTCATTTTCGAACACCACCGGAGCATCCCTGGTCCAATGGTCGAGGCTGACGTCCTTGTTATGCATATTAAGTTTGGTCCGCATGACGAGCAGCGGCCGGGGGTCTCTGGCTTTGAGGAGATTAATGATGTCAGGCACCTTGTAGGGTTTGCACATGAGTTCATTGGAAAGAAGCGACTGTGACAAGCCAGTGCGGCTCATGACCACACCCAGGCTGGGCAGGCCCAGCTTGTAGCCAAGAATAAAATTCTGATCCTGATTGCCTCCCATATCAGGCCAGCCAAAACACTCTGAGCCCACGTGCAGGTAGGGGTCAGGTAACAGGGCCTGATAATCGGAGGTATTGACCGGAATGTCAGGTACCCGGGCCGAGTAGGCATCAAGCAGCTGAGGCGGGTTGTTCATATCGGGAATCATCATCAGGCCCTCAATCAGGAGGATGACCACCAGAAATGCCCTGTACACATTGGCCCTGAAAGGATCCGCCACCTTTCCGAGCCAATCCATCATCCAAGGCCATGCCATCAGATTGATGGCATAAAAACTCACCCATCCTATCCTGCCTATGCTACGGAACTGTTTGTACGGCCCAGCATAATCCAGGAGCCATTCAAGGCCTGTTATGGTAAAAGGCAATCCAAAGGAGACCAGGACAGTGGTGATAAAAACCCACAGCAGAAACTTGTCGGTCTTATCCCGGGGAAGAATCAGCTTTTTGCTGAAAAGGAGGCCCCTGACAGCGGCAACCAATAAACCCAGCAAAAATACAACTGCCACAATGCCGATGTAATTGAACGCCTCGGGGTGTGTAGGTGCCAGTATCGGGGTAATATTGATATCAATAAAACGGAACAATGGCAGCCTGAAGCTGAAAAAGTATGACATCCAGGTAGCCGTATAATCAAAGAATCCCCATGTCTCCGCAGGGCGGTCGGGTACCGGGTAAATCCGGTTTGACATAGCTAGCAGTACCGCAAGAGGCACAAACACCTGTATGACCGCCATCTTTATTCCTGTCAGCCAGTCAGAAATCCTTGTCGAAAAAAAACAAAAGTATGTTATTGCCAAAAGGCAAAAAACTGCTATTGCCAGAAAATGATACAGGTGGATAAGTCCAGCAAATATGGTCAAAAGTCCGATCCAGACAGACGACCAGGCGGTGCCCTCTCCATTTATCAGTCTAAGCCAAAAGTAAAATATCCAGGGCAAAAAAGGATAAACCAATGAAAAGTGGCTGAAAAACCTGGCTATCTGGGGCTGTAAAAACATCAACCCGACGGAAATCAGCAAACTAAAAATAAAGGGGACCTTACGGTATCTCAGGCAAATAAAAATGCCGAGTCCGCCCAGAATCAGTCCCAAAAAAATGGTCCAGTTGTGTATGGCGATCAGTGTGGCGTCACCTACGGGCCACAGGCGGTAAAAAATTTTTACCAGGGCAGAGAGGATGGGCTGATTGTCGGTAAATACCACATTTTCGCCAAAGGGGTAATTCATCCCGTCAAACCGCCACAGCTCTTTGTCAAACTTTATGTGATAGAGGTAGGTGAAGTAATTTTTCATACCGTCACCGGCCGATGGCAGCAATCTGGCAGGCTCCCGAAAAAAAGGAAAAAATGCCGCTACTACGGCTGTGAGCAGGGTAACAAATGCCACCGATGGCTCCCAATATTTTGATTTCCCCCTGAATGATGGCCACATACTGCCGGGTTTACAATTTTACCACCTTTATTCCTTCATACTCTCCAATGACGTACCCTTTGTACTGGATAAATTCTTCGCTGTCAAGCATCTCGGTGGTTATCAGCATGTATTTGGCACCTCTGTCCCGGGCACTTTGCAGGGTTGTACCAAAGAGTTTGGTCCACCCGGGATTATTTGCCAGATAAAGGGTGATATTGGTGCTGCCGTCTGAGGGGCTGTAAATCAGGTCATGCCTGTTGATGCCCAATGATCTCAGATAGGGTTCGATATGGTAGAATCCCTTAGGTGGGGATGAATTCCAACCTGTATGGTATTTGCGGTTTGTAAACTGGGCCTCGGTATCTTCGGCAGTCATAGCAAAAAGGACAAGGGCCAGCACCACAAAGCCTTTGAGCCAAAGAGGGGGCAGTGTCTTTTCCACAACATTAAAAAAGGCCAGAGAAAATATCACCGGAAAAGCGAAGACATTGATAAAATAGTAGTCATGGACATCAAATACGCCGAAAAAAGCAATAAGGTAAAATACACAACCAAAAAATAATGGCACCAGTATAAATGTAAGTGTCCTATCCAGCTTTCTGAAAAAAACAAACATAAAAATCAGGGCCGGGAAAAACAGGTAGATCAACTTCCACGAGCCCAGTGCCGGCATCCATTCTTCACGGGTACGCTGTCTTATATAGGCAATCTTTTCATCCGGACAATCCCAGATACCCATCATACCCTGAAGGTTGCCAAAATACTGTCCTTTTTCATTATACACCCTGACGTAATATAGCCAGGCAAAAACCACCATAAACCCAAAAACAGTTATGAAAACCCTGCTCCACCCGTAATCCGGATTTTTACGTACCAGCCTCTGATCCAGCACATAAATAAACATACAAATCAACAACAAGGCAGAGGAAATTTTAAGAAGAGCTGCCAGAACCGAAAACCCTATGGCCAGGATAAAGTCCCACAAAGCCGGGCGGTGAACATATCGGGTAAAAAAGCTAAAACCTATGATGGCAAAGCTGAGAGCAGGCACATCCGGAAGATAATTGGCCGCATAATAGACCACCACACAGGACATCATCAGCAGGATGGCCGGAAAAGTCACCATCAGCTTGTTTTTTATATAATAGCCCGAAGCAACTGTAAGGCAGAGAAGCGACACAAAGAAGATCAGGTAATCCATCCACCGTATGTACTGATCATGGAACCCAAACCACTTGTAAAATTTTGAAGCCAGGTAGTATAAAACCGGAAATTCGCTGGTGGTACTGCCGTCGATAGCATGCCTGTGATGTACCTGAGGTGAGAAAAATCCCCTGTCATTCTGATAGTAGTTTAAAGCATATGATGCACAGTCTGACTGTCTCCACACATGTACACTGCAGGGTCTCTGTGACAGCCAGTAATCCATGCCATAATAAGCACTCAAAACAGTAAAGGCCACCGTCACCAGCAGAATCGGAAACCAGGATTTTTTAAGGTCGTGTATCAAATCTTCCAAAATTGGGAGTGTAAAAATAATCAAATTACCAATATTCCTCAGACTCTGTCAAATTCGTAATCGATTTGGGTTTGGTATTTGGTTTAATCCTTATATTTGCGACCAGTAATTTTAACCTTGTCAATACATCATGTCAACTAACAGCGATTACGGAAGAAAAGGAGCCATCTTCGGCAAGATCATCCTTACCATTATATTGTTTATCATTATGCTCATCTGGATCTACAATATGAACGGAAGTTTTCTCCCTGTAAAGTAAATTTTTCCGCACCGGCTTAAGGTGTTATAAGGATTCATGTACAAAAACAAAAAAGTAGTTGTCGTGCTGCCGGCATACAATGCAGCCTTGACCCTCCGACAGACCTATGACGAGATACCATTCGACATAGTGGATGAGGTAGTACTCTGTGACGACGCTTCCAGGGACAATACGGCCGATCTGGCCCGGCAAATGGGTATACGCCATGTGATCATCCACGAAAAAAACAAAGGATACGGTGGCAATCAGAAATCACTCTATCGCAAATCACTGGAGCTGGGAGCCGACATCGTCATCATGCTGCATCCTGACTACCAGTACACACCCAAGCTTATCCCATCCATGGTCAATATCATCGGCGAAGACCTCTACCCTGTCGTGCTGGGATCCAGAATCCTCGGCAAAGGTGCTCTGAAGGGAGGTATGCCCCTGTACAAATATGTGGCCAACCGGTTTCTGACACTGACCCAAAATTTTCTTGTGGGATACAAACTTTCAGAATACCATACCGGCTACAGGGCCTTTTCTGCGGAAGTGCTCAGAAATATCCAATTTGAAAAAAATTCGGACGACTTTATTTTTGACAATGAGATGCTATCACAGATCATCTACAAGGGTTACGACATTGCAGAGGTCACCTGTCCCACCAAATATTTTGAAGAAGCCTCCTCCATCAATTTTTCACGAAGTACAAAATACGGACTTGGTGTCCTGGCCGTATCCCTCAACCACCTGCTCTGCAAATGGGGATTAGGTAACGCACGTCTCTACAAATAATTCATAAAAGTTGTTTTTTTAAGACACCGCAGATCAGACAACCGCAGTGTTTTTTAAACCTCCGTTTTAAAGCCACATGGTAAAAAATTAATATATAAGATTTTTATATATCTTTGTACCTTTAAACCAATGATACCCGTGGCACCTAATACATTTTTTCCGTCACCCTGGTATGATAAACTCATGACCCATGAAAGTGGGGTATTAAACATTGGCTATAAAGACAGGCAATTCATCCTGCAAAACATATTTATCCGGCTGCTGCGAAATCTCGAACAGCATAAGCCGACCGTACTTATTGTACCTGATGCTGGTGAGCAGAAAATATTAGATCATTGGCTAAACGAGGTCGGTATCCGGCACCTTGCCATAATCCACGACCCATCCAGGCCACTTACAAATTCTGAAATGGACGGCCTGAGGCAAGGTGAGGCCGCGTCTAATAAAGGTACTTACACTGAGGCAGGATTTGATTACCAAAGAGCGGAGCAAAAAATGGCCGCCTTTTACCACCGGGTATTTGCAGAAGAGGTTTGGGAAGGTATGACTTGGAGACAAGTTTTGGACACTTATCTGGATGCCGGAAGCGATAGAAAAGATTCTGTCCTGCACGCTGAAGCAGAGACCGGCAGACTTCGTTTTACTTCAGAGGAATACAAAGAATTATCGGATTCCATCAGCGAGGCTCTCTATCTTTACAAACGGGATTTCGAATGGATAGAAAGACAGGAAGGAAAGCACATCGTCCATGCCGGTAAACACATCATAGCCAATCTCGACCACATCACTGACCAGGTGTTCAGATGCAGAGAGCAGGCCAGCAATCTACGCGACAGATATTATGGTCTGCTGCACCGTCTCGAAGAGGAGTACCTCAGGGAAACCCATGCCATAGCCGATGAATGGGACGGAAGAATTGAAAAATTACAATATCGTCTTAAGTTAATGAAGGCTCCCGGAGAAAAAGGGTGGCTGGGGTCATGGTTCAGAAAGGCGGATAGTACAGCGGAAGAGGTATTGACAGAGATAAATTTTATATCAGGCGGACTGGTGTCCAAAGGCATCCTCAGGGAGCAGCGAAGTAAAACTGACCATCAAAGTCCTGAAGCTTTGCTGGAAGCCTGGCGACAAGATATAATTAAATGGATTGAAACCAGGACAGAGGCTATGGATGCGTGGATCCGGTCGGTCAACAGACTCAACCATGCTGAGCCCACTTTGCCTTTACTGGAAAACGAGGCTCACTCACTGATCAGCCGCATCAATGCACTCAAGGTCCACGGGCAGCCTTATGAGATGAATACGCTTAGCTTCCGCAAGCAGATGGAGTATATCAGTAAGCTGGCTTATGAAATGGAAATCATCCTGGAGAGTCTGGGCCGCAATGTTCATTACTACCAGTGGATGGCCTGGCTTGACGAACTGGACGATAAAAAAAGGAACATCATACATCTGCTCAGGCGGTTTGATCCTTCGGAATGGCTCGAATTGTTTGAGAGCTGGTACCATATGGAAATGCTCAGACGGCATTTGGGCCCTTACGAGGTGTGGGACGGGCAGGTCATCGACCACACGGGAATACTTTTTGGCAAAAGCCGGAAAGAACGGTTGATTGAGGCGGGTCGGTTTTTCAGCAGGAAAGCAAAAAGCCTGGAAGATGATGTCAAAACCACGTTTCCCGATCTGTATCAGTTGATGGTCAAAAAAAATAAACCATCTGCTCCTGTAGTATTTTCAAGAGCCCTGGAAAAAGCCCCTTCATACATGGCTCACTGCTTTCCGGTCCTTATTTTGAACCATGACAACATCGAAAAAATGGCTCCGGGGTATTATTATGAGATGATCAGCCTGACACCTATGGAGATGAATCTGGAAATCATGCAAGCATTCAGCAGTATAATTTCTTTGTACGGGGATCAAAATCCCGGTCTTCCTGACATGGTCCATTACTCCCTGCCACGGATAGACCGGACCCTGCAGACTATGAGCATAAGCGAAAGGTTATCAGCATCCCGGTCCCTGGCTGAGAGGCTTGTATGTTTCAGGGCAGAGCCTGTCATATTGCAGCTACGCAGAGCCACTATAGTTTCCTTTTCTTCACAGACTGTCAATGACGAGATCATCCGATTGTTTTACAAATCCGGGATCAAAAGGATGTATCCGGAGTCATCGGCCGAAGAAACACTATTAACCTGCCTTGTAAATGAGGACTCGGCCGTCTTCGTGGTGACGGAAAATGGTTTGCTCAACCCTGCAGGCAACCCGGAACATTTCTTCAGTCAGCGGGAGGCCATCCATTTGCTTGAAAATGTCGGTTGCAAAGTAATAAACCTAAACGTGGCAAAGCTTTTAAATCAAAAACAAAAGTACATTGAGTCAGCCATGTCGCCTGTCAGTGAAGCGGCAGGCAGGCCTGAAGACCACAAAAGCCAGTTGCAGCTTGAGTTTGAATAAAAACATTCCCGGAATAGACCTTTTGTCTCTCGCCGACAGACTTATTATTAAAAAGGATGCTGACAAAACACGTATTTTCGATCCCATCAGGAAAAAATACATCATTCTGCAGCCGGAGGAGTTTGTCAGGCAACTGCTCATATTGTGGCTTTCAGAGGCAGGAGGATTTAGCAGAAACAGCCTTCAGGTAGAAAAACTTGTCCGTATCAATGACCTGAGCCGAAGGTTTGATATAGTGATTTACGACAAAAAAACCCAACCGTTTATCCTCGTAGAGTGCAAGGCACATGGCACTCCGGTGGGTCAGCATACATTTGATCAGATCGCCGTTTACAATATGGCATTAAAGGCTCCTTATTTGATTGTCACCAATGGAGTCAACACTTATTGTGTAGAGGTGAACCACATAACGAAGTCATATATTTTTTTGGAAAAAATTCCTGTACCCTGACATTCGGACCGTCAGATCTGCAATTCCTGAAACCAGTGTGCCCAATTACCATCCGGTAAGCCCAAAAAAGGAGTAATCCGTATTGGTCCGTTGTGACCAGAAACAGGGATTTGAGTCCTAAGTTTTATTTATTGCTAACGTAAAATTTATTAATTATGCAACTCCAGGTTACAGCCCCACTTGACCAGAGTGTAAATTTTATTTCAAAAATCACACAGCTTGCCATTGACTATACACCTAAGATTCTGGGTGCCGTCATTGTGTACCTCATCGGTTCTATGATTATCCGATGGGTGTCAGGTATTGTTGGCAAAATGCTTAAAGCAAGGAATGTTGACGCGTCACTTCAGGGCTTTCTGGCCTCGTTTGTCAAGATTATGCTGACCATCCTGCTGTTACTTAGTGTCTTTGGGATGCTGGGCGTAAACCTGACCTCTTTTGCCGCTATACTGGCAGGTCTTGCAGTAGGAGTAGGTGCCGCCCTCAATGGTACCCTTGGCAATTTTGCCGGCGGTATCATGATGCTTCTTTTCAAGCCCTTTAAAGTGGGTGACATCATCGAAGCCCAGGGTCATACAGGCACTGTCACTGAGCTCGGCATCTTCAATACTTTCTTGCTAACGCCCGAAAACAAAACTGTTGTTCTTGCCAATGGGGCTGTGTCTACCGGCACGATTGTAAATTACAACACACACGGAAACCTCAGGGTAGATCTCCAGATGGCAATCGACCCCAATATGGACATCAACAAGGCAAGGGCAGTGGCAACTGAAGCGATGCTGTCACACCCAAAGGTACTGAAGTCTCCTGCTCCTGAAGTAAGTGTATTGAAGGTCGGAGATGGAATGGTATCCTTGGCTATCAGGCCTTATACCACCCAGGCAGACTACTGGGATGTGTATTTTGGTGTGACTGAATCCGTTAAAAACGCCTTTGACCACGCAGGCATAGCAGGACCGATCCCTCACAGGGTCATTATTTCAAAATAATACAGAGACGATTTTTTCTTTTGTTTTGATGTTTGTTGTTTTCAACCAGGGTGGGAATTTTAATCATAAGTTCCTGCCCTTTTTTATTTTCAGAAGAATTTTATACTTTCAATATCTCCTGATTAATTTTTTTTTGACTGACTTTCCGTCCCTATAATGGATCAGAAGGATATACATTCCCGGGTTCAAACCCTCAAGGCTGACCACAGTAGAAGCCGGATAGGAATACAAAATCCTGCCCTGCAGGTCCAGGATTTGTACTGAGGACAACACTGAAAGCTCCACACCTGTAATACTTACTTCATCGTTTGCAGGATTGGGGCATACAATAATCGGTGATTTCTCTTCAGATTCTGCCACCGATGAAAGTTTCTCAAAATGAGCGGTAAGCATTCCTGCAGAATTAAGCATAACGGATATTTTGCTGAAAGTGGAAACTGACAAGCCCGTCCAGTGGCTGAATCTGTACCCTTCGGCCGGTACTGCCTCCACCTGTAGTGGGTATGTCGCAAAATACTTTCCCGTCCAGGGATAAGGATTCCTGCTCACTCCTAATGTGGTCGGCAAAATATTGATGGTATTGATCTTTATATACCCATGATTCTGGTCAGAAACATCAAGTGTAAGGTCGTTTAACTGACCAAGTCCCAGGGTTGTCTTCATATGCTGAAACTCTGCGGATGTCCGTTGTGCCCCAAAACTCTTTAAAGCCTGAACATTGGTAAGCCATTGCGATTTTGATTCAGGCCGCCTCCATCTGGCCGCATGTTCGTCCATTTCCGGTGTAAGCACCCTGGCGAAGGAGTCGATCACCGACAATACAAAATCAGACTTATACCTCGTATTGAGAAGGTCACAATACCTGTTGGTAAATGACTTTTTAAATTCGGCATTTTCCATCAGCTTGCGAAAAAACAGGGTGGACCAGGATGGATTGGGCCATGCAGGACCATTGGGAGCGAGGGCAAAGGCCAGTGTATTGTGAGACGAACCCTCTGACAAGCCCTGGACATAATAAAACGGAAGGTCAAACCCGAAATCCGTATCCAGCAACATCCATCTCCACCTACCGTCCCTTACTCCTGCCGCCGGGTCAAAACCATTGCGTATATAACGCCAGTAAAGGGTGTTGTTGCCTGGCCAGTCCGTATTTTTTACGTAAATGTTGGCAATCTGGAAGTCGATAAAACTGTTTACATCCATTCTCTCCACAACCTGGTTATATTGTGCCGGGTTTTGAAGGTTGTTGTTCCTTATATAATCTGTCAATGTCTTGAAATGAGACAAACCCGTTTCACTACCCCACTTAAACTCACCGGCATTGGAACCGACACAAATCTCTTGCTCTTCAAAGCCGTATTTGGCCTGCAGGTAGTGGTCATTATACTTATCCCTGATGTTATGAATACCCCAGTATTCGCCATTAATAAACATAACCGATGGCCTGTAATACTGGGTTTCAATGTTGAGTCCTTTGGCGAGGGAATGAAACAATCCATCCCTGAAAACCGTAAAATCCCAGTCATTGCCTGAATTGCGAAGTATAAACTGCTTGTACCGGCCGGTACTCTTGTCTCTGAATAACTGATAATCGAGCCACTTCCTGCCTATGTGATCCTTATAACTCACCCTAAGCGACTTTCGGGGTCGAGACGCAGTGGTATTTCCGTTTATTTCAATGGCCACATTGTCTTTAAATGCCGGCATACCGGATGTTTCAAACAAGGTGATATGTGCAGGACGCTCCCATTCCTGCTTAAAGTTATTGTGGTTGCCCGGCACGTAAATCCCGGTCTCGGGATCAAACAGATGATCAGGATCTGTGCTGATGGACACTACCGGCAAAGAATACCGTTCCGCCCCTTCCGGATCGATCACATATGTGTAAGTACTGACAGGGCCCGGCGGTGCGTCCTCCCTGAATGCCCTTGCTTTGAGGGTGTGTATCTTAAACACTTCACCTGCCGGAGGCTGCCATCCCTCATAAAACGGTGGCCCCGGATCAGGATTATCATTGGTGGGAATCATGGAAAAAACATTGGGCTCACCTATCCTGCCGGCTATATTAATCGGTTGCTGATACAGGGTTGAGGCCTGGGTCGGATCCGAACCATCATTTGTATATCTTATCTGCACACCCTGGTCCGCAGAATTGAAATTGAGGTTGATCTGGGAAGTGTAAAATCCGTCTTTGTGTGACGCGGTGACCTCTTCCAGCAGAGTGGTATACCCCGGAGCCTTGTTTGAGCTGCCCGGTGTCACGTTGGTCATATATTTCCATTGGGTACCACCATCTGGCAATCTGCCCCATGAAACATCCCTGCGTAAGTTAGCAGAGGGTACCGAATCGATCAGCATACCGCCGGCGGTGGACAGATAGACTTTCTCATTATCCTGGTCGATCTTAAAATTAGTATGCAGGCTTGAGGTCTTCCTGTCCTTTGCAGATGCCCAAACTGTGATGTACTGGCCCGGAAAAAGGGTTTTTGCAGGAAATTTCCATTTGATGGCTAAGGTCCTGTCATCTGTCAGGGCATATCCGCTGAGATCCACCGTCTGGCCTGTTCCGTTAAAGATCTCAACCCAATCCTCGTAGTCACCGTCTTCGTCTGTGACCAATCCATTGGTGACCATGACCTCATTGATGACGAGGGTGCCTCCGTATATAACGGTTCCAAAATTTGCCGCACGTCTGTACCCTTCGCCGACATGGTAAGACAAGCCTTCTGATGCCACACAAAATACAGGAGCCAGGAACCATAGGGTAAAATAAAAAAACCGTATTGCATTCATCCCACAAAATTAACACAAATCATAAGCTTATTAAATGGAACCTGAGATTAAAGATTACTTTACCACAACTGACACTTCTTTTCAAAATTCTGACCTCCATCATTTGGCATTTATCGCTTGCATTTTTGTTCCTCCCTGAATTTTGTAAACTAAACGGAATATGGATTGACCATTTAGAATGTGTCGACAAAAAGGCTAATATCAAGGCGGAAAACACAGACGGAGTGAGTACTCCGGCGAGGCTTTCCAACGATGAGATTTGGCTTTTTAACAACAAGATGGACGGTCAAATCTATTTCCGTTTAGTATATATACTTCACCGGCCGGAGGCTGCTACTCCAGAAAAAACTGCTTTCTATAAAGCTGATTTAGATAAGTGACATGGAGTTTATTGTACCTCATCTTCCCTTGACCCCCTATACTGGATGAACGAACGTCTGCAAATGATAATGGCGGGTCATGATAACTTGAACGGAGTTTAGTAAGGAAAAAAAAATTGAGATTTGAATTTAAGGTATCGCAAAGGTCACGCTTTTGCCGTTTTTGTATTTAGCAAAATACACACCCGGAGTAAAATGTGAAACATTTAATGGGAAACCGATAATATGGTTTTTGACAGGTTGACCCAAAATATTAAAGATTTGTACAGTATCGTCCTTACAATCCGGACAATGTATATACGGATAGCTAAAATACATTTTCGGGTCAAACTCTTGATTAGTAAGATGACTGGTATTACAATCCACATTGGTCAGGCTTGAAAATGCACATACAGTTTCCCAAGCAATCTTCTGTAACACCTGTGCTTGTTGTGGTGTAGGAGCAGGATTAAATGGTTGACCAAAGGAATTTTGCAGTTGATTTTTGAGACCTTCCGGCGACTTATTAAACAAGACAGCGTACATCATGCAGGCTATAAAATAATTGCCTATAGAAGTCAGGTGTATATCATCACTAAAAAGCTGTCGGTGTGATGTAAATCCAGGAAACTCACCAGCTGCGATAGCATCATGCAGCTTTGCCAATCCTTGTCCACCAGGTATCATCAATGCCTTTTTCTGATTTTTTTTATTATGTTCTTCAATCATAGTATTCCATTGCATCAGGTCCTGATCCAATCTGGTACGCCAGGCTATGTGACTGTCATTGTCCCATTCACAACCAGAGGAAGTGCCACTATTTATACAGTGCCAAGTTTCATAAATATAAAGTTGTACATCCGGACTTTTTTGTATTGAAAATTTATAAAATTTATCCAAAAACCCATAAGTATCACTCCATTGCAGGTGATTTTTTAAAGGGACAGCCTCTGTTATGATAAAATTTTCAAAAACCTGAGTATTTAATGTCATATCCCAGCGATCTCCCTGGCCGGTGTGTGGCTGTGTCCAATGCCACCCAAGATTTGCTCCATTCCCTATGTTGGCCTTGTAAATCATAGGTGTTCCGGCATTCTTTGCCAACTCAGACACCATTTGCGGGATTTCAAAATTAATCAGGGAGTGGCCAAGGTAAAAGGTGGAGTGCGTTTGGGCATTTATTAGCAAACCAAAACCAAAGTATGTGGTTAATAAAGCCAATAATATTTTAATATATTTTGAAAGTTTCATTTTAATACTAAATTTTAACATATAAAAAATTATACCGCTGTTGCACTTATCTAGCAAAATTAACACAAATCAAAGTTTATTTCATTAAAACTGTTTTTAAATATTACTTTACAACCATAGACACTTCTTTGCTAAAATCTGACCTCCACCCTTTGGCATTTACCGCTTGAATTTTGTACTTTACTATATCATTGGGTTTGTACAACTTGTCTACAAATTTCCTTTCATTTTTGACAGTCTTATAGGATAAAAAAGGCGAATTATTAACAGACCTGTAAATGATAAAAATATGATCCACTTTATTGCTATGAGTCCAGGTCATTGTCAACCGTTTTTCCTTATCTGCATCAATTACAACATCTGTGGCAGGTTCCACTTTTTTTACCTCAAAACCAGTCACTTTAAGTACACCAACGTGTGGGGATATATTTCCTGCATCATCATGTGCTTCCAATACATATTCATATTTGATATTGGGTTCCAAATTCTTATCAACATATGTTCCGTATTTGACACCTCCCTGTGATATGTATAAGACTTCATATACACCACCATTTGCCATCCTTCTTTTTAAAACATTTTTGGTAACATCGTGCGATTGACTATTGGCCCACTTTATTTCCAGACCGTTTTCAGTATTGAGACTTTCTGTGAATACAGGAGCAGAGGGCGGCACCAGATCAGGTTTTTTTAGAGCCAGAACATTTGAAAAAGGTGAGGCATTTGATCTGTGATCAATAGCTAAAATTTTATAATAAATTTCTTCGGTCAATACATTCAATGGTATCGTATCCCGCCAAAAGGTATCTTTGACTGCATAATCTGTAAGGCTGTAATATGTAAGGTTTTTATCATTGCTAAAATGTATAATATAACCTTTTAGATCACTTTCAAGACCTTTTTTCCAGGAAAGAGTAACCACACCGGTTGTGTCTATAGTTCCGGTCAATCCCAAAGGTATGGCCGGAGGAATAGAATCAATGATGGTCCCATGATTTGGAACAGTCACATTTACATTCCCTTCTTTGTCAAAAACTCCGATCCAATAGTAGTTGTTGATATTTTCATTGCATAGAGAGTCAGTATAAGTGCGGACGTTTGGACCAAGAGGTGATTTTGTGATTTCAATGATGTCTTTCTGTTCTTCATTCGATTTGGATATTCTGAATCCAGCTATATCCTTATCATCCGGATTTACATCCCAAGATATTTTCATCATCATGTTGCCTAAATACTGAAACCGTACATTAAATGGTGCATCCGGTGCCGTACGATCTCTTCCCTGTGCTTCTATCGGGTCGGAAATTGGTCCCTTTGTGCCATATGATGTCAGTCCTTCGATTTTATAAAAAAACTTCATATTATTATTGTCTACCGAGTCTCTGAGTACATAGGAATTGGGGTCTTTGTATGCTAATGGAGCCATAGGTACTTTATTTATCTTTGAAAAAGATTTCCCATCCTTAGATTTATAAACATTATATGCTGAATAATAATGAGAATACTTAAGCTTATCCCAAAATATTTCAATATACCGCTCTCCTTCTCTGACTTCCTTTGAAGAAATTTTTGGCAATGGATCGCTGCTTTCAGTATCCACCAGCACTACACCAGTGAGCTTGCTGGTAGAATCAGGATAAGGCGCATGAGTTGTTATCCTGTAAAGGTAGGATTTACCTTTTATCACATTTGTATCATCAAATCTTAGTGCTGAAAAAATGGCTGCCTCCCTACTAAATTCAGAAGCAATGATACAAGCTGAATAAAGATTTGATAATTCATCATTTTGCTCCAGCATTTTTTCTATTGTAAATTGTTGGCTTTGCTTAGGTTGATGTACTGCTTGACCTGCCATTAAAAAAAAGGTATCCACAGGTATAGCCGAGGCTTTTTCTCTCCATTCCGAAAGTGCCTTTGGTTTAAGAGTATCATGGATAACTTCCCATTTTATATTGTTGGGCTCATTTTTAAGATATTCTGCTTTTTCCACCATGTATCCATAATAGTTAGACATTAGCCACAGTCCCGGAGTATTAGGCACCCATCTTACAGCGATGCCCAAAGGAGAGTCAAAATATCGGCCTGTTACTTTTAGCTCAGGCAATGAATCCTGGACTTGGCCTAATCCGGAATTGATAAAATATAATAAAAGCCCGAAAGTTATTATTGATTGAAATTTTCTCATCTTTTAGGGAAATTAAAATTGAATTCAAAAATAGAACCATCAACATCACTGCCACTCTGATTAGGAAATACGTACTTTAATCCGAAACTATGCCGTCCTGCCTCTGTTTCCATGTGCTGTATCCTTTGTATGAGGTTTACTCTGTTTATGTGGTTTTGGAAGAAGGCCCTCTGTTCTGTATTCATAATATCCCAGACATTAAATGGAACACCCATGCCTGCAAGGCTGATTGATCCCCTACCTTGGGCAAAATTTACAAACTGTTGCCTGAGTATGGAATAGTGATTTTCTCCTTTGGCACTCATCAGATACTGAATGTAAGTAGGACGAGGAGTAAAAATGGGCAAACCAGTTATAATTCCAAGCCCAAAACTTCCTGTAGGCGACGAAGCATACTCAGTAAATGCTCCTGTAATTTCGGATGTTGTTAAAGGAGGATGTATTGGTGCATCACTTCTGATAAAAACCTGCGGGTTGTATTCTGAATAATTACGTGTAAAGGAAATTTCAGGCAAAGAAATAATGGGATGTGTCAGGTACGTGCCAGACAACAAGCTTTGCCTGTAACCCAATGCCCTGGTCAATTGGTCAAAGACCTTTGGTTTAGCCACGTTTTGGAGATATTGATTTTTTGTGATAATTGATGATCCCGGACCTGGAATTTCTACCCATAATTTTGTCCTTGGCGTAAATTCCTTTGCGGTAGCATGACCAATAACCCTGAAGCTCTGGTTATCAGCATATTCAAAGTTTTCTGTCATCGTTTTATTTAGCTCGGGAATATCATAACCAAAACTTGACAGTGTAAAGTTCCAGGTGCCTTGGGCAAGCATTTTTTCACGCATTGTGTTATATTTTGATGTTTTGAAATACAACGCGTACAACTGCCGCTCATTTCTGCCCACCCTTCCGGCAGGTAATGTTACTCTTTTATACTGATTGGATTGAATGGTATTGAGTCCTATGACAGAAGAAAAATTTACTATTTGCAGACTTGCCGAAGGCGGATTCGAAAGCCCTCCAACTACAGATGATGACAGGCCAGAAAGTCCCGCAAAAGTGGCAGATGTCTCAGGCACATCTTTTCTGATGATTTGTATACAATAAAGGTTTTCATTTTGCAATTGACTGACATCAAAATATACACCCTTATATGTACCAAAAACGGTGGCCGGAACATCTACCGGTGCACTTCCCTGAGTGGA
>JAGVTV010000033.1 GCA_019136675.1 Bacteroidota bacterium
GGCCTTTTGTACCACCTGCTGTACGGTGACAGTATGGCCGGCGGCCTGTGACTGCCATCCGTTGTATGCTGTACCGCGGTACGATAGCCTGATAAAATACCTGCCCAAAACAATAAGTTTTATTGAGGCAAAGGTACCATGTTTACGGCAAATGCAACCATGAGACAGTTAAAAGCTGAATAGGGTAGTTATTCCTTAAGGCACCAAAATCCCCCTTGCCTATTTAACCAATGGGGGCCAGGTCAATCCGTCCTTGCGTTTTAGTATTGACTCTCCGGCTTCCGGGTCATAATCGTTTTTCCAGCTCAGGTACATTTTGTCTCCGTCGGTCCTGACTTCTCTAACAAAATACGTCTCACCCCAGCGACTCTTTCCGGTATACGATAATTTATTGCAATCTGTTATCACGAGTTTCAGGTCTCCGCCGGGCAAAGTTGCTGAAGGCCCGTAACACACAGCATATGCTCCCATTGAAAAATCTGCCTCGTTCTTGTCGGTCCGGATCAGGTCATAGGTATTGTTTCCTGTGTGTTTAAAGAGTATCTCAAACTGATCGGTTTTGCCACACCAACCTGTCGTAGTGACGTCACACAATACATTAAGATTGTCACATCCGGATAAATATTTTGATTTGCAATAAGTTTTGGTGCATTTGGCTGTTTTGTCCTCGACAATGACACAGACCCTCTCAAAATCTTCTGCCAATTGAATGCTGCTGGTGGTCTCACCTTTTTGCCATTGATAGCTGAAATTACCACTTCCCCCCGTCACAATGCAGCTGGCAGTATAATTAGGTGGGTTGTCTGCGGATTTTGTTATATCAAGCACGGCTGAAAATTCGCATTTTACTTCGCAAACATCAATGATATTGATTGCCTGTAAATTATCCAGCTGTTTTTCGCCGCTGGTATTCCCTGTGATGTTGTCAAAGGCAGACACATATACAGGAGATGATGCATTGCAGAAGTTAAATAACTTGATATCCACTTTGAGTACACCATCTCCATCCGGTCTCATAAAAAAAGTCCTTTCTGAGGCGTCCCCTCCTGACCTGAATTTGATTATGCCCTTGCTGACAGGCAGATCTCCGCATTTGACCAGGATGGTGGTTTCTGTCCTGCCGGGCATTATAAAAGTGACTTCTGCATTAGTACCCTCTGCATATGGTCCGGTTATAAACTCTTTTGTACAGTTTAATTGACTGGCCACCAAATTGATGACTTTGTCTTTTGGAAAAAAACTGCAAATCCGGCCATCTGAATCTGTCTGGCTGTAACTGGAATTATATGAATCAACGATGGCTTTCACTGTCATTCCTTGCACCGGGGTGCCATCTTCGTAGACAAATTTCAGGCAGGCATATGCTGTAACATAGGGCTGATCACAGTTCCAGAAGGAAAAATGACTTACCTGCCCTCTGTAAACCTGGCCCTGCAAAGTGGCCTCGCCTTCCTCCACCCAGATACCTTCTGATTCGTCAAACCACCACAATGGGATGGTTGATGGCCGGTTTTGTGTAGCAGCAGGAAGTTCTATAGTGGCCTTTTTACCGTTACCTATATTCAGCAGGTTTCCGTTAATATCATAAAGTTCTGCCACCACCATGCCCAGTGTGCCCAGGACTACTTTTTCTCCGCTGGTGGAGCTTCCGTACAGGGCACCCGGCATGGCATCACCCAGGTCATCTGCAGTTGGGTTCAGGTATCTGGCAGTCACGGAGACCTTGCCGGTGTACAGATTGCCTTTGTCATCTACGATCGATGAAGGCTCAAAATATATGTTTGCTCCTCCGGACACACTGACCTTGCCTCCTGAGCCACTGATAAACTCCCCTGTAGAGACAGAAGACAAAAGTTTTACGTATGAAAAACAGGAAATCCCGGGTGACGGATATATCATATCTGACGCAGGAAGGTATCCGGCCTTGCGGACTTTGATGAAGGTACCTTTGCTATCCATTTTTTTGTTTTCAAAGACGAAAAACCCATGTTCATTTGTACGCGTTCGGGCACTGTAGATGGCTACCTCAGCATCGGCGACAGGTTTGTTGTTTTCGTCATACACATATCCTGTGACTGACGATGTGACCTCGTTTTCTACCTTAGCGGTGAAGGTGGTCAGGTATTTGTCCGACGTGATTACATCATCTTTTTTGCATGACCATAAAAGTCCAAGCAAGATAGTTGCAGTCAGGAGCAGGGGTAAATTGGTTTTCATATACTAAAGTTTTCGTGCTATCAAAAATAGGGATAAAACGCATTGGGATTACCCTTTGATTTGAAAACGATGAAAACCGGCAAATGCTGATGACATTTCATGCCAAATAACAAAATTGTGTCCGGGACGACAATTCCGGATAAATAATTAAGATTATACTAGAATCTGATCACGTACCCGGCATACAGACCAGCAAAGCTGTAGCCCTGCCTCATTACACTAATGCTTGATGAATAATTTAGAATAGATATTATTTTTTTCTTTTAGCTGAATAATGTAGACGCCATCTTTTAACAAACTAACGTCCATGTCCATACCGGAATCCTTATGTTCAATATTCAAACCAATTTGATGAATCACTGAGGTACCTAGCAAATCATACACATCTACCTGGCAATTTCCTAAATTACCATTTGATCTGATTGATAGATTATGGGAGCAAGGATTTGGATAGACATCAAGATTTAGTTTATTTTCAAATAATTCAGCTGAATTATTAATACACCCGGTAAAAGAATTTAAATTCCAGAGAGAAATGGTATGTGCAAATGCATTATGATCAATACAGGGAATGGATTGAAATTTTGACTTAAATAATAATGAATTCTGTGTTGCCAAAAGCAATAAATGGCTGGAATCTATGCCTATGGTTTTTTCTATCTGAATAAATCTTAAGTAATCAAGTGATGCCATGCGGTTCACTTTCCTAAATTCCGGAAATAAAATGTAGGTGTCTAAAAATACATAATTGCTTTCATTAGGTCTCCTATCCCATCCTGAAACAAACAACATAACCTGGTCAATATCCCCATCACCAAAGTATTTAATTCTTTGTATTCGGTTATAATTCTCCTTAATGGAAAAAGCTGCGATAATATGAGGAGTTATATTGGAAAGTACATAAAATTGATATAAAGTAGAATCAAATTTTTCGTCGTCTGTTTGGAAATAAATAAGATGGCCCGCATTTTTTATCGGACCCAAATACGTAAATGGAATATTTGATAAATTTTCAGGAAGGCTGTATTCCAATACTTCTTTGGAGTTAAGATGGTTGTCAAATTTATAATACTTTAGAGTTCTGGAAACTGTGGTATCTTTCACCTCAATTACTCTTGCTAAAATCCCACAATGCATACTGTCTTCAGGGATATAGTTATAACTTGTTAAAATATCTGAAATTTCTATTTGGCGCTGAACATTCATTGTGCCTCGTAACAAAAAGTATTCACGCTGATCTAATTTAAGATCAGTTAATCCATTATTATATTTTACATCATATTTCCTTACTACTGATGTAGTGTCCGTATTGTACAACAGTAATGAGTTAAATATGGGTGTTTTAAAATTTGTGTAATTCAACAGTTGTATTGAATCACTAGAAGTGGATAGGATACTCTTTAACTTTCCTGATGCTATATCCAGACTTCGTCTTACAAGGACCATTTCTCTGGAAACTCCGAAATCAAATTGACCAGGCGGTGCTACCTGACGTAAGCTTGTCACGTATAGTTCATCATTGTTTTTCTTTTGAATATTAATGACCACTTCCTGTCTATCTACCGAGTCCAGGTCAACATAATATTGCCATTGTAAAGCACCGGATTGAAGGTTTCTTTTGGTAATCATGAAACCCGCATACAAGAGTCTGTTGTAATGTACCTCCATACCGGTATAGACATGGTCATTATCTATAAAAACAACAGGGTTTGAGTAGGAGTTTAATCTGTTATAACCGTCACAAGAGTCTGATTCCATCTTGGAATTAAAATCAGCATCGTACCACTCGTATTTGCAGTTAAATACAATATCTTGATATTCCCTTTCCGGTAAACTAGACTGAGAACTTAATGCCGTAATAAAAAATGGCAAAAACAGGACGCTAAAAACCCAGGCCTTCACAACTAAATTCACATGATCTGATACCTACAGAAACGGCAGAGTTATTCCACTTTTTCGGCGGGCTACAAGCTTTAGCAAAATCAACACAACCACCTACTTGTTCAATCAAGCCATCTCCGGGAGGAAGAACTACATAACCCTCGTTAGTAAGACATATATTACTTCTACTAATACAACATGAAGAACCGCAATTTGTCATGTAGGTGCTTTTTGAAGGACCATTGAGATAACAAATATCTCATCATACTATTTATTATCAAAAATAGTGATAATCTGTTTTAAAATCCAAATTTATTAACTATTTTTCATTGAACATGGAAAATTCTCATAAGTAATTAACGACAACCCATCCAGTAGGGGAATGATATTCAGAATCTGATCACGTACCCGGCATACAGACCAGCAAAGCTGTAGCCCTGCTTCACGACGTTATTGTCTGATGAAAATGTCTGTGGCAGGTACCTGAATCTCGCTGCCAGGTACACCCTGTGTCCATTGCCCAGGCTTCTGCCTGCCAGCAATCCACCGAAATAGCTGAGACCAACTCCGGATTTGAACGGACGGGGTGCTGCATCTGTCCTGACAAATGAGGTGTCGGATGCCAGGAGCTGTCCGCCTGACCCAAGCCTAAGGTTTAAAGCAAGGCCGCCTTCTGCACCCAGGGTCCAGTCTCCGGCCTGTTTTTCAAATCCGAGGGCCACAGGCAGGTCTACCAGACTTAAATTATGGTGGCGGACCTTATATCCTGAGATCTTCTTTTCTGTGATGATATCTCCGTAGATAGTGGTGATGGTATCTCCTGTCTGCGAAACCGTGATGGAGATGATGCCCTGAGTAGTGTCCTTGCGTGTGTACGAATAATTGAGATTCATTTTTTCTGTAAGCCTTGAATAGGAAATCCCTGCGGCAAGGTAAAAGGGCAGTTTTTCCTTCCTCAGTCTGACATACAAGCCGGCATTGAGACCCTCAAGTGATTTTTCGTTTTTGTTTCTCAATGCGTAGATGTTGCTGGTCTCGTTGCTTCCCTGCTCCAGTCTTTTAAGCGGCAGAAATGCCCCTACCTCCGGAATGATCTCGAGGTATGGTTTGCTGCGGTTGCTAAAATCAGGGCACACGATCTTGCCATATTTGGGTCCGGGCAGTGCGGCGGTTTTCAACTCAGGACGGATAGTGACGGAAGACAATTCTTCCGGGCGAGCCATGGACTCTCTTTGACTTACCGACGAAGATTCACCAGATATTGCAGCCGACTGAATATTTTCTGTGGTACCCATGGCCTCTTTGGAAGGGATGAAAATTTTATTGCCCTTGGTGCTATGGCTTGTTGTTTCCCGTAAGGATGAGACGTTACTGCCTGATTCCTTGCCTGTATGGGCTGTCTGAGGGTCATCCGGGGCAACCGGCTGCGTGTATGCTGTTTCTGACACCTCTGATAACTCAGATACCTCTGCACCCTGTGCCGGCAATGTTGCAGCCTTAAGGGCTTCAGGCTTTTCTGAAGAGGTGAGCAAACCAAAACCAAGGAGGCCAATCAAAAGCCCTGCCCCCATGAGCCACCATATAAACACAGGCCTTGTCCTGTCTCTGTCACTTGAGTGAAGGGAGGCTATGAGCAAGTCGGTATCAATGGGCTCTTCTGCGGATCTCAGGGTAGAGGCTATCTGGTGTTCAAACGATTTGTAATTCATACCTTTCCTTAATATTTTAAGATGCATATGCCAATACATCACTTTGTTTTTTAATGATTTCTGCCAGCCGGTTGCGGGCTTTGCACAGGGCTGACCTTGAGGTG
>JAGVTV010000052.1 GCA_019136675.1 Bacteroidota bacterium
CAGTTTTGTCCGTCTTGTAAGCTGCTCTTATAAACTCTGCTATGGCTTGGGTATAAATTTTTGTAAGTCTGTTTTTATCAGCAGTCAAACTATCTGTCATTGCAGAGTTGGTCTTTTGAGTGGAAAGACTTCCGGCCATGTTTTTATCCGCTTGTGACTTGCCCCCCATTTGATTAGAGCAAGCAGTAATGCTAAAACCAATTGCTAAAATTGAAATGGTCAATATGTTTACTGATAGGCTCATTTTTTGCTCTTTGGGTTTAAGTTTCCGTTTCCGTCCAGCAGACATGAGCAAGGACGCTATGTCGCCATGTATTGTCTTTGCAGAGAGATTTACCACTGTTCTTCGGTGACAAGGCGGTCATACAGCTTTCGGGTGTATGGTCCGATGGCAAAGGAAGTGCGGTCTATCCTGGTCACGGGTGATATCCTCTTGGTACTGGCTGTAAGAAACACCTCATCTGCACTGAGCAGCTCCTGAAGTAAAACCGGCCTTACCTCCACAGGTAAAATCTCACGGGCAAATGAAAGAATCCGCTTACGGGTCACACCTAAAAGCATGTCACTGTCAGGAGTGATCAGGGTACCGTTTTTTATCATAAAAACATTGGACCGGGAGCTTTCAGAGACCCGGCCGTCCTTATGGTACAGCACATCGTCAGCTCCTGCCTCCTTCATTTTGGGCAATAAAGAAACCGGGGTCAGGTAGTTGATCGTCTTGACTTCATGCAGTTCCCGCCGGTGCTCTGCTGTCATCAGGCTCAGTCCCTTGTCAAACGGATGAAAGGCAAATGGCCTGGCCAGCATAAACAGATTGCTGCCGTGAGGCGTGTATCCATCCCGTGAATATCCGCCGGTACACACCATTTTTACGCCCAGGAGGGGATGAGGATTCAGGTCTATAAGTCTCAGAATAAAGCTTCTGAGGTCGCCCCTGGAGTATTCTGTCTCCAGATGCAGACCTGCCATGGACTTTTCAAACCTGTCGAGATGGTCTTCGATAAAAATGGGCTTTCCGTCTATGGCTCTGAAAAAATCAAAGATGCCGTACCCCCTCAGGATAGCCAGGTCGGTGACCAATAGGCTTGCTTCGCCGGCCGGCTTAAACTCACCGTTTATAAAAACTATTTCGTCCATGATTTTGGGATTGGTGACGGACATATTACATATCCGGAATATTGTACTCCTTGATCTTCCGGTACAGGGTACGCTCCGAGATGCCCAGCTCATCGGCCGCATCCTTGCGGCGATTGTTAAACTTCTTCAATGCCTTACGGATCATATCCTTTTCCATCTCCTCGATCGAGAGGATCTCTTCCACGTCTTCGGTGTCTTCGTACTGCTTTTTGTTCTGAAGAAGGATGGGCCTGCCGTCATCAAAGGCTGCAAAATCGTCCTTCCTCTCAGCAGGTGTGGCTCCGTATGCCTTCTGCAATATGTGCTCTGAGGCATAACCGGGCATCTTCTTGAGTTGTGCCAGGTCAGGCAGGGTGAGGTCATTGGTTTGGACCAACTCGTAGATCAGACTTTTAAGGTCGGAAAGGTCGCTCTTCATCTCGAGCAGAAATTTAAACAGTATCTCCCTCTCATTGTACGAACTCCCGGTAGAGGCCCCTTCAAATCCTGTGCTGGGCAGCAAACGGTGGCGGATATTGGGCACCAGGTCCACAAGCAGGTCGGCGTCTATTTCCTTTTCTTCCGAGAGGACAGACAGCTGTTCGACCATATTCTTGAGCTCCCGGATGTTTCCAGGCCAACGGTAATTTTCTATGATGGTCCTGGCTTCCTGTGTCAGGGATATAGAATCCGTCCGGTATTTGTCACCGAAATCACCGGCAAACTTCCTGAACAGCATGTATATGTCTTCCCGTCTCTCATGAAGTGCCGGCACCCGTATAGGTACGGTATTTAGCCTGTAATAGAGGTCTTCCCTGAATTTGCCGCTTTGTATCTTGTTTTCCAGGTCTACATTGGTGGCGGCGATGACACGTACATCGGTGGTCAGTACCTTGGAAGATCCCACCCGCAGAAACTCGCCGCTTTCGAGGATTCTCAGCAGGTATGACTGGGTGTCAAGCGGCATTTCGCCTATCTCGTCCAGAAAGATCGTGCCTCCGTTTACCGTCTCAAAATACCCCTTACGCTCGCTAACCGCTCCTGTAAACGACCCTTTTTCGTGGCCAAAAAGCTCAGAATTAATCGTGCCGGCAGGTATGGCACCGCAGTTTATGGCTATGAAGTTATTGTGCTTCCGGATACTTAGTTCGTGGATGATACGGCTAAACACCTCCTTACCTACACCGCTTTCGCCCTGGATGAGTACGGAAAGGTCGGTCGCCGCTACCCGTATGGCAGTATGAAGGGCCCGCTCCAGCAAGGGTGATTTCCCTATTATTCCGAACCTTTGTTTTACCGCCTGTATGGTCACGTCTTTGATTTTATTTTATAATTATTGGTCAGGGCCTGCCCGTGATCTTTCCCCTAAGGGATCCCGATGTGGCATCTGTTACTTCAACCATTACATAGTCTCCGGGACTGAGGCCCTCTTCCTTTGGAAAATTGATCATCTTGTTCTGGCTGTTGCGTCCCTTAAACTCTGCTTCAGACCTCTTGCTGTCACCTTCTATCAGCACTTTGAATGTCTTGCCAATATCTGTAAGATTGACCTCGAGGGAGGTTTTCATCTGAAGATCCACAATCTCCTGGAGCCGCCTTTTTTTCACTTCGTCGGGAATGTCGTCTGCATACTTTTTTGCTGCGGGAGTCCCGGGCCTTTCGGAATAACAGAACATGTATGACATACTGTATCGGGCAAACCGGATCATGCTCAGTGTATCCTGGTGTTCCTCTTCAGTCTCGGTACAAAAGCCGGCGATCATATCAGACGAAATGGCACAATCAGGAATGATCCTGTATATTGATTCCACCCTCTCCATGTACCATTCACGGTCGTAAGTGCGGTTCATGAGTCTGAGGATGCGGGTGTTGCCTGATTGGACCGGCAGATGGATGTATTTGCAGATATTTTCATGCCGTGCCATGGTATGGAGTACCTCATCTGTGATGTCCTTGGGGTGTGATGTGGAAAATCTTACCCGCAGGTCAGGATGTACACTGGCAACTCTTTCCAGCAACTGTGCAAAATTAACATGTTCTGTGTCTTCGGGGTTGCTCCACTTGTAGCTGTCGACGTTCTGGCCCAGCAGTGTAACGTCCCTGAACCCACGCTGGTACAGGTCGGTCGCCTCAGCTACTATGGAATACGGGTCACGGCTTCGCTCCCTCCCGCGGGTAAACGGTACTACACAAAAGGAACACATATTGTCGCATCCCCTCATAATGGAAATAAAAGCCACAACACCGTTGGTGTCAAGACGGAGAGGAGATATATCGGCATAGGTTTCCTCCCTTGACAGGAGCACATTGATGCCTTTTTCGCCATCATCCGCTTTGGCAAGCAGGGCAGGCAGGTCACGGTAAGCATCCGGGCCTACGACAAGGTCCACCAGTTTTTCCTGCTCGAGGAGTTTGGCTTTAAGCCTCTCTGCCATGCATCCCAACACGCCGATCAGAAGGTCCGGCTTTTTAGTTTTGAGGTGGTTGAATACACGAAGCCGGTTGCGGACAGTATCCTCGGCCTTTTCCCTGATCGAACAGGTGTTGACCAGGATGAGGTCCGCTTCTTCCATAATCCTGGTAGGGCCATACCCTTCGCCGGCAAGGATCGAAGCCACAATCTCCGAATCGCTGAAGTTCATGGCACACCCGTAGGATTCGATATAAAACCTGCGGGAGGCAGCAACATTTTCTTCAAAGAAAAGTACCTCTCCCTGCCGGGATTCGTCCATCTCTTTTTTGATGCCGGTGAGCGTGATGTTTTCGTCGTACATGCCTGGAAAAGGATTTTGGAATGCAAAATTATAATATTTTGGCCAGCAAAGTGACATTTTGTCAGAACATTTATCCCTGTTTTTGGCTTTAAGCCATTAACAAGCTTACAAAAAGAGTTTTTTCCTATTTTTGCACCCATATTCATAATATCATCAGGCTTTCATGCTGCTTTATCCAAAAGATCTGAAGGAAAAACTGGAATTTACCAGAGTCATCGATTACATACGGGAGGAATGCCTCTCGTCCATGGGAAGCAGGTATTTTGACGACCTCGAGATTCAGACCCGACTTCCGGTCATAGAGCAGTTAATCCTGGAGACCGATGAGTACAAAAAGGCTATAGAACGCGGTGAACACCTGCCCATCTCAAATTTTGAAAGCATAACCGAAGACGTCAGTTTTCTCCGCAAGGAGGGTTATGTGCTGGAAATCGACAGCATCCGACGCATCTACCACATCGTCAGCATAGGCCTGGAGCTGGTAAAGTATTTTCAGGAGCCTGAGAAGGTTAAGTTCAATCCCCTTATGAGCGGGATCGTGGGTGGCATCATCATTGACAGGGCACTGACCACAGAGATAGACCGTGTACTGGATGAAGAAGGCGAAGTGCGGCCCGACGCCTCACCTGAGCTGCTTCGCATATCCAAGCTCATCAAATCAAGGGAAAGAGAGCTGGACAAGGTCTTCAATTCTGAGCTCGAACTCTACAAGAACAAGGGTTTTCTTGTGGACAATGCTGAGAGTCTCCGAAACGGTAGGAGGGTGCTGACTGTTGCGGCAGAGCACAAGAGAAAAGTCGCAGGTATCATCCACGACGAATCATCGACGGGCAAGACCATCTATATCGAGCCTGAAAAGGTCATCGTTCTGAATCAGGAGGTATACAACCTTTACGCAGAGAGAAGGCACGAGATATACAAGATCTTAAGGGCACTGTGCGGTTTTATAAGGCCTTATGGGGATGCATTGCTTGTCATACAGGGCATCCTGGTCAAAATTGACACCGTAAGGGCCAAGGCACGGTTTGCATACAGGATCAATGCCTGCAGGCCATACCTCCAGGAAAAACCTGTCTTTGGCTTTAAAACAGCCTACAACCCTGTGTTGCTCCTGAGAAACGAAGCAACAGGAGCTCCGGTGGTGCCCTTTGACCTGGAACTGCACGGTAACAACCGCATCCTGGTGCTAAGCGGACCCAATGCCGGAGGCAAATCAGTAGCCATGAAGTCTGTGGGCCTGCTGCAACTTATGATACAAGCTGGTATGCTTGTGCCTGTCAACGAAAACTCAAGGTTTGGCATATTCAGCAAAATATTTGTCGATATCGGGGATCAGCAGTCGCTGGAAGACGACCTGAGCACTTACTCTTCCCACCTCCGCAACATGAAGGTCACCAGCGAAGGGGCAGACAGGGATTCACTTGTGCTGATTGACGAATTTGGGTCAGGCACCGACCCACGAATCGGGGGAGCCATAGCCGAAGCTATCCTCAACGACCTGAACCACAAAAAAGCCTTTGGCGTCATCACCACCCACTATTCCAACCTCAAGTACTATGCCTTCAAGGCTCAGGGTCTCGTCAATGGCTCCATGGAATTTGACAAGCAGCACCTCATGCCGACCTTCAGGCTGCAGGTAGGCAAACCGGGTAGTTCGTTTGCGTATGAGATTGCCCAAAAAACAGGGCTGGATGCCAGGATCATAAAATATGCCCAGCACAGGACAGGCAAAAACGAAAAAGCCATAGACGATATGCTTATTTCGCTCATGTCCGAAAAAAAGGAATACGAGGACAAGCTGGCCTCACTGCTGGAAAAACAGGACCGCATAGACCGTCTGATCTCGTCCTATGAGCAGATGAGTGCAGACCTCGAGATACGCAGGAAGAAGATAAAACTGGAAGCTAAGGAAAAGGCCGCTATTGGAACCTTGCATGAGCAAAAGGAAATGCAAAAGGTGCTGAAAGAGATCCGCCAGTCAAAAGACGAGGAAAAAGCTCTTCAGGCAGCCATCGCCCTGACCAGCATAGGGGAAATCATCAGCATGGACAAAAAATCGGCAGAGGTACAGATAGGCATCATCAACATGAAAGTGCCGCTTATAGACCTTGTAGCCGTAAAGGAGCCTATCGAAATCAGGAAGAAGAGCGTGGTCACCCATCTTGCAGCTGCCGACAGAGTAGAAACCAGGATCGATATCAGAGAATATACCAAGTCAGATGCCCTCAATATGCTCCAGTCATTTCTGGACAGGGCCCTCATCAACAACGCTCATGAGCTTAGGATCATCCACGGCGTAGGTACCGGTGTGATGAAAAACGAAGTGAAAAAAATGCTGAGGCAGTACAAGGATGTCAAGGAAGTATGGCACCCGGAGCCGGAACAAAACCTAATTTTGGGTCTGAAGGCCAATACATCATGCTGCCTGATGTTGCGGAAGCACCGTAATTCCTGACTCTTCCCATTGTTTCAGAAAATGGTTTAACCGGGAAATCATATAAAAACTTGATATCTCAAAATCAAACCTGTGTGCCCCGGTAGAATCATGGACCACCATAAAATTTTTAGCGGTATTACCTGCCATCTCATGTGCCAGTTCTGACAGTGTCTCTCCGGGTATCCTGTAATTATCCGCAGTTTCAATTTTTATGATATTATTTTTTTCGAAAACCTGCCTGACCAATCCTCCTGCGTCCAGGATCCGAACACTGCTTTCGTCCATTTCTATCATACCGCTGTTTTCGGCAACCATCTGCCTTCCGGTTTTGATCTGATAGCCCATTGTGACCAGAAAAAAGCCTACCGCCAATATCGCTGCCCACAATGGAAAAGGAAAATCCAGGATGTTGACCACCAAACCTATGCTAAAAGATGACAGGACTATGGCAACAAAATACAATCTGCGTATCCTGTAATAGCCGGGATTGGGGACGAGTTTGGATTTGAACATAGGTGCATTGATTTAATTCACTTTACAAAAATAACCTAAATCCGGGATTCAGTCAATACCCTGTCCTACCCTGACAAGGATCACTTCAATTTTTACCTCTGATCATTCGTTTTGCACCGCCTATATCTTACTTTTGTGGCTTAAATTGTCATTTATTTACATTCATACAAAACAGATACTTGCCATGAGCGGATACAGGAAGGAAAAAGACAGCATGGGCTACATAGACGTGCCGGCTGATAAATACTGGGGAGCCCAAACCCAAAGATCATCTGAGAATTTCAGGATAGGTGGCCACAGGATGCCTAAGGAGATCATCCGGGCATTTGCTGTCCTCAAGATGGCCGCTGCCAGGGCCAATTTTGACCTGGGGGTATTGTCTGCCGAAAAACGGGCACTCATAGAGAAGGTATGCAGTGAAATCCTCGACGGCAAACTTGATGACCAGTTTCCGCTGGTGGTATGGCAGACAGGCTCGGGCACGCAGAGCAACATGAACCTAAACGAAGTGATCGCCAACCGTGGTCATGTGATAAACGGAGGCACCCTGGACGATGCTAAAAAAATTCTGCACCCCAATGATGATGTCAACAAGTCTCAGTCGTCCAATGACACCTTTCCCACTGCCATGCACATAGCTGCCTACCAGGTGCTTACAGAGGTGACAGTCCCCGGCCTGGAGGTACTTCGTGATACACTGAGGGAAAAATCTAAAAAATACCTGAAGGTGGTCAAGATAGGCCGGACACACTTTATGGATGCTACCCCGCTTACTCTGGGGCAGGAGCTCAGCGGTTATGTGTCCCAGCTGGACCACGGCATAGCCGCCATAAAAAATTCTTACAGGCACCTTGCCGAACTTGCACTCGGGGGTACAGCTGTAGGCACCGGACTTAACACCCCTAAAGGATATGATGTCCTGGTAGCTAAAAAAATAGCAGAGATCACCGGCCTGCCATTTATTACCGGCAAAAACAAGTTTGAAGGCCTCGCTGCCCATGATGCCATCGTGGAGGCTCACGGGGCGCTCAAGACAGTGGCGGTGTCACTGATGAAAATAGGCAATGACATCCGCATGCTGGCATCCGGGCCGAGATGTGGTATAGGCGAAATCACCATTCCTGAAAATGAACCAGGATCTTCCATCATGCCCGGTAAGGTCAACCCTACCCAATCTGAAGCACTTACTATGGCCATGGCTCAGGTACTGGGAAATGATGTAGCTATCAATATAGGCGGCATGAGCGGACATTTTGAACTAAATGTATTTAAACCTGTCATGATTTACAACTTCCTGATGTCAGCCAACCTTATAGGGGATGCCTGTGTCAGTTTTAATGAACACTGTGCGGTAGGCATCGAAGCCAACAAGGCCAGGATCAAATACAATCTTGACAATTCGCTGATGCTGGTTACCGCCCTCAATACAAAAATAGGGTACGACAAGGCAGCGGAAATCGCCAAAAAAGCCCATAAGGAAGATCTCACCCTTAAGGAGGCAGCCCTGAAGCTTAAATACCTGACCTCAGAGGAGTTTGATGCGTGGGTCAAGGCGGAAGATATGATCTGATGAAGACTAAGCACATCATCGGCCTGTGGATACTGGCAGGCTTTGTTTTGATTTCCTGCAAGACCTACCGGCCGGAGTACACCTTTGACGACACCGGGACCGACGTGCCGGATTACAGCCGGCCGGACAACTGGGCTGCACACCCTGCCAAAGATGATGAAGCCGACCGCACCCCGGAAGGTGGCAGAGTCAACTATGACCAGTCAGCGGCAGATGTGTTTTTTATCCATCCCACTACCTACATAGGGTCAAAAAACGAGGACAAATGGAACGCTTCGCTTTCTGACAGCAAGCTCAACAAAAAGACGGATGAAGGCTCCATCCTGTTCCAGGCCAGTGCCTTCAATCATGCCGGAAGGGTGTATGCTCCCAGATACCGTCAGGCACATTTCCATGCTTACTTCACGGCAGATACCACATCAGCCCATAAAGCATTTGAACGGGCATACCGAGACGTACGGGAAGCATTCCGCTACTACCTCGAAAACGAGAACAAAGGCAGACCCATTATCCTTGCCGGCCACAGCCAAGGCACCAATCATGCCGAAAGACTTATCGATGAGTTTTTTACCGGTACATCTCTGAAAGAACGCCTCGTAGCTGCTTACCTCATAGGGATGCCCGTAAGAAAAGACCGGTTTGCCGACATAATGCCCTGCAGTGACAGCACGGATACGGGATGTTTTGTGTCCTGGAGGACATTTAAAAAAGGATACCGACTACGCCCACCTCTTACTTCCAATAAAGTATCCGTGACCAACCCCCTATCCTGGAAAACCGACGAACAGTATATGCCCGCCACAGCCAATAAAGGATCCTTGTTCTATAAATTCACCAAGATCTACCGGCATCATATGGAAGCACAGGTAGCCAAGGATATACTGTGGACCAACAAGCCCCGGTTTTTTGGTTCCGTTTTCCTCCGGACTAAAAACTATCACGTAGCGGATATCAATTTTTTTTATTTCAATATACGGGAAAACGCGGCACTCCGGGTAAGGAAATTTGCAGAAAAAAGGGGTTAACCCAATACAGGCAATTTTATTTGTTTTGCACCTCAGTATAAGCCGAAGACAGGGCATCAGCAAAAAGATTTTCGTCCACCTGTAGCATGTCAACCCAGGTCCAGCCTTGCTGGCCCCACTTGTTTGCTACCGCATACACTGCTCCGTTGGAAAGAACGGTAAAAACATCCTGATCTGCTGCCGAAAGCTTCAGGCAGGCCCTGCTGGACTTTTGGTCATAGGTGGCAAATATTTTTTTCCTGACCCCCTGAAAGAGGTTTTTTCAAAGTGCGGTTCCTGAATTACCCCCGGAAAAGATAATGCCAGCTCACAATATGCCTCGTATGTAACCATGGTCAAAATATTTTTTATGCCTGACTTATCAATATCTGTACACATTAAAACAAAGAAGCCGGACTTCTGCTGAAACCCGGCTTCCCTAAGTATTGAACTTTTCTGATCATGGAAAAACTCCCAGCGTCATATAGTCATTTGCCACTTTATTGAGGGCACAGATAAACGCTGCATCCCTCAGGTTATCTACCTTGTCATACCCGTGATAGACATCCATGATCTGGTGGTATGAATTGATCATGGTCTCTTCAAGTCCGGACCGTACGAGGTCTACTTCCTCAGCTCCTCGCGTTATAAACTGTTTTTCTTTCTCATTGATGGATTTGCCGGTCAGTGATTCAAAGGTATTGACAATATTCTGATAAGTATTCTGATTAAACCTCTTATCCATTCTTCCAAACCTCATGTGGGAAAGGTTTTTAAGCCATTCAAAATACGAAACAGTCACACCGCCTGCATTGCAATACATGTCAGGGATGATGATACTGCCGTTTTTAACCAGGTATTCTGCGGCTTCTGCGGTGATGGGTCCATTGGCTGCTTCTGCGATGACTTTGGCTTTGACCTTATGCATATTTTCTTCAGTGATCTGAGATTCGAGAGCAGCCGGCACAAGTATATCACATTCAATGCCTACCCAGTCTCCTCTTTCAGGCAGGGTTACACTACCGGGAAAACCAAGTATAGTGCCTTTTTCCTTCCTGAAATCCAGGGCAGCCTGCATGTCGATACCCTTTTCATTGTAGATGGTCCCTTCCATTTCAGAAAGGCCGATGATTTTTACATCACCTTCCTGCTGTGAGATAAGTCCGGTATACGATCCCACATTTCCCATACCCTGGATCACCATGGTCTTGCCGGCTATTCCTTTGGAAGCACCAATTCTTTTAAGCTGAGAATCGTCATTGTACAACTCGCGAATTGAATAATACACACCTCTTCCTGTGGCCTCTGTACGTCCGTTGATACCGTTTTGCCTGACCGGCTTTCCTGTCACGCATCCGGCAGCATCAATCTCGCCACCTTTAAAGGTCTGATAAGTGTCCAGGATCCAAGCCATCTCCCTCTCTCCGGTTCCATAGTCAGGTGCAGGTACATCGACGCTGGGCCCTATGAAATTTTTTCTGATGAGTTCTACCGTATATCTCCTGGTAATCCTTTCTAGCTCTTCGGCCGTATACGATCTGGGGCTAACCTTAACCCCGCCCTTGGCACCTCCGAAAGGCACATCCACAATGGCACACTTGTAGGTCATAAGAGCGGCGAGAGCCATAACTTCTTCCTGGTCCACCAGATGGCTGAATCGGATACCGCCCTTGGTAGGAAGCCTGTGGTGTGAATGCTGTACCCTGTACGCCTCAATGACCTGATAGGAATCACCGATCTTAACCGGAAAATTTACCTGATAAACTGAATTACAGGTTTTAATCTGCTGAAGCAGGCCCGGATGAATACTGGTATGGGCGGCTGCTTTGTCGAAATTGTGTTGTACGCTTTCGTAAAATTTTGCTTGCTTACTGCTCATTTTTAATCTGATTTTCTAATTTGGTTAGTTTATTGTCCAATCGGAACAGAAATATTACTATGCCGATGAATATGATCGCTATTACCGCAACGACTGCATAGATCTTGCCGGTACTCCTCAAAAAGTCCAGGCTTTCCGACCCTGCAGCTTTCGCAGGTATTACATGGCACGCCATGATGGTCAAAATCGTCGCAAAGTTCAGTATTTTCGTATGAATTTTCACTTCCTGAATATATTTTGTTATGATTTAAATATCCATTTATATCTGAGCCTCTCGTATCTCGTCAAGAGAGAAGACATCCACAAACCCAAAAGAGTCAGGGCTAAAATGGAAGGATAGAAAAACAGCCGGAGTGTATTGTCCAGGTCTTCGCCGCCGAGGGCAGGATTGCCGCCATTGCCGGGATGCAGGCTGTCTGTAAGCCGGGGTATGACAAAGACCAGCGGGATGAGGGCCACAAATGCAAAAATATTGTAGGCAGCAGAGAGCCTCGCCCTTTTGTCCACATCCTCTGTGGAGGTCCTCAGCAAGAGATAAGCCAGATATATGAGCATGGCTATTGCTGTCATATTGAGCTTGATATCCTGCGTCCAGAATGTATCCCACGTAAACCTGGCCCATACCGAGCCAGTAATCAGACCCAGAATACCATACAGAAGGGCTACCCTGGTGTATGCAGATGACCTGGTATCATGGTCGATGTCATGTGTCCTGATGTAACAGACAGCATGATAGACACCGGCTATAAGCAGAATAAACATGGCAAACCAAAGTGCCACATGGAAAAATGTATTTCGGATGGTTTCATTGAGGATGCTGCGGTAGGGAAACTTTATGCCTGCCGGATAATGAAGGTCACTTATACGGCCCTGGAGCCACGCCTCAGCCGACGGGCCGGTATCTGTCGTATCCCTGGTAAGAAACACGGCATTGGGCTGTACAAACACTCCATCTTCCTGATTGTCAATGATCAGGGTCAGTGGTATGGTCTGGTCTTCAGAAGGGAAGGTGGCCGGCAAAGAAAATGACGCTTTCAGATGATTTTCATCTACTGCTTCAGCTACTGCGTGGGCCAGTGCGTGGGTTGAGTCCATTTTGAGCCACACGCGGCTCCGGCCACCGCTGACAAAACGGGTATTGTACCCTTCTATTAAAAACTCCGCCTGTCTTCCGGTGTAGGTGTGGTTTGGGGATACAGCCGTAATACCAGGCTTCAGCGGCACTGTCATCCCGCCGATCAGAACGTACAGGAATATAGCCGCACCCATTATTTTCCACCAAAAACCCTTCATATCGTCAGAACATAAATTAGTTGATTAACTCATTAACAAATTCATGGCTCCATGGTTAATCAGGATCTCCACAAAACCGGAAACAACCATACCATCACCCCGGTCAAAAGAAGGTCCACACCGGCAAGCATCCATATGTCTTCTCCCACAGCGGTGTCGTTGATCAGCCTGATACTCACAGCAGTGACTTTAAGCAGCAGCAGGACGGACGGCAGCACCAGCGGCAGTGCCAGCACAGACATAAGTGTGGTATTGCCCTGGCCGGAGGCTGTGATCACCGATACAAAGGTGAAGACCACAGAAATCCCAAACAGCCCCAGGGCAGATCCGCCCCCGCTGAACAGCGACATAAAAAACACCACCACCCCAAAGAGCAGCATCATAAACAAATAATTGTACAACAGTCTGGCAAGAATGAGTTCCATCGGGTCAAAAAGGGTGTAATAGTACAGGTAGGTTTCCTTCTTTTCCTGTAAAAAACTTTTGACAATGGCGTTAAGGCCAGCAAAGAGCATCACAATCCATAGCAGGATAGCCCACTCTCTGGGACTTATATCGTTAAAAGACTTAAAGATGATGAATACTATGGTGGCCGCAAACAAGACTATGCCACCCATGGCATACTTTTGCCTCAATTCGATGGTGACATCCTTGACAAAAATATCCTTGATCCTGACAATATTCATGCCTTGTATTGTGCGTCAAAGGTAACTAAAATATTGGGGCTTCTTACCATTTTTATGGAAAATCAACCAGCCCCGGACAGGCGTCGGCTCCAGCCTGTGTCACAGCATTGCCAAATTTCCAATTTAAATTCCTGCCACTCAGCCAAAACCCGATGTCAACTTGTTGAAGACAATCGTCTTATCATTTTGCAAGTTTTCTTGTTATAATATTTTCCCGGAGAAAATTACGGTACGTTGAAACAGTACGCTATTTCAAAGTCATCACAGACATGTAAGGGTGGTCAGGATTGACGATCAACTCTTGTCTTTGAGGATGAATTAGTACATCCATATCTTCTAATGGTATGGCTCCCAGTTGTGGTTCACTATTGCCCGGAAGCACCATCGCTAAGCAGGAAGTAGTTCTGTTTTTAAATTTCACAAAAACAGGTCCAACGACATCCATTTCTATCAACCGGTTATCGGCGGTATAGGCTGACCTTTTTTCAACAAAAGGAAGTTGCAACTGGACTTGAATTTCTTCGTTAATACATAGGTTATAAGAACCTGTATCGACAAGCATGTCAATCCTGATTTTTTTTATTTCATCATCGCCAATATAGTTTTTCCTTGCTAATCCAATGTCTTCGGCATTTATCAATTCGATTTCTGCATGTATAAGACCCATTTTATAATTTCTATTTTACAAAAATCAAAACATAGAAAAATATCTTAAAGTTTCATTTTTAAATCAGCGGGTTTCAATCCCCGTCGAGCTCCGGCCTGCGTCCCCTGTTGGCGCAAGTTTGTAACTTGTGCCTTTACTCCTTCCACAGCCATTAATAACTAAACACATAACCTTCGAGACTCATCGGTCTTTCTAATACTTCTATTTCTAAAACGCCTTTTATACCTAAATAATCTCTGGCACTGCTAAGTAAATAATGGTCGGCTTCGCTCACTATACCTGCCGTAACAGGATTATAATGTACATAATCTATTTTTTGAAACGTAACTAAAGGACTAAAAAGTTCAATAGGATGGTTATCTTGTTGCCAAAATTGATAATCTTTATTGTTGCCTTGATTCTGTCCTGCACATCTGAAAATATTCATCATCCATTCTTTTTTGCTTTCAGATGGATTGCTTTCTATAGCTTCGATGAGTTTTTTAGAAGTGAATTTTTTAAGATCTCGCAAAATATCAGAATGACTGTACCTACCTGACCTCGAAAATACCAAATGTACATGATTACTCATCAAGCACCATGCATGCAAGTTTAATCCCTTTTTTTCTTGACAATATCTCAAGCTATCAATAAATATCTCGTTGTACAAAGGCCTGGTAAAAACATCTACCCATGATACCGTTGCAAAACTCACAAAGTAAATACCATCACTATCCATAAACTTGTATTTGGTACCCACGCTAGATTATATTTAAGGCCAAAACTAAGTATTATCAATATCCTTACCAAAATATGAAGGCTGGATAAAGCTATGGCAAATAGGCACAAGTTACAAACTTGCGCCAGCAAAGGGCAATTTGTTATACACAGGAACGTCTATTGTCTAATAAATAATATTGCTAGCGTGTCGAATCCTTGATTTCCGGAATTAAATCTGCAAAACAAAGTATCACATGTGTAGGATTTGTATTTAAATTTTGTTCTAAGTGTTTCGTTTTTCCTATTAACTACTTCAAAATTCATAGTAGAATCTTTTTCAAGACTCCAAGTTCTTTTGACTACATTTTCATTATCAAGGAATTTTGCAGGTGGATCTTGATAAGTGCCTCCTTTTTCTATAATGATAAGAGATCCTACGGGATTAAGTTGTGGTATTTTCACGGCCCATCTTCCCAGAAAATTATCTTCGAATGATAACTTATTTGGTTTACAATTATTTTTAGGAAAAGGATCTTCACCATTAGATATTCCGTCACCATCAAAGTCCCCACTCGGACATTCCAAGGCATTTGGTTCGTTACACACGTCATTTTTTGTGCACGATAAAAAACATAAAATAAATAAATAAATAAAAAAATAAAATAAAATTCTCATTGTATAGTGTATTAATTGTCAAACTGACGCAAACATACTGAAATGAAATGGTTTACGTGTGCATTTTTTACCTTTATTTTTTCATTTTATTTATTTTTAACAGAATCTGTCGCCTTCAATAGTTTTATACGTAAATTTGAACTTTGTTTTATAACACTTATGACCCATCAGCATTTATCAAATGAAATAGCCATTTTGCTTTTTTCAAGGACACCACCCCCT
>JAGVTV010000257.1 GCA_019136675.1 Bacteroidota bacterium
ATTTTTAACATGGTGGTTTTTCTTCAACCACACTTCAGGTGTATATACCAAAAGAACCTTTCAGGTTTTAGTGATATTAAGCAGCAATACAATTTTTAACTCTTTGTCCGTATTCAGCAGTACTTTTGGCAAAAATATTAATTGATGAGTTTTTATTCCCATCTCGAATGTCATGAATGTCAAAAAATTTATAGCAGGCACGAGATAAACAGCTACTGCACAGACTGCAACCAGCCTCTTGTGGCTGTTTATAATCTGAGTCAGGGAATCCCCAAGGAGCAGGCTATCCTGAAAGACCGGCATGACATGTGGCGTTATGCACCCTTGCTGCCGGTAGTGGACCCCCGCCATATCATCAGCCTGGGTGAGGGCTGGACTCCTCTTCTTCCACTTAAAAAATCAGCCCGAAAGTCAGGGGTTGCCCGTGTATGGCTCAAGGAAGAAGGACTTAATCCCACCGGTTCGTTTAAGGCACGGGGTATCGGCATGGCCGTATCCAAAGCTACAGAGATGGGTATCAGGTCATTTTGTATACCTACGGCCGGCAATGCGGGTAGTGCCCTGGCAGCCTATACCGCTGCCTCCGGGGGTGAAGCACACATTTATATGCCGGAAGCCACGCCGCAGGTTTTCCGTCTCGACTGTGAGGTTATGGGTGCCAAGGTCACCTCCGTAAAAGGAAGCATCCGCGACGCAGGGTTGGCCATGGCAGCCGACAACAACGACGGACACTGGTGGGACATCACCACCCTCAAGGAGCCCTTCAGACTGGAAGGCAAAAAAACCATGGGCTACGAGATCGCCGAACAACTGGACTGGAAACTCCCCGATGTCATTATCTACCCCACCGGCGGCGGCACAGGGCTGATAGGCATCTGGAAAGCCTTCAGGGAAATGCAACAAATGGGCTGGATCGAATCCATACCCACACGCATGGTGGCCGTACAAACCAGAGGGTGCAATCCGGTCGTCAGGGCATTCAACCAGGGGCTCGATCATTGTACGCTCCACGAAGCTCCTGCCGAAACCATGGCCAACGGACTGCGGGTTCCCAAGGCATTTGGCGACAAGCTGATTATGAAGACCCTGTACGAAAGCGGAGGTATGGCTCTGGATGTTTCGGAAGAGGATATGAAGCAGGCTATTTATGATTTTGGCAGGCTGGAAGGTATTTTTCTGTCTCCGGAGGGTGCCGCAGTGGTGGCAGCATTGTACCGTCTGGTCTCTTCCGGTTACATCGGTCAGGATCAGTCTGTTGTCCTCATCAATACAGGATCGCCGTATAAATATGTCGAAAACCTGATGTAATTACAGGCTCACTCCGATAGAAACCACAAAACTTCTGCCTGCTGAAGGCCATATGCCGGGACCGGGATAAAACAGCGGCCTTTTGGTAAAATACTGCCTGTCAGCAAGATTGTTCAGGCTGATTCTGGCTTTCCAGTTGCTTCCGACGAAGTATGTGGCATTGAAGTCCCAGATGCCATAAGCAGGGACCAGGCCCACGGATCCGTCAATAGCCGGAATGACAGTGTTGGCCGGATCTGCGTAGGATTCCGACACATAGCTGTACTGCAGGACAGTACTCAGAGCACGGTACGATATGCCCAGCCCGTTGCGGGATATCCATTCCGGGGCAGACTCGATATGATTGCCTGAGATATCCCTGTTTTCACCGTTGATGGCAACAACGGCATTGACATACCTGGCCTTCATCCAGGAGGTAGCTGTGAAGGCGGATACGGTCAGGTTGTCCGTTTTGACAGGCGAAACTTCTGTATACCACTCTATACCACTGCTCTGCGAGTCCCCGATATTAGTTTTGTATATATAGGAAGTCCCTTCAGGTGTCTGACGCACCAGATTGCCCAGCCGGTGGTTGTACCTTAGTGCAAAGAGGGTTATGTCAAATCGGGTAATCCAGCCATGGGAGCCCCGGAATCCCAATTCAGCATTGTAACCAAATGCATTTTTAAGGTCTTTGTTGGCCACCTCCAGCACCGACCCGGGTATTATATCCTTAAACAGTACCGGCCGGTATGCCTGTGAAATTCCTCCGTACAGCTGCAGTCTGCGTGTTATTTCCCACCGGCTGTTGATACCCAGGGCAGGGATCCTGTGCCTGATGCGGTTTGGAATGTCCTCAGGGTCCAGGTAGCTGATGTATCCGGTCATGTCGGTTTGGCCGAGTTCATACCTCATTCCCGGGGTGAGGGTGATCCTGTCGGTGAGATAGACCATATTTTCGAGAGAAAAGGCCAGGCTATTGCTTTTATAATCCATGTCCCTGCCAAAAACACCTTCTATTGTCAAATCATAATCCGATCCTGAAGTGCCTTTACCACGTTGCCTTCGCCGCATGTCATTGTTAAAATACCGGATGCCGCCGGTGATGACGTGCCTGAGTCTGCCAGTCCTGTATTGATGGACCAGCCTGAGCTCAGAAGTTTTGGAGTTAAATTGATCAATATCCACGATCCGGGATTCATAGAGGCCTGTAGACCTGTTTACTGTATCCTGCCTGGTCGCAAATCCTTCAAAAAGTACACTGTTCCTGCTGCCAAACACTCCTGAGAAAATCCAGTTCACTGTTGTTTGGGGGCCCAGCTTCCAGTTCCAGTGCAGGGAAGGAACAAATATCTCCGGCGAATAGTAATTTCTGGAGCGTGTAGCCTGCCTGGGGTCTGCCTCAAACTGCACATCCGTAAGCGGTCCGGGTAATCGGTATATATAGGTCGATCTGCCCAGCTCAAATTTCAGACTCATCTTCTTACTAAGGTCGTATCCCAGGCAAAAATACTGGGCATTTGCCCTGGATTCTCCGTTTTTTCTGTAATCATCAGAGGCTCTGTTATACATATACCCATAGTATGTCCACTTGCCATGACGCCCACCGGCCGAATTGAAGAGGCTCTGTAGGCCAAAGGACCCCACGCTGCCGACCGACTCCAGGCCCAGTACCTTGGAGGTATCAGGCCCTTTAAGCACATAGTTGACCATACCACCGAATTCGGCTCCGTACTGCAAGGCGGAAGTACCCCTGATGACTTCCACGGTTTTGACAGCTTCCATTGGCATAGAATAATGACTGGCTGGATAACCATATATGTCCGAATTGATAACCACCCCGTTTTGGCGTACATTAAATTCCCAGCTGCGGTGAGGGTCCAGACTGCGGGTGGCAAAGTTGATCTGATTGCCGGATCCATCCATGTCGTACACAAAGGCTCCCGGTATCCTCGCAAAAATCTGTCTTCCTGTTTTTTCTGCAATATTGGCCGGAAGAGAGGCGATACTTATCACTTCATTTTTGTGCCCCGCAGTCAGATATGTGCCGTGGATATCTGCGAGTTGTGTGACATTCTGGTAGTGACGGAAGGCCTTTACCGTGACATCTTCCATGATAACAGAACTCGTAATGGTATCTGTCTGTGCGGTACTGACAAGAAAGGATCCTAAAAACACACCAACCAATAACTTCAACTTCATTCCAAATTCTTTCTTTGCAAAACAAATGCAAAATTAACCTTCATCTCCCAACCATATGTAACATTTATGGCATAATCTGTCTGCATCACCGATTTCATTGCTTATCCTTTCAAAACATATCTCCGATAATTCCGTTTAACGACATGAAACGTCTAATGAAATTTTAAGACGAACCATGGTTTATTTTACACTTCAAATATTTTTTAGCATGAAAAGATTAGGATTATTACTTCTGGTATTGCCTGTTTTGGTATTTTCATCCTGCAGCAAGGATGATACTCCTCCGGTAATTACCATCACCTCACCGGCTGAAGGCAGCACACTGCTAAAAGGTCAGACCTACCCTGTACAGGGAACCATCACCGACGACGAAGAATTGTCACAGGTAAATATCGGCGGCGTAAACGTTACTACTTTTGATTCCAAAACCAAATGGACCATCGCCAATGTGACTCTGCCCATCTCGGCTAGTGAGACTTCTTCTTTTGGTTCATTTACAGTCACAGCCACTGACAAGGAAGGCAATACAGCCACTAAAACCGTATCCTTCAAGATCCAGTAACAGGGCATCTGAATGCTTCCCTTTTCCGAAGTTCTTGCACTGAAACAGGTTATGGTTTCAGCCGGAGAAGCCATCATGAATCTCTTTCGGGGTAAGGAAGAGTTTTCGGCCACACTCAAAGTGGACCATACGCCTGTGACCAGTGCCGACCTTGTTTCAAATCAGATAATTACCTCATACCTGACGGAAAGATACCCCGGCATACCTGTCATTTCGGAAGAAACCGATCATCTGCCATATTCTGTCCGCATAAAATATTCCCAAGTATGGCTATTGGATCCGCTTGACGGGACCAGGGAGTTTTTAAACCGGTCCGGAGAGTTTACCATCAATCTCGGATTGGTGTCTGATGGTGTGCCGATAGGGGGCTTCATTTATGTGCCGGTAACGGGCAGGTTTTATTTTGGCCTGCGTGGAAAAGGTGCCTACGAGTTATCTGATTCCGGCAAAAGACAGCTCACAGCAAGTCGTTTCTCTCTGCATAACCCGGGCATAAGGGTCGTCATGAGCCGTACCCATACAGAATCAGCCACCCTGGCATACATAAACCGCCTGAAGGATCCCCGGATTATCCATCAGGGCAGTGCTCTGAAATTTATCGCCATTGCTGACGGTATGGCTGACTATTACCCCCGCATGTTGCATATCATGGAGTGGGATACAGCGGCAGGACAGGTCCTCATTGAGGAAGCTGGAGGATCGATGATAGATCCGGAAACAGGCCATCCCCTCGTATACAATAAAGAATCTCTGGTCAACCCGTTTTTTATCGCAAGCGGCTCTATATTATGAAAAACCCGTCACCACTGAGCGTGGTCATTCTGGCCAAAAATGAAGAAAGGACCATCGGCAGATGCCTCGGGGCTGCCACACAGATGTCAGATGACGTGGTTGTAATCCTTGACGATGGGTCGACAGACCGCACCTTATCTATCTGCAGCCAGTACCGTGTCAGGGTCGTTCGCCACCCGTGGCAGGGTTATGCTGCGACAAAAAACTATGGCATCTCCCTGGCAGCATACGATTGGATTTTAAGCCTTGATGCTGACGAAGTAGCCGATGACTCGCTGATAAAAACCATTAACAACCTCACTCCCGTACAAGGCACCGTTTATCTGGTCAACCGGCTCACCTACTTTGGCAACCGGCCCATAAAGTGGTGCGGATGGTTTCCCGAGTGGAACCGACGCATCTTTAATCGGCGTTCCATGATGTGGAACCAAAACCTGGTCCACGAGCAGCTGACCGCCACAGGTCCTGTAAGCGAAATAAGACTATCAGGCATCCTCCACCACTACAGCTTCAGGGACGAGGAGGACATGCAGCACAAGTTTGACAAATATGCACGACTCCGGGCTACAGAATGGATATCGTCAGAAAAGCCACCCTCCCTGCCAAAAAGACTGCTGGGGCCGGCATTCCGCTTTTTCAAAACCTATATCATTAAGCTCGGATTCCTTGAGGGCCACACCGGATGGACCATTGCAAAAAACGATTACCTGCTCAAAAGAAAAGAGCTACTGTATTACCATATGTTTAAGTCAGAAAATTCCTGATTTTTGGGAGTGCCCCTGACCGGACCGTCAGGGTCGGGCCATCCGCTGTATGCCCGCGGCATGCCGCTTCTGTCCCTCACTCATTTTTAGTTTCCGACACAAAAACCCCCGCAGGGGTTAAACATTCATAACCCCGGTCTCCAGCCCGGGCACCAAAAAATGGCAATGAAAGAAAACCCCCGGAGGGGTTTAACATTTATACCCCGGTCTCCAGCCCGGGCAACGAATAGCAAATGGGAGATAACCCCGGAGGGGTTTAACATTCATAACACCGGTCTTGATCGGGAGGGGTTTAACATTCATAGCCCCGGGCTTCAGCCCGGGGAAAGAAAAGACAAACATTGTTTTGGCATGACTGCCTGTCAAAGGCAGGAATTTTTGCTGCAACGCCGCAAAAATCATGACAAAACAATAAAAAACATCAGGTTTACGGAAAGGGTGTCGGAAGCCTTTCAGTTGGGTTTGTTATAATACCCCGGAGGGGTTTAACATTCATAACACCGGTCTTGATCGGGAAAAATATGGCAATGAAAGAAAACCCCGGGAGGGGTTTAACATTCATAGCCCCGGGCTTCAGCCCGGGCAACAAATGATAATGAAAGAAAACCCCTGAGGGGTTTAATATTGATAGCCCCGGGCTTCAGCCCGGGGAAAGAAAAGACACAAACATCGTTTTGGCATGACTGCCTGTCAAAGGCAGGAATTTTTGCTGCAACGCCGCAAAAATCATGACAAAACAAACAGACACACCCTATGCATTTGTTACAACAGATAAGAATCATGTAACCTGCTGATATATATCAATTGCCCCTTGACTATTCTCCCTTTACTTCGCACCTGATTTTATTATTTCAT
>JAGVTV010000128.1 GCA_019136675.1 Bacteroidota bacterium
TCAGCCTATTTTCCGGATATGTCATTTGCTGAAGACTTTAAAACCGGAGAAAATAAGACTCAATTATCAGACAACATGTATTTTATGCATTATATAAATATTCAATGCGTATAATAGCAGGCGATTTTGGCGGCAGACGCTTTAATCCTCCGGCAAAAAACTGGCCTACCAGACCTACCACAGACATCGCCAAGGAAGGGCTTTTTAACATGCTGAATACCCGGATAAATTTTTCTGAGGCGGTCATGCTTGACCTTTTTGGAGGCACCGGAAGCCACAGCTACGAGTTTATATCGAGAGGCTGCGGAGATGTCACCTATGTTGACAAATTTTCGGGCTGTGTGGCCTTTGTAACCAAAACTGCCGAAGACCTGGCCATATCGTCCAGCATCCGGATCATCAGGTCAGATGTATTCAGATTCCTGAAAGCCAATACAAGGCAGTACACCTATATTTTTGCGGGGCCTCCCTATCCGCTTCCTGAACTACCCTTGATACCGGGTGCTGTTTTTGACAACGATACCCTTGCCGCTGGCGGGCTCTTTGTACTGGAACACGACCCCTTGCATGACTTTGGCTCTCACCCCAGGTTTTCAGAGGCAAGAAAATACGGCACCACAATCTTCAGTTTTTTCCGGTAGCCGCTTAATATCCGTATTTGTCTTTCCAGAAAAGTTTAAGGCTTTCCCTTATTTTCTGTTCAGGGCCGCTTGATCCGGGCTGATAAAATGTTGTCCCTGATATAGTCTCAGGCAGGCACTCCATGTCAGATATGGCATCCTTGTAGTCGTGGGCATATTTGTACTGGCTGCCATAACCTATGTCTTTCATCAGCTGGGTCGGGGCATTTCTGAGGTGCAATGGTACCGGCAAATTTCCGGTCTTGCGTACCAGATCCAGGGCACTATCGATGGCCACATAGGAGGCATTGCTCTTGGGCGAACAGGCGAGATATACCGCCGCCTGAGACATGATGATCCTGCCCTCCGGCATGCCGATATGGTGTACAGCCTGGAAACAATTATTGGCTAGGAGCAGAGCATTTGGATTGGCCAGTCCTATATCTTCTGCTGCCAGAATAATCATACGCCGGCAGATAAACAACGGGTCTTCCCCACCTTCGATCATACGTGCCAGATAATACACCGCTGCATTGGGGTCCGATGCCCTCATAGACTTGATGAAGGCAGATATGATGTCATAATGCTGCTCACCGGCCTTGTCATACAGGGCCAGGTTTTGCTGGACGGCAGACATCACGGACTCGTCGGTGATGGTGACGGGTTTTCCTTTTTCGGCCTGGTTGACCACGAGTTCGAGGGCATTGTACAATTTGCGGCCATCGCCTCCGGAGACCCGCATCAGGGCATCGTAGCTTTCTACCGTGATTTGCCTCTTGCTGAGTTCCTCGTCACGGGCGATAGCCTGGTCCACCATCCTGTGCAGGTCCGATGCTTCCAGCGGCTTGAGGATATATACCTGACACCTGGAGAGCAGGGCCGAGATGACCTCAAAAGACGGATTTTCAGTGGTGGCACCTATAAGCGTCACAATTCCCTTTTCCACTGCCCCGAGCAATGAATCCTGCTGTGATTTACTAAACCGATGTATCTCGTCAATAAAAAGGATAGGATTCGGTTTTGAAAAAAACCTCTGTGACCGGGCTGCTTCGATGGTCTCCCTGATGTCCTTAACTCCGCTGTTGATGGCCGAAAGGCTGAAAAACTGCCTGTCCTGTGTCCTGGCGATGACTGATGCCAGGGTCGTTTTTCCCACTCCGGGCGGCCCCCAAAGTATAAAGGAAGGCAGTGCACCGGAATCTATGACCTTGCGGAGTACGGCACCCTGACCTACAAGATGCTGCTGCCCCACGTAATCATCCAGGGTAGAAGGCCGCATTCTTTCTGCCAGTGGCTGGTTCATGACCTCAGATATTGGATATTTTTAAATACAATGATAGGCATATTTTGCGAAAGATCCGTAGTGTCGGGTATATTTACATCAGGCACATTTTCCGTGCCAGGGTTTCAGCTTTCTTTTTGGTCGTATTTCTGGTATTGCTGCAGGCAGACAGAACAAACTGCACTGCCCTCTCATTGCCTTGGAGCTGTGAGGACCATTTATTCAGGACATCAATTACTTTTCCGGTGGCTATATTTTTGCATTCACCGGTCTTGAAAGTGTCATTGGAAACATCCAATAACTCCCCGATGATTTCCTCACGCAGGTTAGGTTTGTTTTGGGCAATAAGCCCAAGCGAAAAAATGGCATGGTTGCAGGTAATGAGTTGGCCCGAATGAAGCAGACCTGTCAGCTTTTTTAAAAGAAGGTCTGTTTTGCCGGCAAGGTCACAGGCAGAAAGATAACCAATCATATCGATGGCGGTCCACTGCAGAATCTTGTTAGGATTGTCCAAATAACCGGTAAAAAGATCCAAATAAGGATACAGACCGGCAGGATCTGTTTTTGCTGCAGCCAATAATTCCCTGACAAACCCGTATTTAACCCTGGGATCAGAAGAACTCAGCTTTTCAAAATCATCTATAGACACCATGATAAAAATCACATAAATTATTTAACAAAAATTATTGTCAATTTGTTAATTGTTAAGTGGTTGTGCATATTATTCGCAAATCCACCTTACTTTTGTAGATATTGTCAAACATACAATAAGCATCAAGCCATATCATATGAACAAGCTTAAGTTTTTTATTGCCATCCTGCTTTTTTCAGTGTATACGGGATGGGGTCAGATTGTTGTACTTGAGCCCAATCTGGCAGGACCGGATGATGAAGTTACACTGATCTTTGATGCCTCTCAGGGCAATAAGGAACTGGCCGGAGCATCTAAGGTCTATGTCCACCACGGGGTCGTAACCGACAAGGCCAATGGCACTGCGTGGAAGTATGTCAAGGGAAACTGGGGCAAGGATGACGGCATCGGAGCCATGACAAAAGTGGCAGGCACCACAGACAAATGGCAGCTTAAATTTACACCGTCCGTAAGAGCATATTTCGGTGTACCAGTGGGTGAAAATATTTTCCGCATTTCCTGTGTGTTCAGGAGTGCCGACGGCAGTAAAAAAGCCACCATCCAGCCTGGCGAATACGGATGGGGCACAGTAGCTTCAAATCAGGATATCTACATAAACCTCAGCAACGACCAGTATATCACCATCAAAAATCCCTTTGGTGCAGAAGGTTTCCACGATGCAGGACAGCCTTTGGCCATTCAGGGCGAAGCCTCCTCTGCTGTTGTTTCCATGAAACTTTTTCTCGACCAGGGCAGCGGATACCAGGAGGTGGCATCTGTCTCATCTGGTAAAACCATCAGCTACAACTATACTCCCACCAATTCTCTGGATCTGGGCATCCGCCTGACGGCCAATATCAACGGTCAGAGCCTAGAAATATACAAGCGTTACAATCTGGTGGTTAAAAAGCAAACAGAAATAGCCCCGCTTCCGGCAGGAGTACGGCAGGGTGTCAATTACGACCCTGTTGATCCTACCCGTGCCACCCTGGTTTTTCTGGCACCTTTTAAAGAGTTTGTCTATGCCGTGGGCGACTTTTCTGATTGGAAAGTCAGGGACCAATACCAGATGAAAAGAACCCCCGACAATAAATACTACTGGACAGAACTCACAGGTCTTGAGCCCGGCAAAAACTATGTTTACCAGTACTGGATCGACGGCAAACTCAAGGTGGCCGATCCTTACACCAGGCAGGTAGCCGATCCGTGGAATGACAAGTATATAGAGTCTTCGGTTTTTCCGGGACTGCCTTCATACAGCAGGGAGGATTACGGCATAGCTTCGGTACTGAAGACAAGCCAGCAGCCCTACGTCTGGGGTGCCGGCGAAGCATCCTGGCAACGGCCCGACGTAAATCACCTCGTCATCTATGAGCTTCACATCAGGGACTTTATCGCCTCCCACTCCTATAGCGATCTGATCGATACCTTGGCATATTTCAAACGTCTGGGCGTAAACGCCATTGAGCTGATGCCCGTAAACGAATTTGAAGGCAACGATTCATGGGGATACAACCCTTCTTTTTACTTTGCCACCGACAAGTATTACGGAACGGCAGACAAACTAAAAAAATTCATCGAGGCAGCACACAAGCAAGGCATTGCGGTCATCATGGATATTGTACTTAACCATTCATTCGGCCAGAGCCCGATGGTGCAGATGTACTTCGACGGAGGAAAGCCGGCAATCAATAACCCCTGGTACAACAGGGAATATGTAGGACAATACCAGTGGGGATACGACTTTAACCACGAAAGCCAGTATACCAAAGATTTTATCGATGATGTCAACCGCTACTGGCTGGAAGAATTTCATTTTGACGGCTATCGGTTTGACTTCACCAAGGGATTTACCAATTACGCCCCCGGAGGCAGTGTTGACGGTTTTGACCAGTCCAGGATCAATATACTCAAACGGATGGCAGACAAAATCTGGCAAATCGACCCCAAGGCATACGTCATCCTCGAACACTGGTCGCCGGCCAATGAAGAGGCTAACCTGGGTGCCTACGGCATGAAAATGTGGAGAAACAAATCCTACGACTTCGTGCCCGCTGCCATAGGAAATCCAGCTACGGGCAATTTTTCCGGAACCGATGCCTCCACACACGTAACTTACTACGACAGTCATGACGAAAGAAGAATCGCCGAACACTGCATTTCAGAAGGCAACAGCTTCGGCACATACAATGTCAGAGACTCCCTGATCATGTACGAAAAAGTCAAAATGGCGGCGGCATTCATGTTTTTACAGCCCGGCCCAAAAATGATGTGGCAGTTTGACGAATTGGGTTATGACATACACATCGACTACAACGGCCGATTGGGCAGGAAGCCGCTTGTTTGGGGGCCATCAAGCCTTAAGTATTACAATAGCGAAAACAGGAAAAACATATACAGGGCATACTCCGGTATCCTGGAGGTCAGAAAACAGATCGGCCCCGATAAACTTCAGGCAGCTCAGAAAAACCACCAGCTTACCGGCGATGTGAGGAGACTCAGTTTCAATACTTCATCCACCGACCTGGTGGTCATAGGAAATTTCAGTCTTGCTTCCAAATCCATCGATCCCAAATTCAGCCAGACAGGCAAGTGGTTTAATTACTTCAAAGGTGACTCCATCAATGTCACCAATGTAAGCTCACCTATCACCCTGAAGCCGGGAGAATGGCACATATACACCACCAAACGCCTTGGTGAGGGGCAGCCGGGAGTTGTAGATGTATTTGACAATCCCGTCACCATCACACCTTACCCGTTTACAGGTGCTACCCAGATTAAAATACGTTTTGATGCCAAAAAAGCAAGCCCGGGCAATACCCCCGGCCTGGTTGGATCAGACAAGGTATATATGCACTCCGGGGTAATCCTCAGCAGTGCCACCTCCAATACCCTCACCAATGTGGTGGGCACACTGACCGATGACGGTGTGGGCCAGATGGTCAAAGTAGGCGAAGACCTGTGGGAGATCACCCTTAAACCCAATACTTATTACAATGTGGCCCAGGGCAAGGAGATATCCAGGATCGGGATGTGGTTTAGAAACGGTGAAAATACCAGACAAGGCTACGGCTTCCGCAATACGGTAATCTATGCAGATGTGCTTTCAGATGTGCCTGTGCTTACAGTAAGTCCTGCCTCATTTGATGCCAATACCGAAGTCACCATAACCTTTAACGCCGCAGCTGGCAACCGTGAACTTAAAGGAGCC
>JAGVTV010000073.1 GCA_019136675.1 Bacteroidota bacterium
AGGACACGGTACATTTCAGAAAGCCCTTTTTGCAGGTTTTCAAAGTTTCTTACACCAAATGCTGCCATGACCGCATCAAAGCTGGCATCTGAAAATCTGAGCTGCTCACTGTCGCCTACTTCCAGGCTAATGGTCTGGCTGAGGTTTTTTTTGCGTATCTTGTCTTCCCCGATTTTTAACATATTGGCTGAAATATCAAGGCCGATAATTTTCGCGGGTTTGAGAGTTCGGGCAGCTTCAATGGCCAGGTCAGCGGTACCGGTTGCTATGTCCAGGATTTCATTTGGACTATTGGCCGCCAGCATACGTATGGCTTTCTTTCGCCATATCGTATCTATACCGGCCGAAAGCACACGGTTAAGCAAATCGTAATAAGGAGCTATCCTGTCAAACATCGTGGTCACCTGCCCTTTCTTGCCGGTTTCCCCGTCGCCGTAGGGCGTCACTGCTGAATGGTCTGACATATAGATTATGTTTTGAATAAAAATGTGATTTTCAGCAATTTGTTTAAAATATTTATACAAATGTGTCTGATATCTGAATTCGGGTGCAAAGTAAATGATATTATGGCAAGCAGAAGTTGTTTTTGTGTAAATATTGATCGACACAGGGCAGCTTTTATATCTGTTTTTCAGTTTTTGTTTGTCCCCATACGCAAAGATTTTGGGTGTTTTCCCTTTGAAAATTTGGGGTTAACCATTGGAAAATTGATCCGGATCAGGTGTAATTTTGTCCCATGTTGCTTCCGGTACTATTTCGGTTTTCGTTAGCCAATGTCAATTCCTGACTCCCCCCATTGTATTTACAATTTTGCAGCCAGACGTGCTTTATTATAAACCAGCTTATCCTTCTCTGTTTTACTAAAAGTATAGTTTAAATAATTGACATATAAGATTTAAAACATTATTAATATTCATAATATGAAGACAACAAATCTGCCAGCCAAAAAGAATTCCGGATACGACAGTCTTTTTTCTGTTTTACTGTGGCTTCTGCTTGTGATGCTCAGTCTCTGGGCAAGGCCGGTCAAAGCCCAAAATGCCCCGGATAGGATCAGCACAAACAAGGAAGATGCCTGGATGTCCTGCACTCCCTCCCAAAACCCAAATCCGGCAAGAGGTGTAAGCCATTGGATCAGATATGACCTCGGTTTTGAACGCCAGTTGAATAATTCGACCTTCTGGAACATCAATCACCCTTCCCACGTTAATTCAGGCATTCGTGAAATGGCTATTGACATCTCATCTGATGGGACCACATGGAATCACCTGGGCAATTTTATCCTTGACAAGGCAAATGCCTCAGGTTTTTATAGCGGAGTGGATGGACCGGATTTTAATAATGCCACTGGCAGGTATTTGCTTTTTACCGCACTGAGTAACCACGGAGGCCCTTGTTATGGCCTGGCAGAGATACGCATAGAAGCAGCTCAGGCGTTACCGGTAGATTTTGTAGATGTTTGGACGGACTGTGACAAAGGAGAAATACTTTGGCATGTAACCAACCAAAGCCACAATTCCGGCTTTTACGTCCAGCAGTCTTCTGACGGTGTGGATTGGAATGATTTGGGATTTGTCCCTTCTCTGACACATGGCTTAGACAGGTATTCCTACAGGGTAAGTCGTGAGTCCCTTGACGGCTATTTAAGAATCATGCAGGCTGACCTCAATGGCACCCGTAAGGCAAGTAAGGTCATACAAGCAAACTGCAGTGGTTCATCCCTGTTTGAGATCCGGCCAAACCCCACGACGGACATTATAACAGTGGAGGGTAATTTGGCTCTTGAAGGCGAACACTACAGCATATATGACGTAAACGGAAGGGTAGTGAAAGCGGGAACTTTCACATCCGGATCCAGTATTCCGGTTTCAGGCCTTGCACCAGGTATTTATGTGATAAGCATCAGAGACGTACTCCTGAAGTTTGTTGTGAAGTAAACTTCAATTGTTTTTTATTTGGTTAATAAAGTGAACCTGAATCATTGCTAATGATTCCAATATACATAATCAAAAAGTAGTATATTTGCATTTTCGAAGATTCACGGATATGGTTAAGTTTTTTCTTTCTCTTGTTTTATCCTCTGTGCTCAGCTGTGGGGCAGGGGATGCCGGACCAACCAAAACGCGACCTGCCTCAACAACTGAAGGTGTGATACCGGCAGCCGAGAGGCTGGCAGTGTATATTCCGTCACTTGATGGCAAAAATGTAGCTCTTGTGGTCAATCAGACAAGTTTGGTCAGGGACAGGCATCTTCTTGACACTTTGCTCAGGATGGGTATAAATATCAAAACCATTTTTGCTCCGGAGCATGGTAAACGTGGCAAGGCAAGTGCCGGCGAACTCATCAGCGACTCCAGAGATGCTAAGACAGGCCTGCCCGTGATATCACTGTACGGCAAGAAGAAAAAGCCTTCCGGTGCCGACCTGGAAGGCATCGATGTTGTAGTCTTTGACATCCAGGACGTCGGGGTCAGATTTTATACATATATCTCCACGCTTCATTACGTGATGGAAGCCTGTGCAGAAAACAACGTAACCCTCATGGTTCTCGACAGGCCCAATCCCAATGGTCATTATATCGATGGCCCTGTACTTGATACAGCTTTCAGGTCATTTGTAGGCATGCATCCGGTGCCGGTGGTTTATGGTATGACTATCGGAGAGTATGCACGTATGATCAACGGGGAAGGGTGGTTGCAGGGTAAGAAAAAATGCATGCTGGAAGTGATTCCCTGTAAAAATTACACCCATGACAGCTATTATGAGCTGCCAGTGAGGCCAAGTCCAAATCTGCCTGATATGCGGGCCATCCTGCTGTATCCTTCTACGTGTTGGTTTGAAGGTACGACACTCAGTCTGGGCAGAGGTACCGAAAAACCGTTTCAGTATATCGGTCATCCGGATCTGAAGTCAAATTTTTCTTTTACACCCAATCCCAATGAAGGAGCCAAGGATCCACCTTTAAAAGGGCAGAAATGTTATGGGGCAGATCTAAGCCATCTGACCATAGGAAGCCTCAGAGACCGTAGAGCCATGGATTTGACGTATTTGCTGGATTTTTACAGCCGGATGAAGGCAGTCAACAGTCGTTTTTTTATTGAAAATAATTTTTTTGACAAACTGGCAGGCAGCGATAGGCTGAGAAAGCAGATTCTTGATGGCTACGGGGAGGAAGAGATACGGAAAACTTGGAAAAAGGGCCTTGAGACTTTTGCCATTTTAAGACAAAAGTATCTTTTATATCCCTGAGATAAGAAAATTTTTAATTTTGAAGTGTTTATCCTGAAAGGAAAATGAAATACACCTTGCTAACTTTATTTTTTGCCCTGCTCACAGGCAAAGCACAAAGCCAGAAAGATACACTGATTTATATAGGTGATCCCATGTGCTCGTGGTGCTACGGCTTCACACCCGAGTTGGACAAAATCAGGGACTCGTTTCCGGATGTTGCATTTGAGATGGTGATGGGAGGACTCAGGGCCGGTGGCACGGAAAAAATGATAGAGCTTAAGGATTTCCTTCGCCATCACTGGCAGGAGGTGCAGAGGGCTACCGGAAGGAGGTTTAATTTTGGCATCCTATCCAAAAACGAAGTGACTTATGACACAGAACCCGCCTGCCGGGCCGTCATAATTGCAGGCCGCATGAAGCCGGAAATTAAGTATGAGTATTTTAAAGCAGTGCAGGAATCATTTTACATACATAATAACCTGCCAAATGACAAGGATACTTATATAAGTATTGCAGAAAGGCTGGGCCTGGATCCTGCGGTATTTCACAAAAAATTTGACCACAAACAGTCTCAGATGGATGCTTTTTCTGAATTTGACCTGGCAGCATCCATGGGTATAACTTCATTTCCTGCACTCATCGCAAAGATCAACGGTAAGCTGTATCTCGCCACCAACGGTTACCAGGAGGCTTCCAGGATTATTGCACTGCTGAAGGCCAGGGGATTGAACTAAAGAGCTGCCTGACAAATCAGGGATTTACCCTAAAAAAAACCGGGGTTTTCCATAGAAACTATTTTGGCGATCTATTGTAAATTTGCATTATCTTGCAATGCCTAAGATAAGGCATAAAGCAGGTAGATGTTGCAAAATCCCATTTTTCCCCCTCTGGTTGCTTATTATCCATCTTTAAATTGATCATAATATGGTAAAACGATTTAACCGAAAAGCAGGTGTTTTGATATCTGTGGCAATGTGGTTGAATTTTTGGGTCTCGGCCCAAAACAATAATTACATAGGTGCAGGTAATGATGACAATATCACCGTCACAGCCAGTTCCTTTCAGGGTGAGTCCACTCCCGGAAAGACCATTGATGGTAGCGGGCTTAATGACCCGTATTTTGCAGCGTCCCGATTTCTGGGCCAGAGTACACTGGGAGCAGATTATGACGATATCCTTACTGTAAAAAATATGGGATTTGAAAGTTGGATCGATGACCAATTTTCCAAGACGCCCACATTCATCCTGCCCAAAATGGAAGCTGTGTGGGATCAGGTTTTTGCAGAGACGGGAGACCCCGAACTTTTTGGTCCGTGGGGGGTCCATTTTAACTATGCCTGGTGGGATGTCAATATGCAAAACCAGGACCTGCTTAGGCATCGCATGGCATTTGCACTGAGTGAGATCCTTGTGATTTCGATCAATTCTGACTTGGGCAGCTGGGGAGAGGCACTGTCCTCTTATTACGATCTGTTGCTGACCCATTCCTTTGGAAATTATAAGGATCTTCTTATGGATGTGACCAAAAGTCCTGCGATGGGTTATTATCTCAGCCACCTGAACAATTATCCGGAAGACCTCGAGAATAATATCCACCCTGACGAAAACTACGCCAGAGAAATCATGCAGCTTTTTACCATCGGGCTTTATCAGCTCAATATGGATGGCAGCAGGGTTCTGGATCTTAACGGCAATCCTGTCCCGACTTACAATAACAACGACATAAAACAGCTTGCCAGGGTATTTACAGGTTTGGGTCCCGGAGCATCACTTTACCAGATGATGTATTGTCCTGATGACCCGGAATTCGGATTAAATATCTATTGTACCAACAGGACCGTACCTATGGTGATGTATCCAATATTTCATCAGACCGGAAGCAAGACCTTTCTTGGCCATACCATCCCCGGAGCTTCTTCATATACTCAGGCTACTGCCATGGCTGAAGTGGAAAATGCCGTAAACTTCCTCTTTAACCATCCCAATACGGCCCCGTTCGTCTCACTGAGGCTGATCCAGAGGCTGGTCAAATCAAATCCGTCTCCCGGTTACGTGCTAAGGGTCGCCCAAAAGTTTGCCAACAACGGCAATGGAGTCAGAGGCGACATGAAAGCTGTCATAAAAGCAATACTTCTCGATTCTGAGGCCAGAAGCGGTGACGCCATGAACCTGGCCTCGGCCGGAAAGTTGCGTGAACCTCTATTGAGATTCACTCAGGTTGGCAAGGCTTTGCCTACTCAGACCTCACGCAACAGATACTGGAACAACGGTTATTCCTACCTGAATTCCACACGTCAGCACGTGCTGGCTTCGCCTACGGTCTTCAACTTTTTTCCGCCTGATTTCCAGCCGGTGGGCGACATCGCGGATGCCAATATGGTGGCTCCGGAATTCAAGATACACAACACCTCCACTTCCATCGGGTATATCAACGAGGTCGACACC
>JAGVTV010000070.1 GCA_019136675.1 Bacteroidota bacterium
CTGGTTGTAATTTCCTGTAAAAATGAAGTTACACGAACGCCTTCAGGATATGACTACACAGTGATAAGCGAAGGAAGCGGCGAAACCGTCAAGCCAAATGAATACGTAATCTTTGGAATCAAGATTATAGGAGATAACGGTAAGGTAATCCAGGAAGTAAATGAAGGCCAACAACTGCCGACAGTACAGATTCCGGCTGAGATGCCAAAAGGTAAAGAGGCCAATCCGATCTATGAAATCCTTGCTATGGCAAAGCCAGGAAGCAAATTTAAGATGATCATGCCTATTGACTCCATACCTAATCCACCTGCCGATCTTAATGGCATGAAGCACATTGAGTATGAAATCGACGTTAAGTATGTTAAAAACGAAGAGCAGTACAGTTTGTATATGGATGAGCAGAATGCTGCCCAGGAGGCTAAAATTGCCGCCAATGCCGGTAAGGTTGCTGAGCTCAGGGAGGAAGTGCTGAAGACACTTAACGAGTATAAGTCAGGAAAGCTTGAAACCAAGAGCACTCCCTCGGGCCTCAAGTACTATATCGTAAAGGAAGGAGAAGGTCCAAAGATCGTGGACGGCAACAAGGCCTTCGTCAACTATTACGGAGTACTTATGGATGGTACCCGTTTTGACGATTCTTTCAGCAGAGGTCAGAGCCTGCCATTCACTGTTGGAATGGGAGGGGTCATCAAAGGATGGGACGAAGGTGCCACGCTGTTTCAGAAAGGAACCCATGCATACCTTTTTGTACCGTCTAACCTGGCATATGGTGATGCAGGCAGTCCGCCGGTTATTCCGGAAAAAGCAGACCTCGTGTTTTACATGGAAGTAGAAGATGTGCAGTAATGCATTATTGTGGAAAATTAAAATCAGAATTAATATGAAATTGATATATGCAGGTTTGACTTTTTTGATGTTCATTTCTTGCAAAAAGGAGGTAAAAATTACTTCTGAGGGGTTTGAGTTTGAAGTAATTAAAGAAGGAACAGGCCCAACTCCGGAACCCAATGATTTTGTCCGGTATAACTTCAGAGTTTTAAATAATGAAAGAGAAATTATTCAGGATTTTGTGCAGGAAGATTATCCACAGGTTTACTCTGTTAAAGATTCGTTAAATACAAAGATAATTTCAAAAGCAATTAAAGAAATTCTTTCGACTTCTAAAAAAGGGGGAAATTACTTATTGAAGATTCCTTCGGATTCGTTAAGCGAAACACAGGCAGAGAAAAAAAGTAATAACTTTTTATTTTATGAAGTGGAAGTGAAAGAAATTTTTAATAAAGTTCAATATTATGATTTTAAAAAAGAAGTTGAATTTAAACGAAATGCAAAAATTGAAAACCTTCAGGAAGAAACAAAGAATGTAATGCAGGATTTTTATTCTGGAAAAAATAACTTTAAAGAAATATCATCCGGACTAAAAGTAAAGTATTTAGAGGAAGGTAATGGGCCTGACTTGAAAATTGGAGATACCTATAAAATTCATTATCTTGGTTTTTTGAAAGACGGTAAAAAAATTGGAGATTCCTATAAAATATCCAGTGGTTTGATAAATATTTTAGGAAGTGGGCAAATTATAGATGGGTGGAATCTAGCTTTCCAGAACTTCAGAAAAGGGACAAAAGCTTATCTTTTTGTGCCTTCAAACCTTGCATATGGTGATCAGGGCAATTTGCCTGAAGTCCCTGGAAACTCTGACTTGTTTTTTTATATTGAAATTATTGATGTCAGACCTGGGACACATACAGAATGAAAAATTTATCATTTCCAAATTTCCTAACACTTTAAACATGCAGGGCAATGACCACTGAACAGCTGGCTGACATCAGGGTGCGATTGACATCGATAAGGAGGTATCTTTGACGTCGATCGCCGCCTTATAGAAATAGAAGATAAAGAACAGATCTCCCTGGATCCGGCTTTCTGGAATGACCCCGAGAAGGCCGAATCCACTCTGAAGGAGATCAAGGACAATAAAAAATGGGTTGCCAAATACAGAGAGCTTGAGTCCGCGGCTGATGACCTGGAGGTACTTCAGGAATTCCAGCGTGAGGGTGAAGCCACCGAAGCTGAGGTTGACGAAAAATATACCGAGCTCTTGGGTGCCATTGATGACATTGAATTCAGAACCACTCTGGACAAGCCGGAAGATGCTCTCAACTGTATCCTGGAGATCAATGCCGGAGCCGGAGGCACAGAAGCATGTGACTGGACAGAGATGCTCCACCGTATGTTTATCATGTGGGCCGAAAAGAATGGTTATAAAGCAACAGAACTGGACAAAATTTATGGTGACGTAGCAGGCATCAAGTCGATTTCTGTGGAGATTGAAGGTGAATATGCTTACGGCATGCTGAAGGGCGAAAACGGGGTACACCGTTTGGTGCGTGTGAGTCCGTACAATGCCCAGGGCAAGAGGATGACATCCTTTGCGTCGGTATTTGTCCACCCCATGATCGATGATACGATCCAGATTGACATCAATCCGTCTGAACTCGAATGGGATACCTTCAGGGCCCAGGGTGCGGGAGGCCAGAATGTCAACAAGGTAGAAACAGCCGTGCGGGTAAAGCACTTGCCCACGGGTATTGCCATCCAGTGTCAGGAAGCCAGGTCGCAGCATGCCAACAGGGATAAAGCCCTCCAGATGCTCAAATCCAGGCTCTATGAGATCGAACTCGAAAAGCAGCGAGCGGAGCGGGATAAGATCGAGGCACAGAAGATGAAAAACGAGTGGGGCTCCCAGATAAGGTCATATGTTCTGGATGACCGAAGGGTAAAGGACCACAGGACGGGATTTGAAACGAGAAATACCGATGCTGTGCTGGACGGAGGTCTGGATGGATTTATTAAGGCATTCCTCATGTGGGATGGAGAGTGACATTCCTTCCTTTGATCATTACACCCTGGCAGTTACTGACCTGAAGGCCAGTCTTAATTTTTATTGTGGCATCCTGGGGCTTTCCTTGCTGCCAAGACCTGATTTTGACTTCGAAGGAGCCTGGATAAGCATTGGCAAGGGTTTGGCTTTACATCTGATAACCGGAGCGGATATTCAGCTTCCGGAAGGGGGTAGTCGGGCATTGCATTTTGCCTTTGGCGTAAGCGAAATCCATGTATTCAGGAGCCACTTACTGGCTTGTGGGGTGGCGATTCCAAAGGATATCAAACCACGGCCTGACGGGGCCTTACAGATGTTTGTCCGGGACCCTGACGGATACTGGATTGAGATTGTGAGCAGACCGACCAACAAAAGTAGTATTGACAAATTGTCATAGTAATTGAATTGATTTGTAATTCTGTCAATGCTTGAGTGGTGCGATTCTACCAAAATGGCAGTAAATCCGGTTTGGCACAATTACTGATACTAAAGGAGCGAATAAATATTTTTATTATTTTAATATTCAAAAATTCAGAAATTATATGAAACCTATCAATGACAGAGTTGTAGTGAAGCCGGCTCCGGCTGACGAGAAGACAACGGGAGGCATTATCATTCCTGATACCGCTAAGGAAAAACCGCAGAGAGGCGAAGTGGTAGCAGTAGGGCCGGGAAAAAGTGACCAAAAAATGACCGTAAAAAAAGGTGATATTGTGTTGTACGGTAAGTATGCAGGCCAGGAAATTTCCTATAAAGGCGAAGATTATCTGATCATGAGAGAAGATGATATTCTTGTTATCCTATAAATTTTTTTAAAGAGACAGTTTTTTTATTTAAATAAATCTAAAAATCAACCATATGGCTAAGATAGTCAGTTTTGATGCAGAAGCAAGAACGAAATTAAAATCAGGAATCGATCAGTTGGCCAATGCCGTTAAGGTTACCTTGGGCCCAAAAGGAAGGAATGTCGTCATACAGAAGAGTTTTGGAGCACCCGTGATCACTAAGGACGGTGTGACAGTAGCCAAAGAGATCGAACTCGAAGACGGTATAGAAAATATGGGTGCTCAGATGGTTAAGGAGGTAGCCTCCAAAACCGCTGATGCTGCCGGTGATGGTACCACCACTGCAACTGTGCTCGCACAGGCTATGGTAAATGCGGGTATGAAATACGTGACAGCCGGTGCCAACCCTATGGACCTCAAAAGGGGTATTGACAAGGCCGTGGCAGCTGTGATCGCAGATCTGAAAAAACAGAGTGAGGTGGTCGGAAACGACTTTGGCAAAATAAAGCAAGTCGCATCTGTCTCCGCCAACAACGACGAAGAGATAGGAGCTCTGATCGCTGATGCCATGAAGCGTGTGACCAAAGATGGTGTTATCACTGTAGAAGAGGCTAAAGGAACAGACACCTATGTGGATGAGGTGATTGGTATGCAGTTTGACAGAGGTTATCTTTCCCCATACTTCATTACCAATACAGAAAACATGACCACAGAGTATGATAATCCGCTCATCCTCATCCATGACAAAAAGGTATCGAATGTACAGGAGATCGTGCCTATCCTGGAAAAGGCTGTTCAGACAGGCAGGCCATTGCTCATTATAGCTGAAGATGTGGACAGTCAGGCACTGGGTACCCTCGTGGTAAACAGACTGAGGGCCGGACTTAAGGTTGTTGCTGTCAAGGCTCCCGGCTTTGGTGACAGACGTAAAGCTATGCTCGAGGATATTGCTATCCTGACAGGTGGTGTGGTCATCTCCGAAGAGAAAGGTTACAAGCTGGAAAATGCCACTGTAGCAGAACTTGGCCAGGCTGAAAAGATCACCATCGACAAGGACAATACAACCATCGTCAATGGCAAGGGTACCAAGGCAGACATCAATGCAAGGATTACGCAGATAAAGGCTCAGATAGAGACCACCACCTCAGATTACGATAAGGAAAAACTCCAGGAAAGGCTTGCCAAACTTGCAGGTGGAGTGGCAGTGCTTTATGTAGGTGCAGCTACCGAAGTAGAGATGAAAGAGAAGAAGGACAGGGTAGATGACGCTCTCCATGCCACCAGAGCAGCTGTGGAAGAGGGTATAGTAGCCGGCGGAGGTGTGGCCCTCGTACGAACCATCAATGCACTTGAAACTCTTAAGGGTGCCAATGAAGACGAAAACCTCGGTATCCTGATCGTAAAGAAAGCCCTCGAGTCTCCGCTCAGAACAATAGCCGAAAATGCTGGTGTTGACGGATCAGTGGTGTTTCAGGAAGTGGCAAAATCCAAGGGTGCCAAGGGATACAATGCCCGCACCGGGGAGTACGAAGACCTTAAGAAGTCAGGTGTAATCGACCCAACCAAGGTGACCAGGATTGCCATAGAAAATGCCGGATCCATAGCCAGTATGGTGCTGACTACCGAATGTGTCATCTCCGATAAGAAGGAAGAAAATGCAGGTGGCCATGCTCATCCTCCGATGGGAGGCGGTATGGGCGGCATGATGTAATACAAGGCTTCCTAAAAAGCAATTTAATTATAGTAATAATCCCTGTTTCGTCTTGCGAAGCAGGGATTATTTATTTTTATGATCGGACAATTAACTTTTTAATCTTATGCCAAAGTTTGCATTTAAACAAAAAGGCTTATATTGGGGTTTATTTGGCTTTGATGAGATATTTATACATATTAGTAATACTGGCAGGGATTAGTCAATCTATCCTTGTTACTACTATGACCCAGGTTTGGGGTGTGGAGTCATTGACTGAAAT
>JAGVTV010000140.1 GCA_019136675.1 Bacteroidota bacterium
CTCAGAAAGTGCCTGTCAGCCCTGTATCCTGCTGAGAGCGGCAAATAAAGGAGGAAAATCGGATACACCTGCCAGGTAGTCCGAGATCTGGCATGCTGCCAGTGGCCCTATGCTGGTACCCTTGGTACCCAGCCCATTAAATAGGTACATACCTTTGTATTCACTGTGCTCTGCAAATATAGGCCTTCTGGTGTGCATGGTGGGCCTGATTGCTGCCTTGTGCCCTACCACCTCATATGGAATGGTCAGTATGGCTGACAACTGACTTTCGAGTTTTTGACGTATAGCGGGCGTAGGCAAATCATCAGGTGCATTCCATTGGTAGCCAGATCCCACCCAGTAGATGTCATTATACTGATGGACAATAAATATCTGATCCTTGTACATCTTGCGGAAGTTGGCACCCGGAATTTTCACCAACAGAACCTCGCCCTTGGATGGGCCCATGCCCAATCCGGGAAAAAACTTGTTTTCCTTGGCTCTGTATCCTTCACAAAATACCACCTTACGGAATTTTATACCCTGGTAATAAAACCCTTCATCCCTGAATTCTAGAGAATTGTGGTCAAATTTTGATTCAAGGTAATTGCCACTTGACAGCCATTTGATTTTAAGATTTTCCATTAGCAATGCAAGGTCTACCTGGAAAGTACCCTGCGTTTCACCATAGGAATAAGGCGGTCTGACTTTACCTTCAAATTCTGACACATCAGCCCGATCCCTAATATACATTCCTACTACCGGGTCATCAGACCTCGCAAACCAGGTATTTTCATCCTTGATACTATAAAGTGACCTTATTATATTAACTTCCTTTACCAGACTGATACCCAAATTCGACTCCATTTCCCTGTAAGTTTTGAGAGCAAAAGGAAGAAAAAGGCCGATGTTCCAGCTTGGCACAAATGACTTACCTGTCACCGGATTCACTATACCCGCAGCTACAGCAGACGAAGACCCCATATGACTTTCGTCGATAACCAAAACCTTCATGCCTGCTTGTTTGAGAAACCATGACAGCAGGCTTCCTGCAATGCCCTGTCCGACAACGGCTACGTCATACATTGCCTCACTTTGTTGCATCCGGTCGGCTTTTACTTTTTTTGTCTGGCAGGTATTGAAGCCACCACCAAATCATATGAACGGTCAATCAATTTTTTAATAAGCTTTGTATCCAGGCTTCCTTCAAGATAAACTGTGTTCCAGTGTTTTTTATTCATATGGTAACCGGGCTGGATTTCCTCGTATTCTTCACGAAGCTCCACAGCCCATTCTGGGTCACATTTTAGATTTGCACGAAGAGGCATCTCCTCCAGATCAGCAATTGTGAAGATTTTGCCATACACTTTGAGCACAAGGTTTTCAGGGCCAAAGGGAAAACTCTCCTCAACCCCTGGTTTTGCCATGCAATATTCAACAAATTCTTCGACGTTCATCGGCAGTTCAGAGCAGGTGGCCCATGACCTTTTTTTTGATTTTCATATAGTCTTCATTTTCACTGTGGGCCGGAATCACCAATGGAATCCGGGCAAGAAGATCTATCTCTGACTTGTCAAAAGCCGCTATTTTATCGGGATTGTTGGTAATGAGCTCTATTTTTAGCACTCCGAGATCTCTGAGCATGTCCAGGGCTATCCGGTAATCCCGCTCGTCAGCCTCAAACCCCAAATGAACATTGGCTTCAACGGTATCCATACCCTGATCCTGAAGGTTATATGCTTCCAGCTTGTTGATGAGTCCTATGCCCCTGCCTTCCTGCCTCAGATAGATCATGATACCTCTTTTTTCTTGGAGTATCCTCATGGATTGAATAAACTGGTCTCCGCAGTCACATCGCCTGGACCCAAAAAGGTCACCTGTGATACACTCCGAGTGAATCCTGACAGTCACAGGTCCCTTCAGGTCAGCTTCCCTGTGTACTAAAGCCAGGTGAGGTTGCTTCTCATGCTCACTGTCTGCATAGGCATAAATTGTATAATCTCCCCACTTTGTCGGCAACTTGGCCTGTACCTGCCTCTGTATCAATCTGATGTTATTTTTTTATCAAATGCAAAATTAACAAAATATCATGTCTTATGTTTTTTAATATTTGGCTTAGTACATAAATATAAAATTTATTACCTTTGCGGCTCCATTGAAATAATGGTCTCATAGTTCAACGGATAGAATAGGAGTTTCCTAAACTCTTGATCCAGGTTCGATTCCTGGTGAGGCCACCATCAATCAATTAAATACCTGTATGTATCCCTTGCAGGTATTTTTTTTGTAAAAAATGCTGTGCCCCCGCATAATTTAATGTCTTTATCACAGGGGTCAGCTATGCGATGGATGATATTAAAACGTAACTACACTCTTCACTTTCCACTCTTCACTTTCCACTCTTCACTTTCCACTCTTCACTTTCCACTCTTCACTTTCCACTCTTCACTTTCCACTCTTCACTTTCCACTTTCCCCTCTTCACTTCACTTTCCACTTTCCCCTCTTCACTTATCACTTATCACTCTTCAATCTTCACTCTTCACTCTTCACTTCCCACTCTTCACTTTTCACTTTCCACTCTTCACTTTTCACTTTCCACTCTTCACTTTCCACTCTTCACTTTCCACTCTTCACTCTTCACTCTTCATAAATGCCACGAGTATATCCTTGTAAATGGAGCTGCTCTCTGGCTTGCGGGCACCAACACCTTTGCTGTGCATATCAGCCTTTTTGATGGCGGCAAAAATAGATGTCAGATGAGGTATGGTAAAATGATTGGCGGCCTGTTTATACTGGTCGAGAAAAAACGGGGATATTTCGGCTAATTTGGCAAGGTCTGCCCCAGACCTTCCATGATATTTTACAATCATCACCTTATTCATAAAACCATAAATTGTAGCAATAATTGCAGGGGGCGGATTAGCTGTAACATTTTCAGCAAAATAATTCAAAATTTGACTAGACTTCCTGAAGTCTTTTTGCACCAGTGCCTTACATAGCTCAAATACATCAAAATCTTTGCTTACGCCAATATATTCTCTGATATCCTTTATGGATATCAGCTTATCCTTTTTGGCATTGAGGGAAAGCTTCTCTATTTCATTGCTTATCCTGGACAGATCTGATCCAAGATTTTCTGCGAGCAGCTCTGCGACTCCGTTTTCAGTCTTAAACCCAAGAGCATTAATTCTTCCTTTTATCCACGGAGCCACTTGATTGTCAAAGAGTGTTTTGGATTCAAAAACGATTCCGTTCTCTTCGGCCAACTTTGCCAATTTTGTTCTGCGGTCAATTTTTTTATACTTGTGGCAAACAACCAATATAGTACTTTGCACAGGTTTTTCTGCATAAACTTCAAGCTTTGGCAATGATTTCATATCCTGTGCCTCCTTGAGGATCACTACCCTTCTCTCAGCAAACATAGAAAGTTGCCGGCATTCATCCACTACCTGCCCATATTCTGTCTCCTTACCATACAAAACCACCAGGTTAAAGGCTTTTTCTGCCTCAGACAGCAGCTTGTCTTCAAAAAACTCAGTGATCTTGTCAATAAAATAGGGTTCTTCGCCGTGCAACAGGTACAACGACCCTACTTTGCCGTGGCCCAGGTCGGTCAGGAGTTGTTCGTAAGTCATGACACAAATCTAAAGCAATCTGGCATTTTATAGCAATGCTAAAAAAATAATTCCAAAAAATGTTGAAGAGATTTGGTTACAAGTCTCTTTTTATGATTAATTTTGCCCCTCATTTGACAGATGGGGAATTAGCTCAGTTGGCTAGAGCGCTTGCATGGCATGCAAGAGGTCACCGGTTCGAGCCCGGTATTCTCCACTTTTTTCTCTCTTTTCAAGAATCAACCCATTAAATACCTGTTCGGGACATTCTGAGGCATATAGTCGATGCCATACGCTTCTTTCATCAGCACACTGACCACTTTATAGATGTCCTCTTCCGTACGCTGAAACTGTCTGAGCAACCCCATCATGGCATAGCTCACCGGATTGACAGCCGGGACGTAGGTCTCCCACTCGTGGCCCTTGCCCCATAATAGTCCCTTTACCGTGTAGTGAAGGTCGGATCCTGCACTAACAAGCAAATTCATGGTGTCCAAACAGGCATTCCGGTGTTGGTTTACGGTATGGAAGATGGGTGTCTGCCCCCCAAAGCCATACTGGTCCACACCTGCCCGGGCATTAACTTCAGCCCCTGATTCCACTAGCACTCCGGCACATGAAATCCTGTTGTATTCGGCACACAAATGGAGCAGCGTAACTTCCTCCAGTGGGGTAAACGCCGCATCGAGTGTATATTTCTTAAACAACAGAGGGGGATTACGCAGCAAAAGACGTTTGAGAGTCTCTGCATCGTCAAGCATGACTGCCAGCAGCAGTGGATCCTCAAACTCAAGTCCGTTGTCTACAAAGGCCTGCATACAATCTGTAAATGCCTCTGACCGTAAATATCCGGTAATCAGTTCAAAAACCAGGGGCTTACCCCTGTAAATTTCGTTGGGGTTCACTCCGTTTTCAAAGCACTGTTTTATCCCGCTGGCAGAATGGATTTCGATATCGACCACAACTTTTTCAAAAAAATCCATACCCTGCAGAATTAAATTGTTACTGACCCTGTCGGGCTCCGTGGAGATCACAATGACCAAACATAGGATCCACATATATAAAGGTGGAGCTCCTCTTCTTGTCAAGCCATTTCAGAAAATATTCGTTCTTTTTGCTTTCTTTGGCGAAGTTAGCAATCTTATCAAAATCCTGTTTAAGATTTGCCTTATGCGGTTTGGAAATGCTGTTGAGGCGTATGATACGATAAGCCTTCTTGCCTCCGGGCAGGCTGATCTCAAGTGGCTTTGATATCTCACCCTTCTTGAGTTCAAAGATGGCGAAGTACGTGTCGGGATCAAAGTCATCAGCCGAAAAAAATGTCGAATTGTTGTTTTGATTTTTAACCCTGCCTGCATTGCTGTATGAGGGACTGCTCTTCAGAGAATATTTTTTTACTGCTGCCTCAAAACTCATGGAATCTGCAAGAATAAGTCGCCTGATGGTATCAAGCTTATTCTCAGCAAGTTTAAGGTCAGCGTCAGTGATCTCAGGCTTAATAAGCACGTGCCTGGCCCGGACGGCATTTCCTCTTCTCTCCATCTGCTGAATGAAGTGAAATCCGTATTCAGTTTCTATTACTTCTGATAATTCTTCTTTAGCAAGTGAAAAAACAGTGGCCTCAAACTCCGGGACATACACTCCCCTCTTGGCAAAACCAAGGTCACCGCCACGCAGTGCCGACCCCGGATCCTGGCTGTATTTGCTTGCTATATCACTGAATGTCGCTTCATTATTTACAACTTGGTTTCTGAGCTCTGTGATCTTATTGAGAGCCTTTGACCGTTCCTCATCATTGACGGTCGGGACGAGCACAATCTCTGATATTTCCATTTCAGATTTAAAATAAGGGATCGAATCATATGGAATGCTTTTGTAAAATTCTTCCACCTCTTTGGGTGTAATCTCTATTTCTGATATAAGCTTCTGCTGCATTTTTTCAGCCAGGATCTTGCTCTTCTGATCATCTTTGTATCTTTCCTTCATCTGAGCGATGGATGCACCGTAAAATTCCTGGAAAAAAGTTTCGTCTCCATTCATCTGCCTAAGTACCGACTCAAACCTGAAGTCCAGCTGGAGTTCCACCTCTTCGTCCGTAACATCCACGCTGTCGATTTTTGCCTGGTAAACGACCAGTTTTTGTGCTATGATATTGTCCAGAATATCACATTTCAGGTCTTCGGGAAGACCAGGACTTTTTGTTTTTGCATAAGAAAACTCTTCTTCTATCTCAGACAGAAGGATAAACTCGCTTCCCACCTTGCCCACCACTCTGTCTATGACCTGTGCCCGGCCTGATATCGGCATCAACCCCAAAAGAACTGTTATCCATATGCATGTCAAATGCTTCATGCGAATATTTTTATTCGATTCTGTGAATTTTATAATCCCCTTTTTCAAACAGGTCATCCCTGTATTTTTTTAACAGTATTATTTTACGCTCACTGAGCAATGTCTTGGTAATAATACCTTCAATATAATCAAACGGCGGAATTTCCTTTTCGTCGTAATATCCCAGAATTTTAACATAAAATTCAGAATCACCCTCCTTGCCTTTAAGAACCTTACCATCACTCAGTTTTTCGTTTTTCAGCATATTGCCCGGAAGTAAAGAGTTAAGGTCGGCTATAGTTATCCAGGCTGCCGTATCAAGGTGATGATAGGTTGCCTTTTCCTTAATAATAAACATGGCTTCGGTCATATCTTTTTTGGAAAGAGATTTAGTCAGATCTGTCTTCCCGATTGACTTGGATGGTACCTTTGCTATTACACATTTGAGTATGGGATGTGACAGCAGATACTGGTTTTTATTCTGAGAATAATACTGCTTTTTTTCAGCTTCCGGTATGATGGTGTCCAGCATCTTATCTACCAGCCTTTTCTCAAAATTGTAAACAAGCAGTGATGACCGGTAATCATCTACCAGCTTATTGAGATTGATGTCGGCAGCCACATTTTTTTCGGCCTCTTCGATCATTAGGTTTTCGCGGATCCAGTTTTGAACATAACCATCCACTATGGCTGTGCTGTCTACTGCCGTGCTGCCCGGGTTTATGAGATTCTGCACATTGGATAAAAAAAGTTTCCTGCTGCCGACCTCTGCCAGCACAGGATCCTCAGACTGCCATTTGCCTTCACATCCCTGGAAGAAAACAGCCAGTAAAAAGATTGGGAGTATAACCTTCCTCAAGTTATTTCCTCTTTAATTTCATCAAAACATCTTTATTAATCACGACTTCAAACTCCCTGGACAACTGCTCTATCCACTGTTTCTCAAGGTAGTCCTGGTAGTCGGCGACCACATACCCTCTGGCTTCGCTCAGGTTTTTTTCCCTGACCGGGACAATCGATGATAATTTTTTGAATGCCCAGGCGTTACCTGACTTCTGCTGTACCAGTGGTGATACACTCCGCACTTTCCAATCTATTCCGGCAAGGTCAGCTGATCCCTTTTCGTATTCAAAGGCTACCTCCTCTACCACTTTTGATTTTTTATTAAATTTTGAAAGGATCTTTGCCCCGTCATTTTTTTTGCCGTATGAGTAGATCTTTTCAGCTGTTTTCTGATCGGTGCCTGAGATGCGGAATTCACTGCCTGTTGCCTTTTCGGGCCAGAAATAATTCTTTTTGTGCTGCTCAAAATATTTCTGCAGACCCACCGTGTCCTGGTTTGCCTTGTCCCAGACATTAATACGAGTAGCTTCAAAAAGAAGGATACCCTCCTCATATTCCCTCATAAGAGATTTGAAATCAGGATATTTTTTCTCCAGCGAGCTCTCCTCGTAGGCGAGGGCTATTTCATTGACATATTCGTTATACAATTCGTCCACTGTCTCTGCCAGAGGCTTTGACTTGTCGTATTTGAGTCTTGTCCTGGTATTCTTTTTACAAAAACCGGCAAAATCTCTGATGTTATATTTCTGGCTTCCCGCCAATGAAAACAGAGGTGCGGCCGAAAGGGATGAGTCCGGTGTCCATTTGTAAGAGTAGAAGTCTTCATTTAGTGTAGCAGTAAACTTTTGAAGCTCTGACCTTTCTTCCCTGAAACCTGCTGACTTCTTGATATCATTGATTAACTTGATCTTGGCTGCATCAAATCTCTGATCCTTGTTGATCTGTGCCTTCATCCTCCTGACAAAGACGTCGTAAGTGTCAGGCTCAGGTTTGGCTATTCGTTTTATAATATGCCATCCGGATTTTGTCAGGACCGGCTCAGAAATGTCCCCGTTGTTTTGCAGTCCAAAAGCAGCATCCTCAAAGTTATGGTCATAGGTATTGATACCAAATGGAGGCAATTTACCTCCGTTTTTTGAACTCGTCTTGTCTTCGGAAAATTTGAGAGCCAGCTCGTCAAAATCGGCACCCGCTTTTCTGTACCCCTTGCCGGCCTTTTGGTATTGACCCTGACAAGGTGATAACCTATTTTTGACTCGACAATGTCGGAAACCTGCCCCAGAGGGGTATTATAAAGGGCTGTCTCAAGCTCGTAAAATCCGCTGGGAAGCTTGGCGGTGAAAAATCCCATATGCCCTCCCCGGGTCGAAGTGGTCCTGTCCTGTGAAAATTCGCGGGCAGCCTCTTCAAAGGTCATACCGCCGACAATCCTCGATTTAACA
>JAGVTV010000186.1 GCA_019136675.1 Bacteroidota bacterium
CGGACTGAAGCCTTGATGCGGCTGGCTTCCATCTACGAAGCCAGCCAGGACCTGCCCAAAGCCATCAAATATAACCTGGCTCTGCAAAAGCAGTTTCCCGGCAATCCGGCCTATTTGAGAAAACTGGGAACCTTGTACCTCCAGGGCAGGGAAAATAGCCAGGCCATACAGAGTTATAAAGCTGCCTTAAGCCTGAATCCCAGGGATGTGATTGCCATTCAGGGCCTGACAGAGATCATGATATCCACGGACAGCCTGGATCAGGCTGATTCACTACTGGCAAAGGGGATAGAAGTGGACAGTATGCACATAGGCCTGAATCTGATCAGGTCAAGAGTGCATTACAGAAAAAGGGAATACAGGCAGACAGCGGACCTGCTTTACAGCTTGTCTTTCAGGACTGAGCTTAACAACTATTACAATAAAATGCTGGGATATGCATTTATGCAGATAGACTCCCTCGACAAGGCGATCTTTCACCTGCAGAAGTCGCTCCTTCACGAAAGTGACCCTGAATACGCACTATTTTACCTGGCTCTGGCTTACGAAAGGAAAAAGGAGTTAGAACGCTCAGACTGGTATTATGCAGAGGCAGTAAAGGCCGGAATATCCCAGAATATAGGGCAATATTTCAGAGGTAGGGCACGTATAGCCATGCAGCTTAACAAAAACAGGGATGCCATCGACTACTACACAAAAAGTCTGCATTATGAGGAAGATCCTTCCGTATACTTTTATATGGCAAATGCCGCGGACCTGCACTATACAGACAAAACAAAGGCACTGGAATACTACCGAAAATATCTAAACAGCGGGCACAAGGATCAGGAATTGGTCCGTATTGCAAAATCAAGGATAGCAGCGATACGCGAACTCAGATTCATGAAGACAAAACAGGACTGAGTCAGGCCTGGAAATTGTACAACATAAACATTTCAGATACAATTCATATCATAAAAATTCATTATATTTGCAGTTTGCGAATGTGTTTAATGTAAGTAATAAGTAGGTTTATGATCGATAATTCTTCGATACAATACACGGAAGACAACATCAAGAGTCTTGACTGGCAGGAGCATATACGGCTGAGGCCGGGCATGTATATAGGCAAGCTGGGAGACGGCTCGTCTCATGATGACGGAATTTATGTGTTACTGAAAGAAGTGATAGATAATTCGATAGACGAATATGTCATGGGCCATGGCAAAAACATTGATATCCAGATCGAGCACGGGAAGGTCACTGTCAGGGATTATGGCCGTGGAATACCCCTCGGTAAGGTAATAGACTGCGTATCAAAAATAAACACGGGTGGAAAATATGATTCACGTGCTTTTAAGAAGTCGGTCGGTCTCAATGGAGTAGGTACCAAGGCGGTCAATGCACTGTCATCCTATTTTAGGGTACAGTCATGCAGGGATGGAGAGTGCAAAATGGCAGAATTTAAAGAAGGTGTACTGATTAAGGACCACAAGCTTGCAAAATCCAATGAAGCCAATGGTACTATCATCGAGTATATAGCAGATGAAACCATATTCAAACATTTTAAGTACCGTACCGAATATGTAGAAAACCAGCTGTGGAACTATGCCTATCTCAATGCAGGACTCAAGCTAAACTATAATGGCAAGACACTGGTGTCAAAAAATGGCCTGAAAGATCTGCTGGAAAGAAAAACTGACGTCGAAAACCTGCTTTATCCCATCATCCATCTGCAAGCGGAAGATATCGAGATTGCGATATCTCACAGCACCCAGTATGGCGAAGAATATTATTCGTTTGTCAACGGCCAAAATACCACTCAGGGCGGAACCCACCTTGCGGCTTTTCGGGAGGCTATCGTAAAGACACTGAGGGATTTTTACAAAAAGGATTTTGACTCCCGGGACGTGCAGACATCCATCGTAGGTGCCATCAGTCTTAAAGTCGAAGAACCTGTATTTGAATCCCAGACAAAAACAAAACTGGGCTCACAAAACATGTCTCCGGAAGGTGCCACGATAAGGTCATTTGTCATGGACTTTATGAAAACTAACCTGGACAACTACCTCCATAAAAACAAAGAGATCGCTGATGCTATATTAAGGAAAATACAGCAGTCAGAGAGAGAAAGAAAGGAGATAGCAGACATTAAAAAAATTGCAAACCAAAGGGCAAAAAAAGCCAATATACACAATAAAAAACTCCGTGACTGCCGCCTGCATCTGACCGACGGACGCAAAGTGGAGGATCAGGAGAAACTGGCTACCACAGTCTTTATCACAGAGGGGGACTCTGCCAGCGGTTCCATCACTAAAGCCAGAAATGTCTATACCCAGGCCGTTTTTTCGCTTAGGGGTAAGCCACTGAACTGCTACGGAATGACTAAAAAGGTGGTGTACCAAAATGAAGAACTCAATCTGTTGCAGCATGCACTGGACATCGAAGACGGGATAGAAAATCTAAGGTACAACCGGGTGGTGATAGCCACGGATGCGGATGTGGACGGTATGCATATAAGGCTGCTGCTCCTGACTTTTTTCCTGCAGTTTTTTCCTGATCTGGTGAAGGCAGGGCACCTGTATATCCTGGACACTCCGCTTTTCAGGGTGAGGGACAAGCAAAAAACCTTTTATTGCTACAGTGAAAAAGAAAAACAGGATGCAATTTCCCAATTGAGAGGTAAAGCAGAGATCACGAGATTTAAGGGTTTGGGAGAAATTTCACCCAATGAATTCGGAGATTTCATTGGCGACAATATAAGGCTGGAGCCGGTAATCCTGGGAGAAAAGACAAGGATAGAAGACCTTCTGGGTTACTACATGGGCAAAAACACACCTGAAAGGCAGGAATTTATCATCGGCAACTTAAAAGTTGAACTGGATCAGATAGCCAGTGACGAACAGGAGGTCATTGACCTGAGTCCGGTTCCGGAAAATGTGGCTGAGGAGGTTGTCTAAATTCTGTTTACCACAATATCTTGTAGTCAGGATTGGTCACCCATTTGCTCCATTTCCTATTGTAGGTATGTACATTTTTTGTGGGTTTGCCGTTAAGGTCCCGGAGTTCATATCCGGCATTAGCCCACTCAAAGATACTGCCATAGAGATTTGATACATTGCGGAAGCCGGCTTGAATCATTCGGGTAGCTATCTTCTCACTACGGTAGCCAATGGAGCAATACACAACAATTTTCTTGTCGCGGGGTATGTCCTTAACCATGTCGGGGCTAAAACTTTGATAGTCTACAAACTTTGCCGCAGGGATGTGAGATACTTTATATTCTCCAAAACCTCTTGCATCAATAAACAAGATGCTGTCCATAGCTTTATGGGCGGCTGTGACGCTGATTACCGGAGCTGAGTACTTGAGATAACTATCTACCTTACGGTCAAAGCCAGGATCCTGGCAGGAAGCTGTTTTGGTGTATTGGGCTGCTGTCCAGGTAAAGGACATACAAATAAACAATAGGGATGAGAACAATTTAGCCATGGCCTATGCAATTTTTTGTGGGCCCGGACCGACACGGTCCCTTATTATACGACCTTCATGACACAGTGGTCTCAATTCACTGCTGATAAACTGGCCAACGGGCTCTTCAAATTCTTCAGGGTACAGCAGATGTACATTAGGTCCGGCGTCAAGAGTAAAATAAAGCGGTATATCTGTATCGCTCCTGAACCGACGGACCAGGTTGATGACCGACAGCGATCCCTCCTTCATCAGGATGTATGACGGATCTGAGCACATCATCAAGGCATGCAGAGTGAGGGCTTCGTCTTCCGTTATTTTGCCAAAAGCCTTCAGGTCACCCTCCCTGAGAGCGGTCAATAGTTTTCCGGTGTGTGCCCTTGCCTGTACGTACCTGGCAGGGGCATAGGGGTTGTTTTCCATGAGGCCATGGCCTGCCGAGGAGGACACGCTTTTTTCTTCCGGACTTATGATAAGTATGTCATCATGGAAGGTATGGAACACTTTGTGTACCCCGCTTTCCAGCCCTGTGGCCCATTCATCAGAAGATCCGGGCACTTCGGCAAATTGTCCCCATATGGCGGCTACCGGATATACTGACCGGCAGGCACTGCCGCTGCCCAGACGCGAAATGACCGAAGCCTTGCGGTGAAAAAGGACATCGGACACTGATTTTCCGCTGATCATCAGCTCAAGGTCACACAGGGCCATAGACAATGCAGACATCGCAGATGCCGATGATGCTATTCCGCTGCTGTGGGGAAAGGAGTTGCTGGTTTCTATACTCAGATGACCAAATTTCAGGAATGGAAAGTGCTCCACTGACATGGCATCCAGAAACTTCCTGATTCGGCTTTCAAAGGCACGGTTTTCTTTTCCGTCAAAGAGGAAACTCAGTCCGGGACTGTCTGTGTTCAGGTCCTCTTCCCAGGTGACAAACGTCCTGGTGGCCGCTTCGCTGAGGGTAAAACTTACAGAAGGGTTGTTAGGTAGCTGGTTGCCGTGTTTACCCCAATATTTTACCAGGGCGATATTGGAAGGGCATTGCCAACCGGTGGAAAAGCTATTTTTTCTCTGACCTGTTGAGTTTGACATACTTGAGGCTGGTTTCATTTTCGATGCGGTAAGATACGTCAAAATCCTGAAGTACGGCATCCAGGATCGGATATTGACCCTTGTTGTAACCTTCCTTCAGGTCATAGCTGTATAGTTTTGAAAATGCATTCCAGTAAAATGCCTTAAACCCGCCTTTGAGGTCCTTGATCATATTGTAAATGGGCTGGCCGGTTTCTTTTTCTATCATCTTGATCATAATCTTGCCCTGCAGTTTGGTGAGATTTTTGAGCGGCTCTTCAAATTCTTTTGTCAGCTGGTCCTCCAGTTCGGCTATCTTGCTTTTCCTTTCTTTTTTTGACATATGCTGAGAGGCATATTCCAGCTCTCTGAATATTCTGATGGCTTCCTTGGCATAAGGGTAGACCTTGGCGGCATAGGTACGGAATTTCTGGTATTTGAGGTAATCCTCATTGGATGCAAATGTCCTCATGGCAGTGATGCTGATGTCATCCAGGTCTACCAGGATAAGTGTATCTCCCTCCTCGGTGACAAGTGCGGAATAGACCCGGCCCTCCACGTTTACTTTGGTCTGGGTGCCTTCAGGAACTTTTTGGGCAGACAATATAAAGGGCATAACTCCCAAAATTATAAATGTACATATTCTGAGAGATAAGCGAAACGATCTGTGAAGAAAAGTGCAGATAGAAATCAAGGCTGTTCTGTTTTAATTACAACAAAACGCCATTGCCAATGATTTAGTTATATGTTTTAAAATCTTTAACACTTGGAGCTTTTATGACAGGGTGACATAAAAGTAAAATACAGGTCAAAAGGACATTATTGTCAAAAAGAGCATGGCCCGAAATTTATTAAATTGCTTTTTTTACAACATAATAACGAGACAAAAACCATTGAACAGACAGTTCCTGAATTTACTCCTATTGTTTTGCTTCTGGCAGGGGTTGTATTCACAGCACAGTGCCCAAAAACTGGCTTATCCTGTCAATACGGATGACCTCGATGAGAT
>JAGVTV010000138.1 GCA_019136675.1 Bacteroidota bacterium
CTGACTGGGGAGTTTGGCATATTCGGGACCTCCACCAATACACATTGCTTTGGATCGCTCATACAGAAAAACATTTGTCTCAGATAAAAAGAATAAAATCGCATCCTTTATTTCCTCATCAATAAAACAACAATCAAAATGAAAAACAATTTAATTTTAATTGCAGGCATTATTGTTATTCTGATTTCTTGCCGGCAAGCAGAAAATAAGTCCTTGCAAAACCAGACTCAGGCTACTTTTGATGAAGCCACAGAGACAGAGGCTATAATGCAGGTTATTGAAAACGAAACCAAATGCTTTTTTGATGGCAATTATGAGTGCTGGTCAAAGAATTGGAGCCACCAAAGTTATGCTATGCAAGCGTGGAACAATTCTGATGGAAGTGCTGATGCTGCAGTCGGATGGGAAAAGATTAATACACAGGGCAAAAATTGGATTGAGGAATATTACAAAAACGGAAAAAATATAATTCATCCTGACGTGAAGAAGGAAAAACCGCAGGTTAAGTTTTTCAACGAAAAATTGGCTTATTTGATTTGGAAGCAATATAATGCAGATAAAGATAAGAAATTTTACAGAGTCAGTCAGGAAACCCGACTGATGGAAAAAGAAGCGGATGGCTGGAAAATTGTAAATGTTTCTGCATTTTGGGGTGTAAAACCAAAAATTTCCGTTGACAGCCTTAAACTGGAATAATTCAGCGGACAAATAAAACTCTTTAAGATAATTCAGAATCTGTTTATTGCCCGATATTCTGATGTCTGGAAGGCGTTTGGAAATTTTGTAGAAATATTATCTGTACAAATAGTAAGTTAGCCACAAGCCATGCAATATGACACAAGAGGACAACATAGATAGAGCTAAGAAAATATTTTTTGACTATGGGACAAGTAAGTTCCAAATTATGCGAGACGGATTAATTAGTGAATACTCAAGTTATAATATATCCGTAGAACAAGAACGTATTTGGACACAAGAATTGGTGCAGAAGGAGTTTAACAAGTTAAATATAAATGACCCAGAGACACTCTTCCCTCTTTGGTATATTTTACAGACAAACTGTTTAGATAATTACATTGAAAAAATAATTGAATTTATCAGGGTCAATCAAACGGTAGCAAATTCTACTGACAGTTTAAAACAATTCATTGTAAAGACGTATGATGTAATAGAAAAAATTGAAGATGGCTGCAAACATAGACCAGTATTGGTCGGACATTATAAGCAAAAACTGGACGACTTAAAAAATGTAATATTGGCCAGTGGCTAACACGGGTTTTGCGTCAGGCGGGCTGACGTGCAAACTTGGAACTTTGTGCTTCTATTCAAGTGTATTGCTGGTTGACAGTTTGGTACTCCGAAACCCGCCCGAACTCAAAGCCCGAAAACGTTTTACGACATTGCCGGCAGGAGCGAAATAAACCTTGCGTGGCCCAATAAAAAATGGGATCTCTGATGCAGCCAGTGCCGCCCCGCACTTACTTTCACTATATTATACGGGACGATTTAAACATTTGTCGTCTAAATTCTATTTTCAATTAAAATTTTTCTGAGTCATGCCATTCATTGCCATAGGTCAGAAACAGATTACTCTGGAAGACATTTACAAATCATACACTTTCCGCTCCAATTCCGTCCCTGGTTTTGTCTTTATGAATGATGGCAGACACTACAGTGTGATTCGGGACGCCAAGATCCAGAAAATGGATGTCACTACAGGATCTCTTTCGGAAACTCTGTTTGACGGGGTAAAATTTGCTGGCAAATCCGGCTTTTCAGGGGACTTTGATAATTATACCTTCAGCGAAGACGAAACCAAAATCCTTCTGGAATCAGAGGAAGAGCCATTGTTCCGACACTCTACAGCCTCAAAGGTACATGTTTTTGATATCAGATCCGGCAACCTTACTGAGGTCTATGGCGGTAAAAAGGTAAGCAATGCCCAGATGTCTCCCGATGGCGAAAAAGTGGCATTTGTCTATAAAAATAACCTCTATATTTCAAACCTTAAAAGCGGCAACGTGACCCAGGTCACCACCGATGGAAAGGAAAACCAGGTAATTAACGGCATGTGTGACTGGGTATATGAAGAAGAATTCAGTTTTACACGGGCCTTTTACTGGGCCCCTGACAGTAAGAAGTTGGCCTACATCCGATTTGACGAAAGCAAGGTCAGAGAGTTTACCATGCAAATGTTCAGAAAAGAGGATTATCCGGAAAATATAACATTTAAGTATCCGCGTGTGGGCGAAAAAAACTCAGAAGTATCTGCCTGGGTCTATGACTTTTCAAGAGGGAAATCAGTAAAAGCTGACATAGGCGATATGACCGAAATGTATATCCCCAGGATGAAATGGACCACTGACGCCAACAAGCTATGCATCTTCAGGATGAACAGGTACCAGAATGAACTGAAGCTTTATCTGGCAGATATGAAATCAGGAAAGTCATCTGTTATGTATGAGGAGAAAAACAAATATTACATCGACATAACAGACGACCTGACCTTCCTTAAAGACGGAAAGTCATTTGTTTGGTCTTCAGAAAAGGATGGGTACAATCACCTCTACCTCATCAGCATGGACGGAAAGAAGGAGGCCCGGATCACCGATGGCAAGTGGGATGTCGCCACATTTTTCGGCGTGGACCAAAAAAACAATAAGGTATTTTATCAGGCCGGCGAAAAATCACCTGTCCAAAAACACGTCTACAGCATCGACCTCAATGGTCAAAACAAAACAGACCTGACACCGACACTTTCTGGCACCAACAATGCCCTGTTCAGCAAGACGTTTGAATACTTTTCAAACACCTACAGCACTATCAACACAGCACCCGTATACTCTGTCATGGACAGACACGGCAATAAAGTCAGGGTAATCGAGGACAATGTCAATTATGCCAAACTACAGGAAACATTCGGTGCGGCACCTGTTGAGTTTTTTAGCTTTACCACATCCGAAAATGTAAAGCTCAACGGATGGATGCTAAAACCAGCAGATTTCAGTTCGGCCAAAAAATATCCGGTTTTCATGACCCAGTACAGCGGGCCGGGAAGCCAGTCTGTCACCGATTCGTGGAAGGGATCTTCTTACTGGTGGTATCAGATGCTGGCCAAAGCCGGTTACATCGTCGTATGTGTAGACGGCAGAGGCACCGGTGGACGTGGGGAGGAATTCAAGAAAATGACCTACCTGAAGCTTGGCCATTATGAAGCCCTCGATCAGATAGAAGCCGCCCGTTACCTGGCCTCACAGCCATATGTGGACAAGGCACGGATAGGCATTTTTGGCTGGAGTTACGGAGGCTTTATGGCGGCCCTTTGCATATTTAAGGGAAACGACGTTTTTAAGTCCGCCATAGCAGTGGCTCCGGTTACCAACTGGAAGTGGTATGACACCGTTTACACGGAAAGGTATATGCGTACCACAGCCGACAATGAAAAAGGATATGCCGAAAATTCGCCCGTATATTTTGCTGACAAACTCAAAGGCAACCTACTGCTAATCCATGGCATGGCTGATGACAATGTGCACTTCCAGCATACGGCAGAGCTCGTCAATGCCCTTATCAAGGCCAACAAGCAGTTTGACACCTATTTCTACCCAAACCGCAACCACGGCATCTATGGCGACAATGCCACGTTACATTTGTATACCAAAATGACCAATTTCCTGTATGAAAAACTTTAAGATCTTTATTGCCGTCGTTTTTTTGACCCTTGGCTCCTGCAGGGAAAATGCAGTAAAACACCCAAGCCCGGAAGATCTCAGATGGCTGCAGGGCTCCTGGATTACGGATGACAGTTCCAGCATAGAGACCTGGGCCCTTGATGGCGGCGAACTGAAAGGTAATTCATATTCAAACCGGGAAGGTAAAATTACTGAACAGCTCAGTATCCGGAGCAAAGACGGCCAACTGGTATATGAGGCGACAGTTTCAGGTCATAATGATGGAAAAACCATTTCTTTCGTCCTCCAAAGCGTGAAAGCCGACAGCCTGCATTTCAGCAACCCGGAACATGACTTTCCCACAGATATCGTGTATGTCAAAAATCCTGACAACTCTCTGTCGTGCCGTGTATTCAGCAGTAACAACAAGGGTATGACCCTGCACATGAAAAAACTTGCCGAATAACCTCAGACATGACAGCATACCGGGCAAACCTTTTAAATGCAGTCATTCTTGCGGGGATCAGCATATGGCAGTTTATAAGCGAGGCACAACAAAAAGTGCCGGTCATCGTACTGATGGTCCTGGGAATAGCCCTGCTTTCGCTGAACAATGGCGTCAAATACGGAATACCGTCCCAGGTCAGGGCTGCGGTAATTATTTCAGCTGTATCGGTATTGTACTGCCTGTATCTTGTCCGTGGTCTGCTTGGAGATAGTACCCAAAGTGTTGAGATGGCTTATATTGTGCCCGGAATTACCTCCCTGTTAGCTCTGATATCGATGACCATTGGCCGAAAGGCCCGAAGACCACCTTCAAAAAATGAATAAATCAACCCCAATGTCCATATACCTTATCCTGATTTCACTGGTATATTCCGGCTTTATGTCCTGCAAATCCCCGAGGACAACAACCCCCGAGGCTCCAGATCCTATAGCTGTAACCGATACCATCAAAAACGCTTCATTTGATACGGCCTACCTCATGGGCAGGTTTGACCCGGCCACACACCCTGATTTTACCATGATCCCGCCCAAATACCGCGACGAAGAGGTGAGATACCTCAGGAAAGACGTCCTGGCATCATTTATTGCCATGCACGAAGCAGCGGCCAGAGATGGTATAAATCTCCGGATAAGGTCGGCCACACGCAATTTTGACAACCAGAAAAGGATCTGGGAAAACAAATGGACAGGCAAGACCATCCTTGAGGACCAAACCAATGCAGCCCGTGATATCCCTGACCCTGCCGACCGTGCCCGAAAAATCCTTGAATACAGTTCCATGCCCGGCACCTCACGTCACCACTGGGGCACCGACATCGACCTGAATGCATTTACCAACGAGTTTTTTGAAAACGGCGAGGGTCTCAAAATTTATACCTGGCTCTTTGCCCATGCCCGTGAATACGGTTTTTGTCAGCCTTACACCCAAAAAGGAACCGACCGGATAACTGGCTATAACGAAGAAAAATGGCACTGGTCATGGATGCCCGTCTCCGAAAGACTGACTGAACTGGCCCGTACAGAACTCAAAAATGAGATGATAGGCGGCTTCCTGGGTTATGAGGCCGCTACCCGTATCGATGTAGTCAAAAATTATGTACTGGGCATAAGTCCGTCATGTCTCCACAAAAAATAAGCCTGTATGGCCACTACCGGCAACCTCAAAGCAGATACCTCCGTACGCGGCATTATCAGACTCACCCTGCCTATCAGCCTGGCAAAACTAATACCTGAGCTCAACTACCTGATCAATGCGGTGTTCCTGGGTCACCTGGGCACAAAGGAACTGGGCCTGGCAGGAGTTACCGGTGTGTATTATCTCGTTTTTTCGGCCATAGGTTATGGTCTTAATAATGCATTGCTGGCCATCATGTCGCGGCGGGCAGGCGAAGAAAACCGTGACCAGATATACTCTACCCTGTGGCATGGTCTGGTGGCAAGTACAGGTCTTGCCGTGGTATTTGTCACCTTAACATGGCTGTTTATCCATCCCGTACTGCAATGGACCGGGGTCAGGACTGACGGTGCTTCCATGGCCGCAAATTTTTTATGCATCCGGCTGGTTGGTTTGTTTTTCCTCTACGGCATCCAGATGCAAAATGCCTTTCTCATATCCATACAGCAGACCAGGTTTCTGGTACTTATTGCCCTGATACAGTCATCAGTCAATATTCTGCTGGATTACGGACTTATATTCGGCCATTTTGGATTGCCGGCAATGGGATTTTACGGAGCTGCCTGGGCCTCCGTCCTGTCAGAACTCACCGGCGTGCTGACGGTATTTGGCGTCATTTTGAGCCTTAACATACGGAAAAATTACGGCATTCGGCCTAACCATACTATCAATACGGCTACCCTGAAGCTGGTCCTGTCCAGGGGATTTCCGCTCATGAGTCAGCTGGCCATCAGCACAGGTGCTTGGTGGGTATTTTACCTGCTGGTCAGTCGCCAGTACAATTACGAAGGGCAGGCTGTTTCGCAGGCCATGAGAAACATCTTTGGGCTGAGTGGAGTTTTTTCGTGGGCATTTGGCTCTTCGGCCAATACCATCCTGTCCAATACGATCGGCCAGGGACGGCAAGAAGAGATCTTTATCATCATCCGCAAACTGAGTGTAATAAGTCTCACAGGTATGGCAGTATTAGTGACACTCCTCAATCTGTTTCCTCAGGTTTTCCTGAGTGTATTCGGACAGGGAGGCGGATTCATCGAGGCCGGTACCGGATCACTCAGGGTGGTAAGTGCGGCTATGCTTATCCTTTGTGTAGGGGTGATCTGGCTGAATACAGTTGTGGCTACGGGCAAGACCAAAGTGGTCTTCTGGATAGAGTTCTGGGGCATTACCGCATATCTGGTATACGTCTGGCTGGTCATCGAGGTTTGGCACCTGCCGCTGGAAGTGGCCTGGATGAGCGAGTGGCTCTACTGGGTCATGATGCTGGTGCCCAGCTACCTGTATATGAAATGGGGCAACTGGCGAAAAGGACTCTCCTACGACCAGTGACCGGAGAGAATAAAAACGGACGCTGATTTTTGCAGGAAAACATAAAAAGTTGTACTTTTGCGCACGCTTTCGCAAGAATGCAGGGCCTATAGCTCAGTCGGTTAGAGCATCTGACTCATAATCAGGAGGTCCCAGGTTCAAGTCCTGGTGGGCCCACCCAACTGAAAAACCCTTAGTCTAAATTGATTAAGGGTTTTTTGTTTATAAAAACCAGCTCTATTTATGCCCTTTGTCTATGTGCTCCATTCTGTAAATTTA
>JAGVTV010000218.1 GCA_019136675.1 Bacteroidota bacterium
AGCACTACCATGGCGGCTATCTTCATTATCATAAACGGAACCAGTCTGCTGCCGTGGCCCTTGTCCAGCTTTTGTTCTATGCCGATCCATACGCTCCTGCCAGGGACCTGGTCGTCAAACTCATCCCTGTGGTCCCGGATGTATTTTTCAAGATTATTATTATCTGCTGTCATTCGTAAAGTCTGTTTATGTCTCCTGATTCTTTTAAAATGTCATATAGTCTTGCCCTGGCCCGGCTGTATTGTGACTTGGATGTGGACTCACTGATATCCATGATCTCAGCGATTTCACCGTGATCATATCCCTCCATGGCATACAGGCAAAAGATGGTGCGGTAACCGTCGGGCATCTGTGCGATGGCATTTCTGATACGCCCCACGTTCAACTCAGGGTCCGTTCCTGTCTCTTCGGCAGTGGATTCAGGTAATTCTCCTGACTCGGTCAAAACAGGTCTGCGTTTCCTGAGATGGTTGATGCACTGATTGACCACTATCCGTTTGATCCATGCTCCGGGGGCCGATTCATACCTGAAATACTTTAACTTGCCGAATACTTCGATAAAAGCATTCTGCAGAACATCTTCCGCTTCATTGCGATCATTGATCATACGCAGACAGACATTAAACATACCTTTGCAGTATTTACCATACAACTCATACTGTGCCTGTCTGTCACCTGACAGGCAGGAATCAATCATCCTTTTGTCTGCTGCAAGATCCACCTGACCGGGGTTATTGATCTGATTGTTTAATTTAATGACAAGTGAGTTTCAGAATGGTTGCACCATTTCCTGATCAAAAATCCACACTATATAAAATATTACCCTGTAAAAACTGACGCTCGTCAGATGATGCCTTCCCTTAGTATGTCGTGCAGATGGACCATGCCCGCATATCTGTCACCATCAGTGGCTATAAGCTGTGTTATGCTGTGTTTACGCATCATCTGCAGGGCATCAACCGCCAGGCTCTGCATATCAATAGTTTTGGGATGATGGCTCATGATTTCTGATGCTACCAGGGATTTGATATCCTGACCGGTCTGAAGCATTCTTCGCAGGTCACCATCAGTAATTATACCGCACAGCTTTCCTTCCCTGTCAAGGACCGCAGTGGATCCCAGCCTTTTTGACGATATTTCAAGAATCACATCGCTGATCAAGTCAGAGGTGACGACAGCCGGCTTGTCATGCTTGCCTACGAGGTCGGCCACCTTCATATATAGCTGTCGACCCAGGCTGCCCCCGGGATGAAGTTTTGCAAAGTTGTCCTGCGAAAAACCCTTAAGTGTAAGCAAGGAGACCGCCAGGGCATCTCCCATGGCCATCTGAAGGGTGGTGCTGGTCGTGGGTGCAAGGTTGTTTGGATCAGCCTCACGGGTGACAGGCAAATGTAAACAGTAATCCGCTTGCCGGGCAAGGTATGAATCCGGATGACTCACCATGGCTATAATTTTATTGCCAAACTCCCTGATGAGCGGCACGAGTACCTTGATCTCAGGGGTGTCGCCACTTTTTGAAAGGCAAAGAATGATATCATCCCGGCTAACCAGACCCAGATCACCATGGATGGCATCTGCAGCATGCATGAATACGGCAGAGGTACCGGTAGAGTTGAGAGTGGCCACAATCTTTTGGGCCACAATGGCACTTTTGCCTATACCAGTCACTACGAGGCGTGCATTTGTTTCATATATGTGCTGTACGGCAGAACACATTTCGTCACTGATATTTTCCTGCAGGGTTTTCAGTGCATCTGCTTCCTCTGCCAGTGTTCTTATGATATTTTCCCTGATTTCTGAATAATAATTTGAATTCAATTTTGTATTTTTGGCTTCCAATTTATAAAACAGGTCTGTCCTGAACCCCAAAATTACAAATATTGCCCTAAAGCCCGGTTTATTGAATCCTTCAAAATGATTTTTACATTTTTATTTTGATATTTGAAATTTTACATTTAATTTTATGAGGCTTCACAGAAGCCGTTACACGGCCATCGGCAATTATTTCCGTCGATTGCCGGAGCGAAAACCCTAACAATCCATTTGTTCAAAAGCCCGCAGATGGTTTAACATCTTAAAGCAGGAAACGATATGACTTTTACTGATCATGATATACTTTCGTCCCTAAAGCAATACTTTGGATTTGAAGCTTTTAAGGGTGACCAAAAAAAGATAGTCAGGAGCGTCCTGGACAAAAGAAATACATTTGTAATAATGCCTACAGGCGGAGGCAAATCCCTTTGCTACCAGCTCCCGGCCATGATGATGGATGGAACTGCCATTATCATATCCCCGCTCATCGCCCTCATGAAAAACCAGGTAGACTCAATCCGTGGTTACAGTCAGGAAGACAATATTGCCAGTTTTCTCAATTCATCCCTGACAAAAACCCAGATGAATGAGGTCAAAAGTGAAATCGTTTCGGGCAAGACAAAAATGCTTTTTATAGCACCCGAAACACTGACCAAAGACGAAAACATAGAATTTTTCCAAAAAACTAACATTTCCTTCGTCGCAGTGGATGAGGCACACTGCATCTCTGAATGGGGACATGACTTCCGGCCGGAATACCGCAGAATCAGGACCATGATCTCAGCTATTGGTGAGGACATCCCTATCATAGCCCTGACAGCCACGGCCACTCCCAAGGTCCAGTCAGATATTGTCAAAAGCCTGGAAATGCACGATACCAATACTTTTATATCGTCATTTAACAGGGATAATCTGTACTACGAGGTCAGGCCCAAGATAAGTAAGGACGGCACGGTCAAAAGCATAATACAGTTTATCAAAACCCATTCGGGAAAATCAGGAATCATCTACGTACAGTCCCGCAAGTCTACCGAGGAAATTGCCAAGGTCTTGTGCGTAAACGGCATTAAGGCAGCAGCATACCATGCCGGGCTTGACGCAAAAACCCGGACACAGGTGCAGGATGACTTCCTCATGGAAGAAGTGGAGGTCATCGTAGCAACCATAGCCTTTGGGATGGGTATAGACAAGCCCGATGTGAGGTTTGTCATCCACTACGACATACCTAAGAGTATAGAGAATTATTACCAGGAGACAGGCCGGGGCGGACGTGACGGAATCAAGGGAGACTGCCTTGCCTTCTATTCATACAAGGACATCCTCAAACTCGAAAAATTTCTTCGGGACAAGCCCGTGGCAGAAAGAGAACTGAGTGCCCAGCTGATGGATGAAGTGATTGCCTACGCAGAAACAAGTACATGCCGTCGTAAATTCCTGCTTCACTACTTCGGGGAAGAATACGATGACAGCAACTGCACCAATATGTGTGATAACTGCAAGCATCCTAAAAAGAAAGAGGAGGTCATGCCGCAGATGAAGCTTGCCCTTCAGATCGTGGTGCAGCTTAACGAAAATTATACCATCAAAAATCTGGTGGAGTTTGCCACAGGCAAGATATCCAAGGAAATGAAGGATTACAAATTTGACAAACTCCCTCTCTTCGGTGCCGGAGCCGACAAGGACGAGCTTTACTGGCATACCATTTTCAGGCAAGCCGTCCTCATGGACCTTCTCTACAAGGAAGTAGAACAGTACGGAATCCTCAAGATCACAGACGACGGTAAAAAATTTATCAAGCATCCGCATTCTGTCATGATACCCCTCAACAGGGACTTTTCCGTCAAGGATGACGACGATGTGGACCTGGTAGGCGGCCAGGGAGCAGCCCTCGACAATGTACTGGTGGAGATGCTCAAAGATCTGCGTAAAACTGAAGCACGCAAGCTCAAAGTACAACCGTGGGTGATTTTTTCGGAGCCCTCCCTCCAGGATATGGCTACCTATTATCCGGTTAGCATGGACGACATGCTCCAAATATCAGGGGTAAGCCAGGGCAAGGCTCAGAAATTTGCAAAGCCATTTATCGATCTGATAAAAAAATATGTGGAGGAAAACGAGATCGAAAGGCCTACCGAAGTCGTCGTCAAGCAGGTGGCAAACAAATCCAGGAACAAAGTAACCATCATACAGTCGATAGACAGAAAGATGCCCTTTGAGGATATAGCCCGCAATGTGGAAATGACCTACGACGAACTGCTTTACGAGCTCAACAACATCGTGGATGGCGGTACAAAACTCAATATAAATTACAGCATCAAGGACCGTGTGGATGAAGAGATCGTGGACGAGATATTTGAATATTTTAAAACTTCGCCTACGGATTCCATTGATGCAGCCATCCGCAAACTCAATGAAGACGATATCAGCGAAGAGGAGGTCCTTCTTACCAGGATCAAATTTATCTCTGACGTAGCAAACTGACAGCATGGTACAAATCATTATAATCAACGGACCAAACCTCAATCTGCTGGGTGTAAGACAGCCGGAAATCTACGGAAATAAGTCCTTTGAAGCTTACTTTGACGAGCTGGAAGCCATTTTTCCGGATTACAATCTGCACTATTATCAGTCCAATCATGAGGGCGATATCATAGACAAGATCCAGGGGGTCGGATACAGGTATGACGGTATCGTACTCAATGCAGCAGGTTTTACCCATACTTCGATATCCATTGCTGACACACTAAGGGCCATAAGCACGCCCGTGGTCGAAGTACACATATCCAATATCTACGAACGTGAGCCATTCCGACACCAGAATTATATCCGAGAATCCGCTGTACACAGCATCGTGGGCAAAGGTTTGGATGGCTACCGCGAAGCCATTGAATACCTGAGAGACCATATTATAGGTAAAAAAAGACAATAACATATTTTCTGACCTGCTTTTTTGAGTAAGCAGTCTTGTAAACAGGATATTTCCTTATCTTTGCGAACAAATGTTCGTTTTGTATGTCCGACAAATATTTTTTTAGTCTCAGGGTAATCAGGGTAGACCGCCTGACAAAGGACAGCATTGAGGTAACTTTTGAAGTACCGGCAGACAAAAAGCACCTTTTCTCCTTCGAGGCAGGGCAATATATCACCATCAGGAAGTCACTAAACGGCGAAGAGCTACGCAGGTCGTACTCATTGTGTACCGGTGAGAGGAGCGACTCATGGGCCATAGCCATTAAAAAAGTGGAAAACGGAAGGTTTTCGTCCTGGGCAATGTCCAATCTGACCCCGGGAGACGAATTGGAAGTCATGGCTCCGGCCGGCAATTTTACCCTCAAGGAACCAGATCCAACAACAGTGGTTTGCTTTGCGGCAGGAAGCGGCATCACGCCCGTGTTGTCACACATCCGGTCGCTCCTAAACAAGGACAAAGGTGCAGACATCCGTCTTTTTTACGGCAACAGAAATTTCGAATCCATCATGTTTAGGGATGAACTCGAAGCTCTGAAAAATAAACACCTGGGTCAGCTTTCCATTCACCATATCTTCAGCCGTGAAAAAACCGGCATCCCCATCCTGCATGGAAGAATTGACAAAGCAAAATGCATGGAACTGGCCAAACATCTTTTTGAGACCGATAATACAGATGCCTTTCTTATCTGCGGTCCCAATGACATGATATTTGAGGTCCGGGAGGCCCTGGAAGAA
>JAGVTV010000184.1 GCA_019136675.1 Bacteroidota bacterium
CACCAATAGCGGCCATGACAAAGACAAGCATAAGCAGGAAATAAACTGTCTTTCCGGCCAGTTGGCTTAGCTTTACCTCGATGTTGTTTTTGTTGAGGATGTCGATCTGATTTATCTTACTACCCAGTTCATCAAAGTTTAATTTTCTGAGGGTTCTGGTAATAATTTTCTTGACAAGACTTGAGATTATCAGGCCTATCAGCAAAATGACCAGGGCACTTATAAACTTTGGAATGGCATTTACCATACCCATCAGCATCTCAGACAGTGCATCCAGGATTTGCTGGCTAAACATCAGTGAAAACAAACTAGACATGATCTTTTTTTAAATTATTTTTTATTGTTTTTATTGGGGACTTCATTTTCTCCTGCCATTGACTTCAGCACGTCGCCCACCTTTGGCAGGTATAAATCGATGAGTGTTGAGATAAAATTAAAAAACCCTATGTTAGAATTCACCTTTCTTTTTGTGTCCTCGTCTCCTGAACCTCTTTCCTCAATGATCTGATTTTCCAGCTCTTTAAAATTGTTAACCGCCATGTTTTTATTTAAGATACTTTGTCGTTATAATGCTCATTGTAAATCTTAATGAACTTTTCTTTTGCCCTAAGGATCTTCATTTTAACGGCACTTTCAGTTTTGTTAAGCATTTCGCAGATTTCCCTGATCGAAAGATCGTCCTGATATTTCATCATGAGAATACTCTTGTCTTCGACATTCATGTGATTAAGCACCACCTTCAGCCTGAAAATATTGGTTTCGAGTATCTCTGCATCCAGGAGGTTGTCATCCACATGGTCAATCCTTGAAAAATCATTTACAGCCACCTCAATGTCCTTTTTATCCCTCCTGATCATGTCAATGCAGTAATTGTAGGTAATCGAGTAGATCCAAGTGGAAAATTTCGACTTCCCAGTAAAGCGTGACAAACTCAAAAGGATTTTGACAAAAATCTCCTGGGTGGCATCTTCTGCCGCTTCATTGTCCTTAAGCATTGATATACACTTAGCATAAACCTTATTGGTATACCTGTCGTATATCAGGTTAAAATAATTGACGTTTTGGGTTATAAGGTATTGTTCAACGGCTTCTTCGTCAGTCATCGTTTTAGAGGATGAACTGACAATAATGGGGTTAAGTAGGTTTATTATCAATTTCTTACCATTTAATAATTTTAAAGAGTAAATTATTTTTGACGATTGGATACATCAAAAGTTACGCAAAATTATAAGATATCGGGGATTTTGGTGCATTTTACTACATTTAATTGCCCAAGGTACGTACAGGGAGTGTTTTAACAGTCATCCTCAAGTCGCTGTTAAGATTGTGTTAAAAGACACCGGCCACATAACCCAAATTTATTTTTGTCGTTATAAGTTGAAATTCAGATACCTATGAAGTCTTTCATTCAGTTATTGTGTGCAGGCATCACAGGCGGAATAATTGTATTGGCCGGCCTGCAAATCAGAGGATATGGCGAAAAAGAAGGGCCGTCAGTGCCACAGGCAACGTTTACGTCCTATAACAGGTCACCATTAGATGATGACACCAGCCTCAATTTTGTAGAAAGTGCACGAAAATCTACAGGCTCAGTGGTCAATATATATGCCGAGGAAAGCGATGAGCAGGTCCTGGCAAAAAGGAATAAATCACGAAGGGATCCGCTAATTGATTTTTTCGGATTTGACGACTTTTTTGGCGGTGGAAACTTTTACGGTCCCAAAAATGGCAGCGGTTCAGGTGTTATCTACTCAGCTGACGGATATATAATCACCAACAATCATGTGGTGGGATTTGCCGACAAGATAAAGGTCACCGATGCACAGGGAAGGCAATACAAGGCGATAAAAGTGGGCACTGACCCGTCTACTGATCTGGCAGTCATCAGGGTAGAAAACCCAAAGGACTTTGTGCCAATACGAATGGGCGACTCTGAAAAGGTCAGTGTTGGCGAGTGGGTGCTTGCGGTCGGAAATCCATTCGGATATCTTACCTCCACAGTTACAGCCGGCATAGTAAGTGCAAAAGGCAGGGATTTGAATATCATCCAGGATGAAAAGAAGATCGAGGATTTTATACAGACAGATGCAGCAATCAATCCCGGTAATAGTGGAGGTGCCCTGGTCAATCTGCAGGGCGAACTCATAGGTATCAATACAGCCATCGCCACTCCTACTGGTGTTTTTGCAGGATATTCCTTTGCCATACCCTCCAGGATCGTAAAAAAAGTGGTATCTGACATTATTGAGAAAGGTGGAAACATAGAAAGAACAAGTCTGGGTGTGGGCGGGTATGATGTGAATGATGAGCTGATCAGGGAATATGGTCTCAAGCTCAGCGGCAAAAAAGGGTTTTATGTAGATGAGGTAGAGCGTAGAAGTGCGGCCCAATTAGGAGGGCTTCTGCCAGGTGACGTCATAATTGAGATCAATGGTAATCCGATCTCAAACTATGATGATATACTAAAAAACATGAAATACAGTAAAGTCGGAGATACGGTGAGCATAAAAGTCAACCGTTCGGGTAAGGAGACCATTCTGCCGGTACAACTCCGTAAGTCTTTCTGATTTGGGTTAAGTTTTGTAGGTTATAGAAAAGTTGGTTTTTCGTTTTGTTTTGATTCGTCTGCTCTCCCAAAAGAGCAGACGTTTTTTATTTAAACGGGCATATTTAAACTGCACACCGGAATAAGATGACTCCGACGAGGGAAAAGCTTTAGATAATTATCGGTTAAAAAATTTGCATTAATGGATAAGATATATATCTTTGCGTCGCTTTTCTGAAAAGCAGTATGGGAGATTAGCTCAGCTGGTTCAGAGCACCTCGTTTACACCGAGGGGGTCGGGGGTTCGAATCCCTCATCTCCCACAAGAAAAAGGGCAGAAATTCTGCCCTTTTTTTATTTTCCTTCCTTTATAATTCTATTTTGAGGAATGGCAATTTGCATACTGTTGCCTCCAGCATTTTATTTCCTGCCTGTATAAATATAGATGTACCAGGCTTGCTGAAAGATGTCGGAACGTACCCCATGCCGATGGGAATATCGAGTGACGGTGATTGTGTGCCGGAGGTGACTTCACCGATCCGAGTTCCACCTTGGTCACATATAGCGTAGCCATGTCGGGGTACTCTCCTTTCTTGCAGGGTAAATCCGACCAGTTTTTGAGTCAGGCCTTCGCCCTTTTGCTTTACCAGCAGGTCTTTTCCTATAAAGTCTGATGGCTTGCCGAGTTTTGTGATCCATCCCAGGCCGGCTTCAAGCGGTGAGGTAGTGTCATTGATATCATTGCCGTAAAGGCAATATCCCATCTCCAGACGAAGCGTATCCCTGGCCCCCAAGCCGCATGGTCTGATGTCGTATTCTGCACCGGCGGCCATGACAGCGTTCCACAGCTGTTCAGTGTTTTCATTGGCTACATACAGCTCAAAGCCGCCACTACCGGTATAACCTGTGGCGGAGATGATTACATTATCGATGCCGGCTATTTTACCTTTGACAAATGTGTAGTATTGCACTTGAGACAAGTCAGCTTCTGTCAGCTTGCTGAGTACGTTAATGGCCTTCGGGCCCTGCACGGCTATGAGGCCTGTCCTCTCAGATATGTCTGACAATCTGGCTTCAAAGGTATTTTGCGAGTTGATCCATTCCCAGTCCTTGGTGGCATTGGAGGCATTGACCACCAGCATAAATGCCGTTTCTCCTTCATTGCACATATCTTCAGGCAGGCGGTACACCAGCAGGTCGTCCACGATACCTCCATCCGGGTTAGGCAGGCAGCTGTACTGTGCATCGCCTATGGCAAGCTGTGATGCATCATTGCTGGTCACTTTTTGTACCAGATCCAGGGCCTGGAGTCCTTTTACTATAAATTCACCCATGTGGGAGACATCAAAAATCCCGACACTGTTCCTGACTGCAAGATGTTCGGCGGTGATGGATGTATACTGTATGGGCATATTGTAACCGGCAAAGTCGGCCATCCTGGCTCCCAAAGCCTGATGTATGTGAGTGAGTGGTGTCGATTTCATTTAACCAGGATTTGATTTATTATTTAGCTGGTCAAAGATACCCTTTTTTGGTTTAATTATAAAAATAAGCCAATATGGCATAAAATTTCAACAATTAAAGACAAAATGGCATATTATTTATATTGATTTCAGCCAGTTTTTCATAAAAAGGCCCTTGGAATGTGTTTTGCAAAAGAAAAGGTATAAAATTTATTTAATCAAAAATTTATAGAATATGAATAATACACTTTTTAATCCGATGGTAACGGCCTACAAAAAGCCGGTTTACAGGCACTTTAATTTGCATGACAATGGACATAAATTGCCCGTCAACATACTGGAAGGCGACAATAGGTTCATTATTGAAATGGCAGTCCCCGGTTTTGATAAAAGTGAAATTTCGATTTCACTGGAAGGAGGAAAATTGACGGTTAAAGGTCAGAAGAGTCCCGATAACGAGATAAAATACCTCAGACGTGAGTGGACGGCTTCAAATTTTGAAAGGAGTTTTATCCTCAGCGAAAATGCGGATCCTGAAAAAGCAGAAGCCACGACAGTGTCAGGTGTGCTCAGGATTATGGTGCCTAAGAAGGAAAAAAAAGCACCTCATACAGTTGTTGTAAAATAAGAATAAACATTAGTTAACATTTTAAAACCTTATAAAAATGAACGTAGTAAAATTCAATCCTTTTTTCCCTGCCAGGGGATTGGGCAACATTATCGATGATGTATTCAACCGAAGCATTTCAGAGCTTGTGGGTTCGGATTTTGCTTTGAATGTACCGTCTGTCAATATTTCAGAAACTGCTGAAAGCTTTATATTGGAGTTTGCGGCACCAGGTCTGGATAAAAAGGACTTTAATATCTCCATTGAAAACAATCAGCTGACAGTTTCTGCAGAGAAGAGAGCTGAAAAAGATGAAAAGGAAGAAGGCAAATGGACAAGGAAGGAATTTAATTACTCTGGTTTCAGACGTTCCTTTACCCTGACCGATGACGTCATGGCTGACAAAATCGAAGCAGCTTATGACAAGGGCATCCTGATGCTTACACTGCCCAAAAAGGAAGAAGCAAGGGTTAAGCCTGCGTTGAGCATAGAAATTAAATAGGTAAGTAGTTTTTCATAGTTAGTTTTGAGTCTCAGGGGACATGTAGCTGTTAGGGTTTCATGTCCCTTGTTTTTTTAATAAAAAAAGGCCCCGGAACTTATTATCCCGGAGCCCAACATTTAAGGTTCGCTACCTTGTGCCGAAGGCGGGACTCGAACCCGCACAACTCGCGTCACACGCCTCTGAAACGTGCGTGTCTACCAATTTCACCACTTCGGCTGAAGTGCACTGCAAAGTTAATATAAATAATCTTGCCAGAAAATGTTTGGCATGATTTATGATTTTTTTTGATTGAGGTATTGACATTATCAAAAACACAATTATCTTTGCATTTAGTTATCTTCAATTTTTTTAACATCAAATAAAATAAGCAGCGTATAGTCCCGAACATCTACACTTAAAATAAGGAGATTTTTAACCCATAAATTATCGTGTAGATATGCAGCTTAAGATGTTAAACGATCAGGAACTCATTACCCTTTATCTTAGTGGAAATCAGATGGCCTTTGAGACATTATTGTCCAGGCACAAGGATAAGATTTATACTTCTATCTACCTCTTTGTCAAGGACACAGAGTTGGCTGAAGATATCTTCCAGGAGGTTTTTATCAAGATTATCGATACACTGAGAAAGGAAAGGTACAACAATGAAGGAAAATTTGTCCAGTGGGCCCTCAGGATCGCCTATAATCTCTGTGTTGACCATTTCAGAAAGTCGAAGAAAATGTCGATAGTACCTTCTACCGACACTTTTGACATATTCAATGTCCTGGAATGCAAGGATGACCATATGGAAAACAGCATCATCAAGAGCCAGATACATGGCAAACTAAGGGACCTGGTGGACCGTCTCCCGGATGAGCAGCGTGAAGTGGTGATTTTGAGGCACTATGCGGACCTCAGCTTTAAGGAGATATCGCAGATTACCAGGGTCAGTATCAATACCTCCCTTGGCAGGATGAGATATGCTCTGATTAACCTCAGGAAAATGATCGACCAGGAAGAGCTGGTCATGTAAGTTAATAGGTTATTTTGTTTGTCATTACAAGAGAGGTGAACAGCATGCTGCTCACCTCTCTTTGTTTTAAACTTTGGCTGTATGAGGTGCAGGTTATTCGCCTTTTAAGATCTGAGGATGGCCAATTAAATTTACCGCCACAGCCTCCGGATCTTTTGTCCTGAAAGTGCCGGACACATTAAGGGAGGAGTTTTCGCCCTCGTCACCGTACCATCTGGCTGTCTCCACGGCATATTTATTACCCTGTATTTCTGCTCCGTTGCTTACCTGAAGGTCAAGATTTTTACCCTCACCGGACAGGGTCAAAACCTGGTCTCCGTCAAGGGAGATATCAAGATTTTTAATCTTGCCGGAAAACCCGATGATAGATTCTTCTCCCGAGTCATTGACAGAGATCAACTTCAATGCTTCCTGTATAAAACCCTCTATGCTTGCTTCCCTGACATTATCCAGATGTACCAGCTCAAGGGCAGGTACCATAATGTTGATCGTAACATCGGCATCTCCGCCACTGACAGCTTTGACAGTAAGTGTGCCGTCCAGATTTTTAAAGTCCACCTGATCTACCAGTTCCTTATTGCCTTCAAATGATATATCCTGCCTGTCACCTTTTTTAATGATTACCCGATAGCCGTCTTCTATGATCAGCCTGGAGTATTTTCCGGCGGAAACATTGCGGATATGATTACTCAGTTGGTTCCATTGTTCCGAAAAGGCACCGTCTTTTGTGACTGTCCACTTCAGGCCTTCAGTGGTGGCTGAGAGCTTCTCCCAATCCAGCAGCGAGGAACTATGAAGCCTTTCCCTCACTGAATTGTCAAGGACAATGTTTTTACCATCCGGCACCAGGATGGTGTATTCCAGTTGTTGAGCCCTGTATTTTTGACCTTTGGGAATGGTCATGTATTTGGAAATGCTGATGACATTATCCTTAATGTTTACATCGTTGCCTACATAGGAAGAATTGGTTTGGGCTTCAGACTCTGTAGTACCTCTGGAACTGAGCTTTTTAACAATGTGGACCAATCCGTCTTCTGATCTTTCCACTTTGATATTGACATCTCTGACCGCCCAGGTATCCTCCCTTTCAGCCAAAAAATTATCCAGCTGCAGTCCAAAGTGGTGTGCCCTATCTTCCTCCGGCATTTTGATAAGTATGTCCTGACCGCTAATATTGTAGTCGGATACGGTTTCGATGACCTTTTGGTGGCTGAATTCCCTTACAGTGGCCATGGTGGCATACATTGTGGTAAATAGTGACAAAAACCAGACTGTCCAGATACCGGTCCTCACATGTTTATTGATACGGTACGAAAAGGCGGCTCTTACGAGCAGCAGGATAATACCCAGGATAGGGAGGCCCAGCGTAAAAAACAGGGATCCGAATCCCAGGTAACTGAGAAAACCTGATTTTGGCCCCAGGGCCATAAATATAGGAGAAGCATACGAAAACCCCACAATAGAAGCAGCCCAAGCTATCGCAAGGGCTGCTAAAAGTATCACGGATACAATCACAAACAGGGGTTTGAAGACATTTTTTGCTACCGAGACTGCTCCTGAAGCAACATGTCCGAGTACATTGACTCCTTCAGCGAGAAATGATCTTGCCTGGAATCCTGAGGTGTTATCACCGCTTTTTTTTTTACCATTCAGGTCACTGCTCCACTCATTGATCTTGTCTCCCAGCTCGTTGAGTTCTTCTTCCACTACCTTTGCTATGTTTTGTACCGTTGCGGGTTCTCCCCTCATGGCCAGTTTGTCGCCGGAGGTAGTCGCCTCAGGGACCATAAACCATAGTACCATATACAGGACAAAGATAAAACCTCCTGAAAACAAGGCTGCGAGCACAAAAAATATCCTGAGCCAGAGAGGGTCTTCGATCCCAAAATAGGCGGCAATGCCTGAGCAGACACCACCAAGCTTCTTATCATCCGGATCTCTGAACAGGCGTTTGCCCGTCTTGATCCTTCCGGCTCCTTTATTATATCTGTTACCGGATGCCTGACCTGTTTCTGACATCGGTTCTGCCCCGAAGTCTTCCGGTTTTCCCATGATCATGATGACCTCATCTATTTCCTTCATGCTGATGATGGCACGTCCCTTAAGGTGCTCCTGAAACAACTCTGCCATACGGGCCTCTATGTCATACAGGATCTCATCACAACCCTCAGAAGCCGAGAAGTGTCTCCTGATCGTGTCCAGGTAATTTTGTATATATTCATAAGCGTCCTCGTCTATGGAAAAGGGGTAACCGCCTAGATTGATATTAAATGTCTTGTTCATTTCTTGACTGATTTTAAGTTGTTTTGTGATTGGTTTACAGCGTGGTTAAGTTCGTCCCAGGTAGACCTGAGCTCAGAAAGAAACTCTATGCCCTGGGTGGTTATCTGGTAATATTTGCGTGGAGGACCCGATTTGGATTCCTTCCAGGTGTAATCGAGCAATGATGCGTCTTTCAATCTGTTTAACAGCGGATAAAGGGTGCCTTCCACCACGATTAGCTTTGATTCCTTTAGCTTGGTGATGATATCGGTAGGGTAGGCGGCCTCCTCCTTTGAGATGATCGAAAGCACACAAAGTTCCAGGACACCTTTTCGCATCTGTGCTTTTGTGTTTTCAATTTTCAGTTCCATGTATGGTTTGTTATTTTATGGTATATGTCAACCTGATCTGTGATTGACAATGCAAAGATATGCTGAAACATAGTACTATGCAATACCCAGTACCATTTATAAGACGGTACTATATACTAATGGACGGATTTTATCGACCAAAATAATATTTTCGACCCTTCAATATATGCCATGAGATTTTACCTTTTACGGTCAGGCCCGGGTGATTTGAATCTGAAGCTATTTGGCTTTTAATTCATATTCGTAGACGGCACGTCCGAGCCTGGCCAGGAAGGGAAGGCCTGTCTGCTCGTATTCATACTTTCCGTCGTTGTAGATCCTGTCACGGTTTACGCTGATGACGGCGGTGAGGAAAAAGCCGACATCCCTGGATTTGTTTTCGATATAGGCACAGTCTATCAGATACCCATAGGCCGTGCCCACCTTATTATATATCCTGATCTCATCCGGAATCAGTCCTTTACTATCGCCAAACATAAAGAACTTGACATAGCTGTCATAGTAGGCAGGATTGTCCTGGTAAAACGGATATTCTCGGGGCAGGGCAGACATGCTATGGCGGAGGAAAGCCAGATCCTCTTCTGTCAGGTCAAATCTCTGTTCAGGAGCAAAATATTCGGGAAACAATACCCTCTGAAGGGTACCCTCCATATCACGGAGGCTGTAAAAATTTTTACCTGAGAAGTCAAAGGGCTGGTTTACCAGGCTGTCGTGTGTATTTAGGTAGCCGATGCCCTTGACAGCACCTGCTGCCTGGTGTCGCCATTCTTTGGCCGCATAGGCTTCCGGCTTGTCATATACAACCTTTTTATCTTTGAAAAACCGGATGTTATTTGTATATCGGTTGTCTTCCGGAGTGAGGCCAGCCCTTTCCAGCCTGTGGTTAATGACTGAATTTGTAAAAGCACCTTTAGCCAGCAGGGTTTCATTGATATAATCCTGCCCAAGGAACTCATACAGGCGGTTATAGGCATCGTTGTCGCTTACCGCGAAAATCTTCTCAATGTATCTTTCGATATTGGGTTTTTTACTTACGGTAGTGGAATCGACGAAGGCAGGGATCTGGTTTTGTCTGAAAGCAGCTGTAAGCATATCAGTGTTTTTATTGATGTCGATGCCTTCTCTTTTAAGTTCATTGAGTCGTTGCAGGGACAGGATTGCTACGGGCATCTTGACTGTGCTGGCTGGATAGAAATACTTTTTGGGGTCCACCTGGAAAGTGGAGGAGAAAAATTTTTTGTTTTTCCTGTCCACCCGGGTATAGATAATTTGAACTTCATGTTCGGGGTCAGCTGATATTCTGGCCAGAAAGTCTTCTTTCAGTATCTTGCTTGAAAGTATGTTTTTATTGCCTGCACAGGACATAAGTGTCAGGCTACAGATTAAGGCAGAAATCAAGTGTATATTCATATGGTCAGAAGTTGATCACATCAAAAGCATGCAATACTGCAAAAATAACAAGTATTACCAGCAATCTGTACGCCCATACATTGATATCAGGCCATCTGGGTCCGTACAGTGCTGTGAGGTACCCTCCCAGTGCCTGCCCGGCTGCCATGATAAGCCCGGTCTTCCAGTCCACCAGACCTTTGAAGGTAAAGATCGCCAGTACCACTACTGTGTATATCATGATGACGAATGTTTTAAGGACATTGGCCTGCAAGATGTCATATTTTCCCACCAGCACGAGCACGGCCAGAAAAAACAGGCCCATACCCATCTGGATGAACCCGCCGTAAAAACCCAGAGCCAGGAAGGCAGGAATGCTAATCCACGGAGAAATGGGTGTCTTTTCTGCAGGGCTATGCAGCCATCGTTCGGGTTTGACGAGAATGATCACCAGCATGATGAGCATCAGGTATTTAAATATAAAAAGGAACTGTTTGTCAGACACTACAGTTGCAGTATATACGCCGGCTGCAGCCCCGATAATCGTGGTGATGATGACATTTTTTGACCCGGCTAGCGAAAGTATTTTATTCCTCGCAAATCCTGTGCTGCTGGCAGCACTTTGCAGCAGGATGCCTACCCTGTTGGTTCCGTTGGCTATATTGCCGGGCAGACCAAGCATATCAGTCAATATGCTGAGGGTGATAAGCGATCCGTTGCCGGCAAATGTATTAATGGCACCTGCCAGAAAACTGCCTGCAATGGCCAGTGTATATTGCCAGACTTCGACCCACGTCATTGAGGGTGAGGCCTCTCCTGGCAAAGTTCTATAAGGACACCACGGGTGCCTTTAGGATGGACAAAACATATGAGCTTATTATCCGCTCCGGGCTTTGGCTCATCATTAAGCAGGGTAAACCCTTCGGCCTTGAGTCGTGCCATTTCAGCCCTGATATTTTCTACGGCAAAGGCGATATGGTGGATACCTTCTCCTTTTTTTTCCAGGTATTTGTGTATGGCACTTGATTCCTCAGTAGCGGCCAGGAGTTCTACCTTGTTGGGACCGGAGCGAAAGAACGAAGTCACCACTTTTTCTGATTCGACCTCCTCTCTTTTGTAAGAGGGTGATCCCAGGAGTTTTTCATAAAGCTTCTCTGCTTCTTCCAGATCATGGACAGCTATGCCTATGTGTTCGATCTTGAGCATGACATCTGATTGTACTTACAAAAATACTTAAAATTAATGGCTGAAACAAAAAACCCGGCACTGTGTCCGGGTCTTGTTTATTTGTATGTAAAGGAGTCACTACCTGCGTATCATCGTAACATCGCCCTTGACAGTCTTTTCAAATCCGAGGATTCTGTATCGGGCCACCCAGACATATGTATCTCCCTGGGCGTCCTTGTCTCCGATCCTGCCATCCCATTCGTCATCAATCCTGTTGGACTCAAATACTTTCTGGCCCCATCTGTTGAAGACATAAAACTCATAATTGGTGATTTCATCGATACAGAATTCTACCTTATTGATCGGGCCGAAGGTGCGATTAAGATAGAGGGACTTGTACGATATACTGGAGGTATCTGTCTGTGAATTGTTTAAAGGTACCCCATCCGGAAAAAATACATGAGCGTATTCAATAGGCTGGGGTGTTAGCTCGTTTTCGCCGATGGCTGCTGAGGCTGAAGCATTGTTGCCACAGAGGTCGGTCACTGTAACAGAATAATTTCCAATCTTGTCAACGAGGATAAACGGGGTATTTTGGTTGGATGACCAGGCATAAGTCAGGGATCCTGATTTGTCAGTAATGGCATTAAGGCGTACCAGTCCATTGGTGCATATCGCTGACTTGTCTACATCGATATTTACTTTACTGATTCCTTCTCCGGTTTTTGTAAAGGTTTTTGAGGAGGAGGCTGTATTGCCGCAACCGTCGGTGACCGTGACTGTATATGTCAGGGTACTGTTGTCGTTTATGCTAATGGCCCGGGTGGTTGCTCCTGTGCTCCACCTGAACCTCTCCTCGCCCAGAGCACTCTCTGTAGAGTTACCCCTGGCTGACAGAGTCCCGGTCACAAATCCGGAAAGGCAACTGAATACTGCGTCACCGGTAATGGTGGCCTGTGTTACAATCTGCGGGAATGCAGGCACGGTAATCTCTCCGGTAGCCTGCTCATCGCATCCGTCTACAAGAGTGACTTTGTAGACACCGGGAGTGCTGATCTCGATGGTGTTTACATCCTTGGCACCAGTGCTCCATGTGATGGATTTAACCTGTGGGTGTCCGGGGTTATATCCGATAAAAAGAGTCTGCTTGCCGTTGGAACAGAAGTTGCCCAGACGAAGACCCACCTGTATCTGTGGCTTGCTGTACCTGGTAATCTCTGAAGTATCGCACAGCATAAAACAAACCTGCTCTCCTATGGTCACCGTGACTGAATATTTTCCTTCTTCAAAGACTCTGAGCGAATCCTTGTCGGGCCCTTCAACTCCTGTACTCCACTTATAATATGTGGCACCTTTGGTAGCGGCATGGAAAGTCCAGTCTATGGGTTCTTCGGGACAGAATGGCCGTACATCAAGTGTTACTACAGGCACATCATAACTATATCCTTCTGCAGTCACGCTGACGGACTTTGAATTGGTATTAGCCAATTTTGTCTGCCATATCAACGTATCAGCTTCGTAGGTATTGTCAAACAAAATCTCTTCGTCGATATTTTCTTCGCAGGTGGTTTTGCCATCGTCGTCCAGTTTAATAAAGGAAGGTTTGATCCGACCGGTTTCCGCTACACTGGTTATTAAAGCACTGCCGCCGTCTTTAGTGCCAAAAAGATTACCTGTAAAGTCGAGAGTACCACCCACCCTCGGGTATTTCTTTTTCCAGACCACTGTGCCGTTTTTGCGGATCTTCATCACAAAATTGTAGGCTTCCTGAAGGCCTGTATCAAAATTTACTCCTGCCACCAGGATATCATTGTCCTTGTCAAGGGCGATATGTTTGACAGTAGTGATGTCTTCCTCGTTGAAAATCACTTTTTTGCCCCAATCGACATTTCCCCTCTTATCCGTTTTGATCAGGAAGCCCTTAAACGAAAACTCAAAACCTGCCGTGACCTCAACTGAAAAACCTCCCAAAATGTAGGTGGAATCCGTAAGCCTTACCACATCGTATGCCAAAGGAAATCCTATCAACGCCTGAACATCGGTATACTGGCGACTCCATTTAACGGTACCGAAAGTATCTGTAACCGCAATGAATGACTTAATATCATTTGAGTCCACAACGCCGGAGAGCAGGAGGGTAGAGTCAGATTCTGCTGACAGGTGAGTAAGTATTTCAGATATATCGTCGCCTGCTCCGTTTTTAGCGTGCAGTAAGCTGGACCATATGGTATTGCCTGAGTAATTTTTACGGCTCAGGTAGATCGCTGACTCTAAAGTGTCTCCCCCGATATGGCCTGTAAACAATGACTTGCTGAAATTAGCTGTAAGATGGCTTATCACATCGCCGTCCGGCTTGTCGGGCTTGGAAGTGTATGATCTGAACCATCCGTTGCCACCGGTCTTTGCAAGACTACCAAGTATCTTATTGGGCTGGTCCGGGGCTTCAGAAATAAAACTGAAGTAAAGGCTGTCATTGTCCCCCTGCACGATGGAGCCAAGAGCAGGTACATTGCCGTCAAGCGTCGATTCCAGAGCAAATGCTCTTGTCCAGTTAATATCCCCCTTGGGCTTATAGGACGTGACCATAAACGTATCCGAATAAGGGTTTTCTTCAAGGTCATACTCGATTTCCATTTCCAGTGCCACATAGTTGCCGTCCTTCATCTGAGTAGAAGAGATACAGAATACATCCTTATCTCTGAAGGTAGGATAGGTGCGGTGGAAGGAACTCTGAGACATACCGTATTGTGAAACCAGAAGCAGCACAACCCATATCAACTTACTGACGTTCATAAATTTCTTGCTTTTTGATAATACAATTTTCGTCTGTAAAACGTAGTGTCAAAATTACTATTTAACAACGAAAGTACAACATTATTTTTGACAATTGTGCAGATGTACGACAAATGGCAGGGGCAGGACTTGGCTAAGGATGGTTTGCAAAATATAAAACCGGACGGCAGTCATAGTGCCGTCCGGTTTTATTATCCGCTATGGGAAGCTTGGAGTTAGTCTTTTTTACCCAGGTTGTTTAACTTTTCAACTACCTTTTCGACCACTGTCTTTTGGGTATCTATTTCCTTATTTTTGTTTTCCTGGTCCACCAGGTTTTTTTCAATGTTTTTTTCGGCTTCGGCTATTTTTTGCTTGGCCTTCTCAATGTCATTGTGGTAATCCTGGTTTTTGTCCTTCAATTTTGAAAGGTCTTTTTCAAGATTTGACAGGTTTTTCTCCTCTGTCTTAAGTTCTTCAGCGACTACTTTTTTCCTGACGGCAATAAAATAGTCATACATAAACTGCCTGAGAGCGGTGGTCTGTGAGGTATGGTCGCTGCTGTTGACAAAGGATCCACCAAGGTCTACCCACACATAGGTGGTTGCCATATTTTTGCCTTCTTCAAACTTTGCATACAAATCTACGGGTGAGGTCCCGTTTATCACAGGAATCTTACTTGCCATCATAAAATGCTCACGGGCTTTGGAATTTTCTTTCATCTTGCCATAATCCTTGACAAATTCCATAAAGGTCTTTTCAGCCATTTTTTTATCAGCCCCGGGAATCTCCACATAAAAGGCATTCTGTGGGCCAAGACTCATGGATACTTTTTTTTCGATGGCATCCTGCCCAAAGACCAGCAGACCAACCATGGATAAACAAACGGTCAAAATCGATTTCATTTTGCTTTTGAATTTATTTGGTTAACGAATAATGTTTTTTGTTTAATCTTCATGTAAGACTTCACTCCGTACTGACTGTCACATTTCTGATGGCAGCCGACAGCGTTAAAATATGTTTAAAACGAGGCCACTTTAAGCTTTTCGGGAATTGAGGTACTGGATAATGCTGTCATATTCTGTCAGGGTCTGACCGTTTTTTTCAGCTTTTTCCCTTGCTTCATTGACTACTTTCAAGGCCTTGTCCACCTCCTTGTTTTGTACCAGCAGGGATATATACTGATTCATGGACTCCATATCTTCTTTAAGCTCATAAATTTTGCCGCTGTACTCTGTGGCATCGGACATCATCTTGGGGTTGTTTCGGAAATTTTGGAAGATATCCTGGACAATAAATTTAAGGGTCTCCGGGTCCTTGCCAGCTTTTTTAGCCAGCGGTCGATAGGATGCCATATAATTTTGCTCAGCTTTAAATGCCTTAAAAAACTGCATCTGCGACTTTAGGGAAAAGACTTCTGCCTTGTCAGGAAATGTCTTCTTAGCCTTGTCCAGGGCCTCGGTGAGCATGGATTCCATCTCAAATTCCACAGCTTTGTTGACAGTATTCTGGCAGGCCGATTCACATTTTTTTTCGTATATTTCTTTGCCTACGCTGCCTATGATCTTATCTTTCTGGCTGATGACCTGGTCAAAGAGCTTGCTGTCTGCATCTACTGCTGCTTCCAGCAGGAAGGTCAGTTTCTGGTTTTCGGTGATTGAGGGGTTGCTATTGAGGTAATCATTGGAGATTTTCAGGCTTGGTTTTCCGGCGGCATTGAGGGCCTTTACATAGTTGTAAACAAGTTCATAGCTTCTGTCACCAGTCTCATATTTTTCAGCGTACTTTCCGCTTCTATCATTCTTTTTCATGGCATCTCCCCCGGCAGATATCAGGCCGTCCGGCTGCTGGCCGCCCACGATCTTTTTGACCACCTTGCCCTCACCGTCAATAAAAAACAGAGTCGGATAGGCTGACACTTCATATTTGTGGCCGAAAGTGACTCCATCGGCTTCTTCCATGTCGAGCTTGAGATTGATGAAATTGGCATTGAAGTATTCGCCAACCTTTTGCTGGGTAAATACATTTTTGGCCATAGCCTTACATGGGCCACACCATTTGGCAAAAGCATCAACAAAAAGCAATTTGTCCTCAGCTTTGGCTTTGGCAAGGGCATCCTTCCAGTTACCATGGAAAAACTCTATACCCTGGGCGTTACCAATAAAGGCCATCAGCAATAAAACAAGGGAAATCAATAATTTTCTGTCCATATTATGATTCAACAATTTTACTAAACAATTAATTCTACAACAAAATTTATACCTGCAGGTTTTTTAACTTTTTGATAACCTTGTGTTTACAGGTCAGTTAGTCACCCATTCCCTACCTGTCCTGTACACAGTCCCTTTAAAAAGTGCTACGGTTTCGCCGAGCTGATTGGTCAGGGTCACATGGTATGTCGCCAACTTGTCCGACAAGTGCTGCTCTGCAGCTTCTGCACGGATGAGGTCACCTACCCTGACAGGTTTGGTATGTGAAATCGAAGTCTCTATGGAAACCGATTTTATACCGTGGGAATTGCTGGCAAATGCCAGGGCACTATCGGCAATGGAAAATGTAACTCCACCGTGACACACTTCAAATCCATTGGTCATTTCAGGGGTGATGGCAGCCACCAGGGTGCAGTAACCCGGTCCTGCATGCAGAATCTTAATGCCCATCCACCCGGAAAAAGCGTCTTTTTCCATCATCAGATTTACGATCTTCCGGGCCTTTTCGTCAGGACTCATTATAGAGCTGATAGATGTCCTTGAGGTTGCGGCCCATGCCGTCGTAGTCGAGACCGTAGCCAACCACAAATTTATTGGGTATGATAAAGCCCGGATAATCCGTAGTAAGGTCGTGCAGGTGGGCCTCAGGCTTGACCAAAATGGCTGTCAGGCTGATGGATCCGGGGTTTTGTTTTTGGAGCTCATTGATAAAAGCTGTCATGGAGTTGCCTGTATCAATGATGTCCTCGACGATGATGATGTGCCTGCCGGCAATCTCAATGTTGGGTGGCATATAGATATCGATATTGCCGGTAGACTGAGTGCCATGATATGACTTAATGCGGACAAAATTGAGTTCGCAAGGGAAGTCGAGTTTCCTGATCAGGTCAGCGGCATAAATAAAAGCACCGTTCATCACCACCAGAAACATAGGGTACTTTTCGTGAAAATCTTCTCTTATGGTATCTGCTATTTCCTGTACTTTAGCTTCAATATCTCTGGCTCCTATGTACTTTACAAACTTAAGGTCGCCTACTTCGATCAGTTCTGGTTTTTGCATGGGATTCACTTTATTCCGTATTTATCAATCAGGAAGACCAGGCTTGCCATAGCTGCTGCTCCCAGCTCAAGTTCACGCCTGTTTACATTTTCGATCCGGTCATTTGCCGTATGGTGAAAGTCAAAATATCTCTGCGAATCAGGCCTCAGGCCCACCAATAGCCCTTTTTGGCTTTTTAACGGCCCTATGTCGGCCCCACCTCCTCCTGTTTCGAATTGCAGTCCGTAGCTCTCCAGAAGTGGCAGCCATTTGCTAACATTGCGGTAATAGGTCTTAAACACTGAAGTGTCAGCATCAAACCCAAAGCCTCTCGGCGAAAATCCGCCTGCATCGGACTCTATGGCTGCCAGGTGAAATTCGCCTTTTCGGTTTGACTCGGCAGCATAGGTTTTTCCTCCTGCAAGGCCGTTTTCTTCATTGGAAAACAGCACGCACCGGATGGTCCTTTTGGGTTTGTATCCCAGGGTGGTAAGGATTCTGAGTACTTCTGCCGATTGGATACAACCGGCCCCGTCGTCGTGGGCACCCTGACCCACATCCCAGCTGTCAAGATGACCGCCCACCAGGATGATTTCATCGGGAAATTCAGACCCCCTTATCTCCCCTATCACTGTCGGTGCGGGTTTTTTACCCTCCTGACGGCAATTTGTACGGCAGTATATGTGTACCGGGCCTTGGCTGAGCAGATTGCTGAGCCTGTCAGCATCATTGGTGCTGATGGCTATACCGGGTATTTTATTAAGGCTGTCTTTATATACGGTAACACCAGTGTGGGGGAAATCATCAGCCTGCGTGGTCATAGATCTGACAAGAGCTGCTACGGCACCATATTCTGCTGCTTTGGCCGGGCCGTATACTCTCTGGTCTGCTGCCCCACCATAAGCACTGAACGTGCGAATTTTTGTGGGGTCCATAGGACGATTGTAAAAAACAATTTTGCCACTGATTTTTTCTCTGCCGAGTTTTTCCACTTCGTCAAGGCTTTTTACCTCGATTACTTCGGCAGTAACACCGCCGGGAGGCGTAGCAACCGAGTTGCCGAGTGAAAGGGCCTTTAATTTTAACTTACCCGCCTTGCTTTTTTTGATCACCACTTCTTCATGATCCCCTCGGATCCAATGGTCCGCCTGGCAATCCTGCTTATAGGCTCTGACCCCTGGTATACCTGCGAGGAGGCCGGCAGTGTAGTCTGTTGCTTCCAGATAGGCATGAGACCCGGCTATCCGTCCACCATGTCGGGTGCACAGACCCGTCAGCCATTTCCAGGACCTGCCATTGCCCAGGGATTCGTCATGAATCCTTGAGATCATAAGGGCATCGTCATCCTGACATGTGGTCTGCCCCGGCATCAAAGCCGTAACAATCAGGAAAAGTAGAATCAGAGGCCTGCTCATCAGTAGGTGGCTAAAATTCAGACAAATCTATGAATTATCTGACAAACTTCGGATTTAAGCCGTAATGTTTGGCTAAATTATGCCTGAAACCAGACATTCTCAATGTTTGTAGCATAACTGTGATCCGAATATTGATATCTATTGTATTTTTGAATATCAAACAGACAGAACGGTGAATCGTTACTCTACTTTGTTCTTACTGATATTTGGATTAGGCCCCAGCCATGGTCAGAATATAGGACAATTTACATCTGTAACCCCGGGGCCACAGACATCAAATTTTATCTTTCCTACCACCCATAAGTTCCAGAAAATACTTGAACATGGTGATGTGATCACCAACGGGACAGCTGCTGATAATTTTGATTTTACCGGATATGTACCTGCCGTGGGATCCTCATCTACAGGGTATCTTTCGCTCAACCATGAACTGACACCGGGAGGCGTGACGGCCATGAATGTAAGCCTCAACCCTGTCTCTAAACTCTGGACCCCCGCCATGATGACGGCTCTTAACTTTGCACCGGTCAACGGTACTGCACGTAACTGTTCGGGTGGGATAACCTCCTGGAACAGGGTCATCACTTGTGAAGAGGTTATTTCCACAGCAGATACTAACAGTGACGGATACAATGACCTGGGCTGGATGGTGGAAGTGGATCCGGTCAGCAAGACAGTAATCCGAAAACTCTGGGCACTGGGCTGCGGCCAAAAGGAAAATATCGTCATACACGGCAATAACCGAACTGCTTATTTTGGAAATGACGCCAATCCCGGCTACCTCTATAAGTATGTGGCTTCGGTGGCAGGTGACCTGTCTGCAGGAATCCTGTACGTCTATACCGGTCCTAAAAACGGCAATGGCAACTGGGTTCAGATCGCCAATACCACACAGGCTGACAGGAACAACACCATGACGCTATGCAACCAGGCCGGAGCGACCGTGTTTAGTGGCGTGGAGGATGTAGAAATCGGGCCGGACGGCAAGGTGTATCTGGCCGTAAAAAATGAAAATTGTGTTTACCGCTTTACGGATTCCGACCCTGTCACTGGTACCACGGTGTCCGGATTTGAAACATATGTGGGTAACGCTTCTTACAATATCACCCATGCCGGAGGAACCACTGTGACCGCCTGGGGCACAGGAAATGACAACCTGGCTTTTGATGGTCAGGGCAATCTCTGGGTTTTGCAGGACGGTGGATTAAATTATATTTGGGTTGTCATGGCAGGACACACTCAGGCAAGTCCCAATGTCAGACTTTTCGGTATAGCCCCTGCCGGCAGTGAGCCCACAGGCATAACCTTTACCCCGGATTACAAATATCTCTTTATGTCTTTTCAGCACCCTGATGCCGGAAACAATGTAACCTATCAGACCGATGCCGCGGGCAATTTTATTGGCTTTGACAAAGACATAGCTTTGGTTATAGCCCTCAGTGGAAACCTTGGCTGCAGCCAATTAGGATTACAGTGCAATGACAACAATCCCGGCACCTTTGATGATAAGTACAATTATCAGTGCGTGTGTACCGGAATGCAGGTGCAGGATACGGTTTCATTGCAGGTCAGTGGCGGCAATAACGATGCTGAAGAAAACCTGCAAAACAACTCAATAAGCCTGACAAGTACTGACCTAGAATTAGGAAATGACGGAACAATTCCTCAGATCGTGGGTATAAAATTTGACAATGTAGCCATACCCTATGGCAGTCGAATCCTCACCGCCAATATCAGATTTACTACGGATGAGACATCAGCCGGAACGACTGTTGCCAGGATAAAGGCACAGAAATCAGTATTGCCGGGTATATTTACCACAAGCACAGGAAATCTATCTGCCCGTACGGTTACCAACGACAGTGTATCCTGGACCATCCCTGCCTGGAATACAATCGGTGAATCAGGCCCTTTACAGACCTCACCGGACCTGAGTGCGGTGATTAGTGAAGTGGTCAATCAGCCAGGCTGGCCCGAAACGGCTGGTTCTCTGGTTTTTTTGATCAGAGGTACAGGCAGCAGGATAGCCGTGGCCTGGGATGGTTCACCCTCTGTGGTACCAGTCCTGACCATAAGTTATGCTGTCCAAAATGTTAACAATGTGGGAATAGGCCAGGACTCCCCGGAAGCCAAACTTCAGGTAAAAGACGGAGATGTGTACGTAGAAACGCCCGGTGCCGGGGTCATTATTAAATCACCTGATGGCAACTGCTGGAAGCTCAGGGTCAGCAACACCGGTACCCTCACCGCTGTAAGTGTACCCTGCCCGGGAAATTAAGTCAACGCTCTGCGGCCTTTAGCAGGACTGATATATCAAATTTATTCATCTGCAGGAAGGCATCGGTTACGGCGATGGCTTTTTTCGGATCACTCAGGAGTTCAGGCAGCACCGAAGGAACCACTTGCCACGAAAGACCATAGCGATCTTTCAGCCAGCCGCATCGGCTTTCTGACCCTCCATCAGTCAGGACAGTCCAAAGATGGTCTATCTCCTCCTGTGTATCACAAGTGACCACCAGTGACACACCTTCATTGAGCCTGTATGGGTAGTCAAAACTGCTGTCAAAAGCAGCAAACTGCCTGCCCATAAGCCTGAATCTGCCATGGTTGATAAATCCCGGCACGTCGCCCTGCCCCTCCTCATACCTGCTGAGGAAGTCGACTCCTGAATTTTCAAACAGCGAAACATAAAAATGGATGGCTTCTTCTGCTTTGCCGGCCATATCATGGATAAACATAATGGATGGGACGATCATTTGCTCTGGTTTTTCATTTTGATACATGATCTGCCAGTTTACCCCATATTTGTCAGCACACCAACCGTATAAGTTGCTCCATCCGTACGAGCCAAGGTCCATAAGTACCGATCCTCCTTGGGATAGAGCAGTCCAAACCCGGGTGGCAGTACTTTTATCATCCGTTATGATAAAAAAAGATACGGAGGGGTTGGGTGCTAAGACCGGGCCTCCGTTTATGCCGAGAAAATCCATGCCTGCCAGTGAAAAATAGGTGGCCAGGGGATTTGAATTGACAATGAAGGAGTCAGGAAATATGCTGCAATAAAATTCTGCTGCTTCCGCAGAATCATTTTCAAACCATAGACAGGGATAGATAGGATGAATCATTGTTTAATACCATTTGAGGTCTGCAAATTATTTTTTCTTTTTTCCGGTAAGTTGGGCAGCTGACATCACCTCTGCCACCCTGAAGCGGACAATGTCCCTGATAAGGTCAAAAGGCATGGGCTCGCTGAGTGGAAACTGTATGGACCCTTTGCCTGTTTTATATTTTGACAGTTCCGCCTTAAATGCTTCGTTGCCTGAAGGCAGGGCATAAAATCCAATATGGTTTTGGAAAGCTGCAAAATAAACCAATGGCTTACCAAGATATTTGAAAGCAGGCATATTATACGCAATACAAGGTACGGCATCCGGAGCAATTTCTGAGATCAGGTCAAGGATTTCTTTTACCAGAATGGCTTTTTGTTCGGGCAGTGACGAGATGTAATGGTCGATGTTATTCCATTCTGTTTTTTCCATAACATCTATTCTTTACTTTCGCAATTAAACATCCACCTTATGCCATATTTGTCTGTCAGACTGCCATAATACGCTCCCCAGAACATTTCCTGCAGGGGCTGTTCTACGGCACCGCCATCAGACAGGGCTGAAAACAACCTGTCCGTTTCCTGCCTTGTATCAGGTGATAAGTTGATGTATATATTATTGCCCATATTGACCTTAAAGCCAAACTCAGGCGGAGCATCCGTCCCCATGAGCAAAAATCCGTCCATAATAGGCAAAGCCACATGCATGACTCCGTTTTTCAGATGGTCAGGGAGGGGAGGGGCGTCTGCCTGAGGTGGCATATCGCCAAATCTGTTGATGCCCGGAGGACTGAATTCGCCACCAAAAACAGAACGGTAAAACAGGAATGCTTCCTCGGTTTGATTGGGAAAATTCATATAAATACTGACTTTTGACATGCCAAATTTTTTAAATTATTCACAAATGCTTTTCAACACTTCAAGTGCCTTTGGCCAGGTATTGTCAAAATATTCCGCAAAGGAGTCCAGTCCGCCGGTCAATTCTACCAATATCCGTGTCCCGCTACCCTCAGGCAGGAAGGTGTAGTTTTCAAGGCAGCCTGCCCAGGATTCCACATTCGGGCCGGAGGTAATCTCTTCTCCATTTTTGTATTCTCCCAGATGTTCTATACTGATATACCTGCCTTTTTGATTTGCCTTGATGCGGCTGACCATGCCACCTTCATTGCCTTGTTCGTCACAGCCGATAAAAAGGATTCTGGTACCTTCTTCCCAGGTTCCTCGAAAATATGAGCTCTCATTAAATGGTCTGGTCCATTGCCGGTATTTTTCGGCATCTGTCATGGTCTCGTGAACCTTCTCGGGAGATGCTTCTATATATATGCTGTAATTACGGCCCTTCCACAGGTCTTCGGTATATTTTTTGAAATTATTAAGAATGGCTTGCCATCCTTGTCTCTGAAGGTCGGAAGGGTTGGTAGATTCCGGGTCAAAGGACTCAGAAACCCATGTCTCTCCGTCCTGGTCTTTAAAGGTTATTTCCACAGCTCTGCCGTCAGGCATCAGATAGGATATAAGGCTGTTTGGTATTACCTTGTCATATATTCCTTCGAAGTCGAAACCAAAACTTTTATCCTTCGCGGCCATATGGGCTGTGAATTTGCCTCCTTGCCTCAGATCATTGGTGGCGTGGGTAGTATGCCAGTCATCGTTGGCGTGGTTCCAGTTCATAATGTGGTAGGGTTCGGTCCAGGATTTCCACACTTTTTCCAGCGGAGCATTGACAAGGGCTGTTACGGTTATTTTTTCTGACATTAATACTATTTTTTTAAATGTTATAAAGGGAGATGATATTCACTAAAGTGTGAGCCAGTAATTCAGCTTAAGCACTACAAACCGGCTCTTATTTGTAAAAACATTTTCTATGCCATAATTGTCGGTATAGACCAGAAATATGTCGCTCATTGGGGCAAACCGGTATTGAAGACGTGAGTTGATGTTAAAGTTATCCTGTTGAGTGTTGTATTGAAGGAAAGTAGTCCAGAACACGCTCGTGCTGAAGTTGACCTCAGCCCTGAAAGTGCCGAGGGTGATCTTGACATCCTGATAAGGAGCCGGAAACCTCAGGTCGTTATGCTCCACGCCCACCCTAAAATTGCCCCAGGGCTGAACCCGGTAGGTAACACCGCCGCGGTAGGTATGCTTTATGCCATTAAAAAACTGGCCATAGACTGCAAAAATATCGTACACCCATTTCTTGCGGTTGTCGCTGTTGTACTGAACGTTAAACTCGGACATGTTGTAATCCCCTTTGGGAAGGTTAGGGCTCGTGATGCCAAAGGGATAGATCAGCCTGACAAAGTTGTTATTGGCACGGAATCTCAGAGCACTGGTATTTTTGAAAAAAATAAAATGCCGGATCCGCGTGTACCACTCATTCAGCCCAGTGCCGTCACTGTTGACAAACACGTAGTTTTCCATTCCCGACCAGTGGAAGTTGACATTACGGCTGTTTTTGGGGTAAGTGTAATAATCGATATTGGATGAGAGATTAGTGTATCCGATACGGACTACACGGTCGTTTTCTGGGTCGTAGTTTTCCAGCCGGGTGTTAAATCCCATGTCGGTGTAATAGTTTTTGCCCACATGCTGCCACTCTATAAAGGTCCTGAATCTCTGGCCATTGTAAGAAAAACCACCATAATACTGTCCGTTGCTGTGGTCAAAATCCGCTCCTTTAAAGGAATGGATGTATCCTGAAGAAGCAGATATTTTACCGTCCTTGGTAGTAAACTGGAAATCTCCGCCCGCATTGCGGCCATAATTAGTTTTGTCAAAGTTGCCGTCAAGCCATCCCTGCCTGTTGAGCAGGATGCCCCTGAACCGTGACCGGCTCCACAATCGCTGCTGGAATGCAAAAGCACTGAAGTTATCACCCAGGGATTGTTTTTCGTCATGGGTCTGCATATTAAAAGCTCCTACACGCAGGTTTTCGCTGATGTTGCCGGTGAGCCGGGCTCCGTAAAGGATAGGTATGGGTTGGCCCTGGCGGTTTAGACCAATGGTCCGGGAATAAAATACCTGGTCGGCACCCAGCCCGAAATTGTTGAAAATGTCACTGTTTTCGATAAAGAATTGCCTTCTTTCCGGAAAAAAAATATTGAACCTGGTCAGGTTGGTGACCTGGGCATCCACCTCCACTTGCGAAAAGTCAGAAAATGTAGTCAGGTCAAGGTTAAGAGATGGTGTAATGGCCACCTTGGCGTCACCTCCTGCCCTGAAGCTGGTCTCTTTTCCATTTTCATCTTTATCGTTTCGGATTGAGACAAAAGGTATCATGGATATTTTGCCGCCTTTCCTTCGTGGGGCCTCGGGCCACCGGAGAGTGCCGTAATAGCCTATGTCTCCAAAGTCAAACTGTCGCGGTACGGGTGCCCATACACTGACCTGATTGCTGCCGGGGTCCATCCTGCCCATATTAAACCTCCAGGCGGTGATGTCTTCTTTAAACCTGATGCTTTTTAGAGGGATCTTCATTTCCACTACCCATTTGTCAGGATGCCGCATGACGGCAGAATACCATTTGTTGTCCCAGGATGCATCTGCATCATCTGCTGACAGGATGACTTCGGTCTGTGCACCCATGGCATTGACACCGAAACCATATCCGTTGGCTCTGTTGCCAACAGGATCGATCAGAAAAGCAAATTCGTCACTGTCGCCGCTAAACCCGTCTCTTCTAAGTGTTTGGATGATGTGATCAGGATCGTCAAAACAAACGGCCAGGACATAAAGGTTGTCATCGTCGCAGAGCAACTTTACGCGGGTGTTTTTGTCAGGGGGTGCATTGTCTATGGGAGCATTGAGGACAAATTTACTGATTTCTTCGGCCTGTTGCCATGCTTTGTCATCGCCGGATCCGTCAATGCTTATATTTTCGGTGGTTTTGGTAAGCTGGTATACAAAATCAATGTCATTGGTATTTTGGGACCACACCCTGCCATATATGCCTGTAAGCACCAATAAAATAAAACTCAACACTTTCATTTCCCCAAAAAATTACCTTACCAATATCAAAAGTAATGAAATCCATTTTGGGCAGAGGTAAATGTTAAATTATATCGACTAAAAAAGTCTATTATTCTATAAAGGAAGGGATTCAGAATACGGATGGTTACGGATATTACCTGGCAAATTTATAAAAAACACCATCTGACCATTTTGGCTGGCCCACCTCCAAAGATGTGTCTGTCAAAGAGGTGACAGTGCCAAATTCGTTTCCATTGATGTACAGGGTCATATCTTTTTTTAACTCATAATCATATTTTCCTGTAGGAAAACTCAGGTCAAGATTACCATTGTAGTTATTTGTAATTATCAGGCTTTCGCCAAAATCCCACACGATCTCACCTTTGGGGTGGTCGATATTTACTCCGGCGATGGAGCCGGATACATTGACAAGATTCCACTTGCCCATTATGCCTTCGTTGTCATCCTTATTACATCCGATAAAAAGAAAAAGGAGGGCCGGCAAAAAATATTTAGGATTCATATTATTGGATTGTACTTAATTAACGTAAACCTGTGCCTTTTTGCTGCCAAATTTGAGACAAGAAAACGTTAAAAAATCACAGATATGGTTTCTGAAGAAGGTCAGCCAACTATAATAGTTGTATCATAGAAATTTTTAAACTTGCAGCACCGGATATGGTCACATCAGATAATCTCTTACTTTTTTCTGAATAAATGCCTTTACACTTTTCCATGACTGACCTTTCAGGCTGACCGGGTCTTCGCTCTCTTCCGCATCATCAAAGTAAGTGATGGCTTGTGGCACCGTGACATACAGATTTTGGGTACTGTACTTTTCTTTGTGCAGGTCAATAAAATCTTTTATGGTAAAAT
>JAGVTV010000085.1 GCA_019136675.1 Bacteroidota bacterium
GGTCAATTTTCTGGACCAGTCCACAACTACTTCCGGCACCATAACCAGCTGGACGTGGGACCTGGGCGGAGTGAACTCCGCCAAACAAAATCCAGGAAGAATCTTTACCCTACCGGGCAAGTATACCATCTGCCTCACAGTAAAAACCAGTACCGGAGCCTCTTCCACTTTATGCAAAAACGAGGTGATCAGGGTATATGAAAACCCTGTGGCAGACTTCAGCGTGGACAGGACAACAGGCTGTGTCCCCGTGACAGTTAACTTCATTAATAAATCCCGGTCAGCCAATGGCCCAATCACCACCTGGGTGTGGGATGTCGGAGGCTCTTCAAACCTCATCACAAGTACGGATTCGCTGCAAGCAATAGCAACAACCTACATTACTGAATCTAAGTATTCACCCACCTTGTCCATCACTGACTCAAAGGGATGCAAGCAGACCGTCAACAAACCTGAGCTGATAGACATTACGGCTCCGCCAAGAGTTGACATCAGGACAGAATTGATCAATATATGCAGCTACCCCTGGGTGGTTAAGTTTACCAATATATACGCAGAAACCGGCGTAGAGTACCAGTGGGACTTTGGCAACGGACTGACCTACAATGGCTTACAGCCTCCCAATGTAAACTATAACCAACCGGGTTCATATTCCATCCGAGTCATAGCAAAAAAAGGGCCATGCGTGGATACACTTTTGTTTGCAAATCTGGTAAATACCGAGAGAAAAAGCGACTTCAGAACCATAGACACCGCCTTTTGTACAGGGCTTCCGGTGAAGTTTGAGGATATATCAAATTTTGCGGCTGATTCAGTATTATGGGACTTTGGAGATGGTAATTTTTCAAAAACATTCAATCCTGCACATACTTATGTTTCGCCCGGATGCTATACAGTAAAACTGACACGGTTTACCGGCAACTGCCCGGATGTAGTCTCTAAGCCATGTATCAACATCCTGCCTGTACCACAGGTAACCTACGACATCAACAATCAGTTTACCTGCGTTATACCTGCCAGTGTGGGTCTCACAGCAGGTCCGTCGGGTTCAGGCATCTTTACATGGACATTACATGGCGGTGACCTGGATACCACGCTTAATGGACCTGTACACAATCTGTCTGTAGACAAATTCGGAGCTTACAATGCCACTTTAACCTATGTTGACAAATCCGGGTGCATCAAGAAAATTGATTCCATTGCCATCGACCTGGTGAAGTTTGAGGCCTTACTCCCGGTTTTTCCCGTTTCGGGCTGCGTGCCCTACACCGCAACCCTGGTTGACAGCATTTCAAGCCAGATACCCCTGAGCAGCTGGTACTGGGAGGTTGGAAGCCCGGCGATATTTACCAGTACAGACAAAAGCCCTGTAATCACTGTATCTGATACCGGAGTATGGGACCTGAAGCTGATCGTAAGCAATATCTACGGATGCAAGGATACCTTATGGAGAAACGGGTATGTAAAAGGGGGCATACCGCCGGAAGTCGACTTTACGGCCGATCCGCTCAATGACTGCCTGGTCACCACAAGAAATTTCACCGCCATCACCAGTAGTTACGCTAACCGTTGGGTGTGGAGCTATGGTGCGGCAAACACGGTATTTTCCATAGAAAAGAATCCTATGTATGCGATCCAGGAGCCAGGGATTTTTGATATAACGCTTACAGCATTCCATAATGGTTGCCCCAAAAGTGTCACAAAAAAAGATTACATCGAGGTATTCAAGCCTAAGTCACAGTTTGCCGTTACCTATGACTGCCAAAACCCCAATACAATTGGCATTCAAAATCAATCGCTGGGAGCCGACAGCCTCTATTGGGTCGTGCACCTGTCCGATACTTCCAGGGATACTCTCAGGGATTCGCTTGTTAACGCCTATACCTTTCCCGGAAGGGGCATCTATATCCTAAGTCACTATTCCTATAATGAGGATTCCGGCTGCGAACACATTTTTGCCGACTCCATTTTTATTACGGACATTGAAGCCTCATACACCATAGACACTACCAGCGGCTGTGCTCCCCTGGCCATCAGACTCAACTCACAGCTCCAGGATGCAGTATCTTCTCAAGTCCTGGCCGGCAATTACGTAGTTACCGAAAACTCACCGCAGACATACACCATCCTGTATACAGAAGGTGGAAATCTGCCGCCACCTATACTTACGGCTACGGACAGGCACGGCTGCATTGACACCTTTCAGACTACTGAGACCATAAATATAAGCAAGTTTACGGCGGTGATCGATGTGCCCGATGTGCTTTGTATCCCGGACTCTCTCAGACTTAGAGATGGTACACAATCCGGTCTGGGAGAGATAATATTCAGGCAATGGTATTACTCGGGACTTGATACCTTTACCTCGGTAATGGACCCTGTTTTTCCACTGGACAAACCCGGAAATTATCTGGCAAAAATAAAACTGGAAGACAGCTGGGGCTGCAAGGACAGTACAATCCGTGAATTCCGTGCAGTAACGCTTATTCCTGAATTTACCACTGATACCCTGTCCTGCACACCAAGAGGAGTGAGCATGTTTGTAAGTTCTGACCCGACCTATCTTAACGCATACAGCTGGACCTTTGGGGACGGACAGACATCGGCTGAAAAAAACCCTGTCCACTATTATGGCAATGAAGGTGTCTTCGATATATGTGCTGAGCTGTTTGACTCCAGGGGATGCTCCAAAAAGATATGCAAGCCCTCTGTAGTCAGGATCATCGACCCTGTAGCTGATTTTACTGGAGACCCAGTCTCTGCCCCATGTCCCCCTTTGTTGACCAGGTTTTCAAACCAGTCAACCAACGCTTCAAAATTCATATGGGATTTTGGGGACAACAGCGGATTGGCCTACAACATAGACCCGTCTCATGTGTACACCAGTCCCGGAAGTTTTACTGTCACACTGATAGCAGAGATGATGCCCGGCTGCCAGGATACACTCACACGACCCGGATATGTCTTCCTGCCAGGGCCCGTAGCAAACCTGGACTTTAATGTCACGGGCAACTGCACTCCGCTGGAGATAATATTGCGGGCAAACTCTGACAAACCCTATGAGTATATCTGGGATTTTGGAGACGGACAGATAAAGTCAGTAAACGGATTGGCCATGGGAGATACCATTAGCTACAGCTACAACAGTCCAGGAAATTATGTGCCCAAACTGCTCGTGTCGGACGACAAAGGATGTTCGCGGGTATTTTCTGTAGACCCAGTAGAGGTAAACAACCTGATGAACGCATTTGCTGTAAGTGACACAACTAGCTGCGGGATTCCTTCTGTACTCAGTATAAATAATGAAACCTCTACCACCTCTGCTAACGTTCTTTACACCTGGGATATCACCGGGCCGGAAAATTTTTCGAGCACAGACCCTGATCCCGAATTTTCCATATCAGCCTATGGCCAATACAACATCACCTTAATCTCAACTGCTAAAAACTGTACGGATACCCTGGTGAAAGAAAAGGTGGTGGAGGTGGCAGCCTATCCTGTCGTGGCATTTGATACGGAAACAGGCCAGGCATGTGAAAATACATCGGTCAATTTTGTCAATACAACACAGCTGGCCTACGGCTCTGTGTCCGAATGGGAATGGGATTTTGGCGACGGACAGACTTCTTTGCAACAAAACCCTGTGGCTAATTTTGATACGACCGGAACATTCAAAATAACCCTAAAGGCTACGACAGACAAAGGGTGTACAAGCACAGCATCACTTGATATAACCATTAAGCCCAATACTGTCATTGCTCTCAGCGATGACAAACAGATCTGCATTGGCGACAGCATAAATCTATCGGCATTCGTACAGGGAAATGTCAATTTTACCTCATCCTGGGATCAACACCCATTGATCGATTGCAGGGAGTGCCCTGTCATAAATGTCAAACCGGACACCACGACGACCTTTTATATACAATCTGTGGCTGATAACGGTTGCATAAACAGGGACTCCATAAAAGTGACGGTGATCCCGATAGTGGGCCCGGAACTGATTTTATCAGGTGATACCATTGTATGCAAAAACGGAAAAATCCCGGTTTCCATCAGGAATTTTAATCCTTCATACCGCTATGAGTGGGACCAGAACGACCTGGGACTGGATTGCTACATAGACTGCAGTATGCCGCTTGCGTCTCCATCAGACGACACATGGTACAGTGTAAAGGTGTATAATACTTATGGCTGCATAAAGGAAGACTCGATTCTCGTTACAGTAGAAAAAAATATACCGGATTTTCTTGCCGCGGAGCATTCTGTCTGTGAAGGTCAAAATACGATCCTCTCACTTGCCGGTGTCAATGCCCCGGTATGGGCTCCGGATCCTGCACTCAGTTGTACCCACTGTCAGAATCCTGTCGTCTCCCCTCTTGCTTCCGGCTACTACCATGTTTCAGTGACCTCAGATGCGGGATGCAGCTACCGGGATTCTGTATACGTGGAGGTCATCAGGCTTGCCAGCATCCACGCCGGTAAAGATACCCTGATCTGCAGAGGAGAGTCCATTAAACTCACAGGCATGGGTACAGGAAACGTCCTGTGGACAGGGTCATACCCGGTTATTGGCCAAAACCAACTGAATGCGAGTACCGCTCCGGAAACAACGACCTATTATATCCTCACTGCCACAAAAGACCAATGTACACTCAAAGACACCGTCCTCATTTCTGTAATCGAAAAAGCCGAGATCAACACACAGGACGACACTATCTGCTATGGCGAATCCTCTCTGTTGAGTGCAACGGGAAATGCCACCGAATATCTTTGGTTTTCGTCTGACGGAAAAAAAATCGGCACCGGTCAGGTCGAAGTTTCACCGGAAGAAACCACCGAGTACAAAGTGGTTGGAAAAAGAAGCATATGCATCAATGATACAGTCAGTGCCCGTGTTTTTGTTTATGCTCCGCTTGATTACACCCAGATCAACAATAAGTATGAGGTCTATTTCAATTCAAAGGCACTGTTTAAGGCAGATTACGATCCGGAAGCCGGTTATGGATATGAATGGACCCCATCCGAAGGGCTGAGTTGTACCGATTGTCCGGAGCCGGAGGTACAGCATATTACTCAATCCACCACCTATACAGTGCTGGTAACAGACATTAATGGCTGCCAGCATACTGAAACCGTAAGTGTGCGGTTTAATAATAAATGCGGTAAGGCAGGATTTTACATTCCCAATATTTTCACTCCATACAACAGGGACGGAATCAATGATGAATTCAGGATTCATGCTGAAGAAGATGCTGAACTGCTGAGCATATCAATATTTGACCGCTGGGGCGAAAAGGTGTTTGAAAGTACCGACCCTCTTTTTGCATGGGACGGTTACTACAAAGGCAGATCATTGGCTCAGGGTGTTTACACATATATTGTTACTGCACAATGTGCACTAAACGGAGAAAAATTTAACTTTACAGGAGATATCACCATCATCGAATA
>JAGVTV010000045.1 GCA_019136675.1 Bacteroidota bacterium
GGCCAGGATAAAGTGGTCGGGGACACCCCAGGATGATTGCCTTGCTTCAGAGGGAAAATCGGACTCTCCGGTCACACGGGAAAATCCGGCAATTCTCATTATATTGCCCATGCTGGCAAAATTGAGGTCACCCCCATACACAAATGAGGTAGTCATGCCAAGGTCAGAAGCCAGCCTGGATACCGAGTAAAAAGGATCATTAAAACCGATTTTCTCTGCCAGGTTAAAGCCACGGACCGACGGTATCCCAAACAAAATGCTCAATACACCCTGGTCGGTACGAAAACCACTGCTGAATGCATTGGTAAACCTGCAGCTCTCCCTGCTCAGCGAATCAAAAAATGGTGTGATATTTTCCTTACCACCAAGGTAGGAAACCATGTCTGCAGACCATCCTTCTGCTATGATTATGACAATGTTCTTACCTCTCCAGTCAGGTAAATTGATCGCACCTGCAGTGGCGTTTTCCTCCTTGTATTTATTGGCGTAAGCCCCTATTTCCCCGGGCTTGTTGGCTGTTTCTATTCGCCCCTTTTTGGCTACTGAATACAGGAAATACCATACTTTGTTGGTGGCAGCAAAATTTGCTGACATATCTGTGCTGTAAAAAGCATCTGACGGGTGAATGGGTATCTTTTGCCAGCCACCCCTCAGTGCAAGAAATGCCAGCGGACCTAATAGAGCAACATAAAGCCATGACTGACCTTTATAATCACGAACCGGGGACCATTTAACAAAAAGTCCTGCTAAAACCCTTAAAATAAAAAACAACACAAAAATTGAAGCCAAACTATATCCCAATGGAATAAACTTGTAGACTGAAGCCCAGGCCTCACCTTGGTAAGACAGATACGAAAAAGCACGGTAATCGGTTGTGGTGCCCCATTCCCGGTACAGCAGGGCTGAGCTGTATTCTATCAGGCAAATAAATATCCAAACGGCTACTGTCAGGAAACGGATGACCGAAATTAAAAACCTTTTACCTGTGGAAAGATATAGAATCCAGGGCACATATATCAGCAGAACAGCACCACATACCATCGATAAGTCAAGCCTTAGCCCGTGTGTCCAGGGTTCCATAATCTGATCACCGCCAGTAAACCAGATAAACAACATCCTCCACAAAAACAATCCGAAGAGCAGGCTCATTGCCAGTTTCAGCGGGAAGTATAAAGCGGTATATGAATTACCCGTCATGGATTTTTAAAATACGTCAGAAGACAAAAGTATGCATTTGGCTCAAGACCAAAAAATTGCCGTGCAGCAGAAGTGATCTGCTTCACTCAAATACCCTTATTTTGAAAAAACAATAGTGCAGACTATATTTGCACAAAAGTATCTGATGGTCACGCTTATAAAAAACACGAGGATTATCAACCGCGGTAATTCTGTCTACGGCGACATCCTGATTAAAGACAATAGGATCGTGAAATGCGGTGGGGTCATTGACGTCCGGGAAAATGCAGAAGAGATTAACGGTGAAGGCCTGTGGTGTATACCAGGCATCATCGACGATCAGGTGCATTTTCGCGAACCCGGATACACACACAAGGCAGATATAGCCTCAGAATCCAGAGCAGCCATAGCCGGAGGTGTGACATCCTTCATGGAAATGCCCAATACCTTTCCTCCGGCAGTCACCACTCAACTTTTGGAAGACAAATACAGAATCGCTGCCCGAAGTGCTTACGCCAACTATTCGTTTTTTATGGGTGTCAGCAATGACAATTACGATGAGCTTATGAGGGTCGACCCTGCCAGGGTCTGTGGCTATAAGATTTTTATGGGATCCAGTACTGGAAGCCTCCTGGTTGATGACAGGGCTGTGCTTGAAAAGGTATTTGAAGCAGCCCCCATGCTCATTGCCACCCATTGCGAAGACGAAAATACAGTAAAGAGCAGGTCAGAACTTTTCAGGCAGCAATATGGCCCGGATGCCCCCGCCAGAATTCATCCTGCCATACGCAATGAAGAAGCCTGCCAGCTGTCATCTTCTTTTGCCAAAGAGCTGGCTGTCAGATATGGTACGAGGCTGCATATCCTCCATATCACGACCGCCGCAGAAGTAGGACTCTTTACTGATACAGCCCCACTTAGAGATAAAAAAATAACCTCGGAGGTGTGTGTGCATCATCTGTATTTTTCAGACGAAGATTATGACAGGCTGGGCAACCGCATCAAGTGTAATCCGGCTATAAAAACATCTGCTGACAGGGATGCCCTCTTCAAAGGATTGTTGGATGGCAAACTGGACATCATAGCAACTGACCATGCTCCTCACACAGCTGAAGAAAAGGCAAAACCCTATTTTGAAGCACCGGCAGGACTGCCGCTCGTACAGCACAGCCTAAACATCATGCTTGACTTCCATCACCGGGGTATGATCAGCATGGAACAGGTAGTGGAAAAAATGTGCCATGCCCCGGCAGAATGTTTCCGCGTGAAAGAACGTGGTTATCTTGACGAAGGGTATTTTGCTGACGTCGTTCTTATCGACCCTACCCACGAATGGACCGTTAGTCCCGAAAATATACTTTACAAATGCGGATGGTCTCCCCTGGAAGGAAAAACATTCAGGGGAAAGGTACACACAGTCCTGCTCAATGGCTCGCTGGCATTCGCAGATGGGATACCTGTTAAAACAGAAGCCCCCATGCGACTGGAATTTGACAGATAAATTCCCTCAAAGATTTTCATTTTTACAATAAAAGCAGTAAATTTGCACCCGATTTTATAGAATCGTATATAACGGTTCCGTAGCTCAGCTGGATAGAGCAACAGATTTCTAATCTGTGGGTCACAGGTTCGAATCCTGTCGGGATCACACTACATAACGCCAAACAGATGTAAAAATCAGTTTGGCGTTTGTTTTTCAAGGAGTTATGAAAAACAAACTGGTAAAAAGACCTGAAGAGGCACAGATAAAATGCAGCCATATTGCAGCCAGGAATAAACCGAATACCTACAAAATAATAAAAAAAATACAGGCAATATATTTAAATTTGCAATCACCAAATTACCCCCGCGATGTTGACAAGATTCAATCTTTTACTAATGATTGGCCTGATATGGAATGCACCAATCAGTATTAATGGCCAGGAAAAGTTACCGTTGCGGGTCGGAATCGAACTGGATATATTACCATATGCCACCGGAGGATATTTCGCAGCCATTTGTGCCGGAAAAAAACATTGGAGGATCAGGGCACTGACTGCTGAAGTGCATAAGCCTGACTGGAGCACAAAAAAAGGATTTAACAACCATGAAATAACTGCTTACGCAATGGTTTTCGACTATTTTCCGGCATCAGAATGGCGTAGGTGGTGGATAGGTGCCGGACCTGTGCTCTGGAAGAGCAGGATACGTGCTGATGGATTCGATCAGTCAACCCCTTTTACCAATATTCTACTCAACGGCAGTCTGGGTTATAACATCGGAATAGGAAAGTACATCTACCTGTCTCCCTGGATGGGCATGAGTCTCAAGATAGCCGGCGATAAAAATATTATAATTCAGAACAGAATATACAATCTCCCCCTGCTCAACCCTGAGGTATCGCTCAAACTGGGAGCACATTTTTAAGTACCCGGATTTTACATGACACTGAAACTATAGCGAAACACAAAACCATTTTGCCCGCTGAATATCAGCATGTACTGTCCTGCATTAAGTGATCCTGTATTAAACGAAAAACGACTTTTTCCGGCATTAAGCGGACCACTGTAAAGATTGGCATGCAGCCGGCCTGATAGATCATACAGTTTAATAAACATGGTCATTCTGTATGGAGTGTTGATGTCGGCATACATATTGCCGTCGGTGACAGGGTTTGGAAAGCAGCTAATTACTGTGCCTTCGTGGTCGGGATTTGTGACGGCACTCGACCCTACCGAGATAAAATCTTCCAAATCCAGCGTGTCTGTCCCTGCCTCATTGGTAGCTACAAGACTTACAGAGTATTTGCCGGGTGTATGATAACTTATCACCGGAATCGGCAGATTACTTTCAGTCGGAGTGCCTCCCTCAAAATACCACTTGAATTCCGTAGGTCCGCCCTGACACTGCTGGAAAAACCGCACCGAATCTCCGGTCATAAGCTGTGTTTTATCAGCTGTAAACAAGGCCACGGGCTTTGTTCTGGGTAAAACGGTTACTGCCTTCTGTTTTATCTTAGTGCTGGTCCCGGCGATATTTGCTGCCGTAAGCGACACCAGAAAAGAACCCACCTTGGTGTACCTGACCACAGGATCGGGGTCTGTACTGGAGGCAGGTGTACCCTGCTGAAAGGTCCATTTGTATGTAACGGTATTATCCGAACACTGCTGCGAAAATCGCACGGTATCTCCTGTATATATGGTATCCCTGTCATAGATAAAATCTGCCACTGGCTTGACTACAGGATCCTGTATGTGTATGTAGTCTTTTTTTACAATGGTATCAGTGCCCCATTCATTGGTCACAACGAGGGTAACATCCCATGCCCCGTTCTGAGACCAGGTCACATCAGGATTAGGAACAGTAGAGACCAACGGGTTTCCCCCTTCAAATGTCCACAGGTAGCTATTACCTGCCACAGGTGTGATATCACTGAACTTAACTGTGGAATCCCTGCCTGTTGTGGTCCTGTCGGCAACAAATTCTGAAAAGATGACATTGGCCGAATCACGGCCATTTAACAGCTGTCCTATCCAGGTACCATAGCTCCGCCCCTCTCCAAAACATCCTGTCACCCAGGATTCGACCCTGCCATTAAAAAATCTGCGGCACGACGTAGTGTAATCGCCCCACCTCTCCTCAGTGCCCTGAAGAAAATCCACATAACTGTTGCCTGGCTGCAGCAAAAAAGGTTCTGACCATTGGTACACACCGTTAAATTCGTGGCATATCCTTTGCTCCTGACCGGGAAACTGATCAGGGCCGGAAATGAGATAATTGACCAGGACATTGTTACCGTCCTTGTTTTCATCAAATGGAGTAAAACTCGGATAAGCCAGGTCTTTTCCCGGCAGGGTCAGTACATCTGCCGTGATAGCCAGGTTGTCCGTCCTCATCTTGCAGTAAAAAAGTCCGACATCACCGGAAGGGGTATTTACATGACTGCCCATGTGCACCACACCATCCAGGTACATGGCTGACCAGATGCGGCTATCAAAGGTGTTCAGGGAGTTGGTAGACCCCATCTGCCTGCCGTGGGGCGCCAGGGTTGTCGCCGGACCTGAGGTCTGCATTGACACGATGGAAGGATTACTGTCAAGTGATCCGGTGGCGTAGTAAAGATTGTATTTATTGCCCCCCAGGGCTTCATTGCTCACGAAATACATTCCCGGCGTGATGAGTTGGTCCCATCCGGCAGGTGTTGGCACCAGATTGAAGGCAGGCTGTCCGTCGGCATTGCGGAGCTCATTGTAATATTTCCACCTTAGGGGCTCGCCCTGGTAACCTTCATTTTTAGCTATCTGGTACACCACCGAATACTGCCAGATGCCGTCAGTGTTTCTCATCAGTCCGGCTATGTACAGGTCATACCCTGAAACGGCAATATTAGGATAATCAAACCAGTTGTTGTCACCGGTGGGATTGCCGTCTATCTTGTAATATGTCCATTCTCCGTTGGGGTCTTCGGTTTTTGAAAAGGCAATACATAGTTGTGTGGTGGCGGGGTCAGACCCATGAAGACACATAAAAATAAACCTCCTTGCTTCCGGATCATAGATCACCCTCGGGTCATACATGCGTGTACCCAGCCCCAGAAGTGAAAAGAAATCCTGTAACCCACTGGTATATGTCACGGTGCCGTCAGGTTGTGCAAATATGACATTGGTGTTAATTCCGGACACGATAAAGCCGTTTTCGGATATTGCCAGTGTATTGTCCAGTGGCACACTGTTGTTTCGCAGATTACCCCGGAAATTGCGCCCCACCACAGGAGGATCCATCAGAGAGCGACTGCCTTGCACCATATTTGCCTCCCCTCTGCCAGGCTCTGATCTCCTGGCTGCGGCAACCTCTTTCAGCCTACGAAACTCAACCTCCGATACGACGGTGGCATGTTTAACTGCTCCCAGATACGTCATTTTGGCATCCAGATTTTTATTAAAAAGGGCAGGGTTGGCTACAACTGCCGGTGGAGTGCGTAAAATTTCCGAGCCTGAATTGTTAACTGTTTTATGGCCCCTGACATCAGGAAATACCATTCTTTCCTGACCCGCAATCCTCAGGACTGCAAAAAACACAAAAAGGGCTACTGAGAATCTTTTCATTTTGTAAGGTATTGTCCGTACAAATATAGTACAAATACCTTTACCCAGCGGTCCGATGTAATCAATAACTCCCGAAATACCTCCTGAGAAACCACTCCAGACTGAGTAGGCCGAGAATCAGGAAAAACAGCCATTTCATATAAATGATAGGACGGGTACTCCTGCTCTGATACATGACAGGTTTGATTTTATCGCTGGTAAGAAGTGAATCTGCGAGTGATGTAATGCCTTCAGGATAAACCATGGTACCGTTGTATTTTTCACTAAGGCTTTTGAGCAATCCGTGCCTTGCCGTGAGATCAAACTGTTCCAGCTGCACGGACTCGACATTAAATCTGCCTGCAGAGGTGAGGGCTTTGCCGCTGTAATTGACCGATGCGGTATAGCTGTATGATCCCTGAGGAAACAACCCGGCATTGAGCGTATAATAATTGGATGTCTTGCTGAAAGTGTATAGAAATTCCTTGCCGCTTTCGTCCTTTACAGAGAGTTTTACATCCGGCTCATTGACCATCTCGTAATTATCATTAAATAGCTGGGCGTCAAAGAGCACCTGGTCGTTATCCCTGTACAGGCTCTTCGAACTCGAAGCCCTGAACTTTCTTTTGTCAGACTTAACCGTCGTCAGGAGCACCATCTTGTTGACAAGCTCATTTACAAGATCATAGTTCTTGTTTTGCAAATGATTAAAGAGCCTCCATTTCCAGATGCCCTCCCCGCAAAATACGGCAGTCTTTGTATTGTTTGATTCGTTAAAAGCGACCAATGGGTAGTTAGTCTTTATCTTTTTTATCTGCTGATAAAGGTAGGTGGAAGTTGTTCCCTGGGCCTTGTATTCACCGAAAGGTGCCAGCAAAGGAGGGAAAATTTTAATTCCGTTCCTGAGGCTTTCAGAAGTCGTGAAGAGTGTAAAGCCATTATTAAATTCTGCCTGAATCTCCTCGTTGTTACGGCTGTTGCCGGCTATGCTTATTACATTTTGGGCTACGCCAAATTTTGCCAGATTGGTTTGCATGCCCACAAAAAACATTCTTGATACATTTTTTTGGTCCAATTGGCTGATAAGGCTGCGAATGTCAGTCTTATCCGAAGGAAGATTATGGAAAATTACCAGGCTATACGATGAGACATTACCTTTCAGCTCTTCCGGATACGTTATGTCTACTTCGTAGTTTTTATTGGTGGTAATTATACTCTTAATTGCGGCAAGGTCGGGATGAGGAGCATTGGCAAGTATTAGTATCTTCTGCCGTGCATCCAGTACTTCAACAAAAAACTCCCTGACATTATTGGCAGTAATATATTCGCCGGTGATTGGCGACAGTCGGAGACGGTATCTGATTATGCCCGGTGCCGCTGCATCTGTTACAAGGGTTTTTGTGGTAAAAAAGTTGCCTGAATTAATATTTATGGTCTCTTCGGATACTTTTTTTACCTGTCCGCCTGAGACTGTTTCCAGAGTCAGCCGGGTGGTACCACCTGCACAATTGAATGCAGAGATATCCACCTGCACAGGAAATTTATCACCCAGATATGCCAGCTTGTTATACAGCACATTCTGGAAGTAAAGGTCCTTCTTACGGGTGGTGTCACCGAGGGCCACAGTGTACACCGGAGCAGTAAATCCTCCATCCTGATACAGCGGATTACTGCCTTCATTGTATATACCATCAGTACTCAGAATGACAGCACCCAGATTCTGATCAGCGTAATTGTCACTGATATATCTGAACAACTTGCTGATATCCGTGCTTTTGTCCTTGATTGAGTCTGATGATTCTGAATATACCCGGGACCCGAATGACACTTGCCTTACGTCATATTTTTCAGTCAGCTTCCGGCCAAGGTCATTTAAACCCGTAACGACTTGCTGCTGCTTATCGGTGGATACGTGATCCTTAATGGATTCGGAGACGTCATTGGCAATTACAATGAGTGGCTTTTTGATCTCTTCCCGCAGGGTACGTACAAAGGGTGACAGCAGCAGCAGGGTGATAAACGTGACAGCCAGTGAGCGGACCAATGCCAGGATTCTCCGGAGCCACGGGCCATGATCAGTAAACTTCCTTTCCCTGTAATACATGACCAGGGCGTAAACCACCCCTGCCAGGATACAAAAGCTGAGGTACCACCAGGGATAAGAAAAACTTATTTTGCTGATCATACGTTATTAGGATTGATTTGCAAAGATTAAAAAAAAGGCCATAATCTGTAAATATGGAACTGAGATTATGATTTTTTTAAATATTTGCAATTGCCATAGAATATTTTACGTTTTACGATAACATATAAAAGCAACCGGATGAATAAATTGTTCATTTTAATTCTGATCCTGTTCAGTGCTGCGACCATGCAGGCATCTTATTTACTTTTACCCATGGACCATGACAAACAGGCCAACCACCTTAAAGCTTACGGCATCACTTACTGGGTAATAAACCAGGGTATCGAGGCATACTGGCTGCTTAATTACCGGGGAGGGAGTTTTGCCTTCCCGCATACCAAAGGACTTGAGTCAGAATGCAAGGTGCGTGGTGTTTCTTATGAGGTGATCTCCGATGGACAGTGGATAGCCATAAGAACAGAGATAAGCAATCCCGAAATCAACCAGGAGGTGATAAAGCTAGAAAAAGCCCCAAAGATTGCTGTTTACACGCCGGATTTTAACCCAGAAGGCAAACGCATACAACCCTGGGACGATGCTGTGACCCTGGTACTCACTTATGCAGAGATCCCGTTTGAAAAGGTGTATGACCGGGAGGTGCTTGAGGGCAAACTGGCACAGTACGATTGGTTGCACCTGCACCACGAGGATTTTACAGGTCAGTACGGAAAATTTTACGCAAGCCAGGGAGGTACACCCTGGTACAAGTTAAATCAGCAAAAGACAGAAGCATTGGCAAAAGGACTCGGATTTACCAAAGTTTCAAACCTTAAGCTGGCTGTTGCAAAAAGGATCAAGGAGTATGTGGAAGGTGGTGGTTTTATGTTTGCCATGTGCTCCGCCACAGACACCTACGACATTGCCTTAGCAGCCGAAGGCCTGGACATATGTGCCGAGATGTATGACGGGGACGGCTTTGACCACAATGCTCAGGAAAAACTGGATTACAGCAAGACCTTTGCATTTAAAAATTTTACACTCAATTTGAACCCACTCCAGTACGAGCACTCTGACATTGACAATAAATCTCGAAATGTGACACCGGAAGTGGACTATTTTAATTTGTTTGAATTTTCAGCCAAATGGGACCCTATCCCTTCTATGCTCTGTCAGAACCATACTCTAACTGTCAAAGGATTTATGGGACAGTCTACCTCATTTAAAAAGTCGCTGGTAAAACCCGATGTCCTGGTCATGGGCGAAACAAAATCAGCGGGAGAGGTCAGATATCTTCATGGAACATACGGTTTTGGCACATGGACGTTTTACGGAGGCCATGACCCGGAAGACTACAGACATTATGTAGGCGACCCTGAGACCGACCTCAATTTGCACCCTAACAGTGCCGGGTATCGGCTTATACTCAATAACATCCTGTTTCCTGCCGCTGAAAAAAAGAAAAGGAAGACCTGATCCTGGGTATGTGGGCCTGAATATATAATCACATCTTTATTGTCATGAATGCAAGATTCTTTCTTCAGTTGTTTTTTGTATTAGTTTTTTTTGGCTGCAGCCAAAAAAATCCATCACCGGACATCCCGGATGAGTTGGTAAAAATGGAAAAGCAGTACCGTTCCGACAAGGCGGACAGCACATTTGTCAAGCTCGTCCAGGCTTACGGAAAGAATATCATGGAATCGGAATCCATGCCAGCCAAAGAACAACTTTTGAGAAAGGTCATCACTCTGTGCAGTGAGTTTAAAAATACCGCATACACCGAGGTTTTTGAAACCGAACTCCTGAAGGTAAACCCAAGGGCAAGTGATGCCAAAAAACTGCTGGAAAATACTGCCATGAGAATGGAAGACAAAAACAGGCCGGAGCTTGCGTCCATATTTTACTCAGCACTTGAAGACAGATTTGGCCAAAAGGACAAATACAGATACAAGATTATCGCAGAGCAGTCAGATATGCAGCAATATATGAAGTCCGGAGCCGAAGACGTATTCAGGTCACCCGGGCCACAGGGAGTCAATATCGAGGCATCAGAAAAGTACATAGACCTGTGTGAAGCATTCGCCCTGTCTTTTCCGGAAGACAGGATGTCGCCGGAATACCTTTTCAGGGCCTCAGAGATCGCAAGGGCCATCAACAGCCTGCCCAAAGCTATGTCACTCTACGACTGGATCATCCAGTATTATCCAAAAAGTGATAAAACTGCTTCTGTTTTATTTATGAAAGGATTTATTCTTGACTCAGAACTGTCCCGTAAAGAAGAGGCAAAAAAGGTATACAATAACTTTCTGGAAAAATACCCCGGTGATTCACTGGCTAATGATGTCAAATTCCTGCTTGACAATCTGGGTAAGTCAGATCAGGAAATCATTAAAGGGCTGGAAAATAAATAAAAGCAGCCTCCCCTATTGCATTCCAAACAGAGTCAATACTTTAAAGACCACCATAGCAAACAATGCCGAAACCGGAATGGTCAGTATCCAGGCCCAAAGCAGATTGATGGTTACCCCCCATCGCACCGCCGAAAGCCTTTTGGTGGCTCCAACCCCGATGATCGAACCCGTGATGGTGTGGGTGGTGGATACAGGTATCTTAAGATATTCTGTCAGAAAAAGGGTGATGGCACCTGCTGTCTCTGCCGCCACACCTTCAAAAGGAGTGACCTTGGTGATACGGGTACCCATAGTCTTGATAATCCTCCATCCGCCGCTCAGAGTACCCAGGGCAATGGCTGCATAACAGGTAAGCGGAATCCAGGGTAGCATATGGTCAAGCGTGTATTTGGATGAGTCATAGGCGACCATGGCAGCCATGATGATTCCCATGACCTTCTGGGCATCATTGCCTCCGTGACCGATACTGAAAGCGGCCGAAGAAACCAGCTGCATACGCTTAAACCATTTTTCAGACTGAAGGTAATTAAGCGAGTTAAGATAAAGGGTAAACAAGGCCATGACTATAATGATGAATCCCAGAAGGATCAATTTAAAATTGTGGGTATCAAAGATTACCTTCAACACGTAAAAGTCAAAATTAGACTTGAGTTTTTCCGGGTCGGTATTTAGGGTATTGAACAGAAATATAATAATGAGAGCAATGACAGAAAGGGAAAACAGTTTAGGCAGCATACTCTTGCTGAATGAATGCAAAAACCACACGGAGATCATAAACGCTATGACCATCCCGATCATGGGAGCCAGTACGATGAAACTGGCAATCTGCATGATCTTTGGCGAATTGATGGATTCAAATCCGGTGTGAGCAATGGCCGCACCTGCAAATCCTCCTATCAGGGTATGAGAGGACGAAGACGGTATACCAAACCACCATGTGAGAAGGTTCCACGCTATGGCAGCAATTAGCCCTGCCAGTATCACAGTCAGTGTAATATACGGCACGCCCTCGGCATTTGTCCCTTCATTTACGGTTTTTGCAATGGTATTGGCCACCCCGTGGTCTCTGAATATAAAATAGGCAATAAAATTGAACATAGCGGCCCAAAACACGGCCTGGATAGGAGTCAATACTTTGGTTGATACCACGGTGGCAATAGAATTTGCCGCATCATGAAATCCGTTGATATAATCAAATATCAATGCCAGAAGTACTATTACAATTAAAAGGATCATATCACTGATTTGTCAGGCTTTGTATTCTTATGCCCGGGATCACGAGTACTTGATGATTATGGATTCTATGACATTGGAAGCATCCTCGCACTTGTCTGTAATCATCTCCATATCCTCGTAGATGCTTTTAAGCCTGATTACATCGATGGCATTCGGATTGTTTTTAAACAGATTGATGATGGCCCTGTCCAGCACATCGTCTGCATCATTTTCCAGGCTATTGACCACCACGCAATCCTGCTTGATCTTACTGATATTTTTCATGTTCCTCAGTTTCTTGACTGCCCCGGCAAGAGTTGTAATGGACTTGTGGTTTATGGTAGCCAGTTCCTTCATATATTCATCCGTCTCTTCCACATTATAGTTAAGTATCTTTTTGGAAGAAGCATACATATAATCTGCAATATCATCCAGTGAGGTGGCCAGAAAATGGATGTCTTCCCTGTCAAAAGGAGTTACAAAATTTTTACCCAGTTCAACAAAAATCTGGTGGGTATATTCGTCATTTTTATGCTCCCCGTCAGCGATAGACTCAAGTAATTTTGCCATTTGCTGCGGATCTTCGGAATAAATAGCATCAACGAGAGTTTTGCTCATATCCTTTAAAGTAGAAGCGATATTTTCAAAAATATCATAAAAGATCTTGTCCTTGGGTAAAAATATGCGGATAATGTTGTTGATGGACATTCCGGGTTGGTTTTAGATTGGCCACAAAGTTACGGAAATATTTGAATCGACAGCCCTCAATTTTGAGCCTGTGACAAGATTAATGAGGCAATTTTTCGCTTGCTATAAACTTCTGTTCGCTAAAGTTTGTTAAGTTATGGTTCGGAAATATGCTGCCCCCAGGCATATCTTGTTTTCAACCCATGAGTCTTTTTAAGTGCATGTTATTGATAATAGAAAAGCAATGCATGGCTTTTTTTTATAATATTTGTTGAATAATACACATATTATAATTAAATATTATTTATATTTGCCTCATAAATTAGGATTAGTAAAAATAAGAACTCAGTTATGAAAAAGTTTTTTGGCTTCATATGCCTGTTGATGTTGGTCGGCAATCAGCTGGCCGGTCAGAATCCCGCGTATAAGACCGGGATAGTTTTTAAAAAGTTATTTCTCGACTACCAGACCACCAACGGTGGCAAATTCACAAATTTTAAGGATTACAGACACGGTGCTGAGATCGGACTGCAAAGGATGCTGACAGACAAAGTCGCTTTACATGTTCCCTTGCGATACGGGGTTGTAGATTCACACCTGGATTCAATCAACTGCATCAAGAAAAGTATCTACAGCCTGGATGCCCAGCTTCAATACCAGTTTACCACAAATAACCGCAGGATAGTCCCCTATGTACTGGCAGGTGTTGGCGGGGTAATAGAGGACGAAGGTGAATTTAACCTTCAGATACCGGCAGGGTTAGGATTTTATATCCGGCTAGCTCCCAAAGCCTACATCAACTGGCAGTCAGAGTTCAGATATGGCCTGAAGGAAAAAAGGTCAAATCTTCAGCATGGTATCGGCTTCATCTATCTGCTTGGAAAATCAGCCGATGAAACTCCGAAGGCTGACACTATGGGCAATATAAAAGATACTGACATGGACGGAATTGCGGACGAACTTGACCTTTGTCCCAATGCCTTTGGTTCCAAAGACCTTAATGGATGTCCTGACAGGGATGGCGATAAGATACCGGATTATCTGGATAAGTGTCCCGAAACCAAGGGTCTGAGTGAGATGGGTGGATGTCCTGACAGTGACGGAGATGGTATTTCTGACAACGAAGACGAATGCCCTAAAGAAGCTGGAACAGCTGACAATAAAGGATGTCCCAAACAAATGGAAGATATATCCAAAAAAGACAGCGACGGAGATGGTGTTGCCGACAAAGATGACAAATGCCCTAACCTGAAAGGTACTGTTTCTGCTATGGGCTGCCCGGACAGGGATGGTGACGGAGTGGAAGATTCGGCTGACAAATGTCCGGATTCAAAAGGGAGCCTCGGTTCCATGGGGTGCCCGGACAGAGACAGTGATGGTGTGGCTGATTTCGAAGACAAATGTCCGGATAAACCTGGCTTAAGAATATACTACGGATGTCCGGATACGGATGGTGACGGAATCGATGACTCGCGGGATAAATGTCCGGATACGGCTGGCTCAGTGGCAAGTGACGGATGTCCGGAAATCAGGAAGGAAGACAGAAAAACCCTCGAGATTGCTATGCAGGCAGTTCAGTTCCAGACCGGAAGTGCGGTCCTGAAACAGGAATCTAATGTTGTGCTCAACCAAATCGTTGATATATTAGAAAGATATCCATCCTTCAACATGACCATCAGTGGTCACACAGACAATACAGGAAGTGCCCCGGCCAATCAGACACTATCTGAGCGACGTGCCAAAACCTGCTACGATTATCTTGTAGCCAGAGGCATTGCACCGGACCGTCTGAGCCATGCAGGATACGGCGAATCCAGACCTATATCCACCAATGAAACCGAAAAGGGAAGGTCTCTAAACCGACGCGTTGAATTCAATCTGGTTCCCCGGTAAAAAAATATACTTAAACGGCAGGCAATTCACAGGAGTTGTCTGCCGTTTTTTTTTATTTTATATCGAATACCTTTTGTTTTATATTTCGTATTGCTGGGATATACTTTCAAATATTTATTACCGGACTTTATGATTCTGCCGTATTTTATAAAGGCCGGGAACCGATAATCACGGATTTTAACCCTTTCAGCTATAAAATTCAATAGAAAATTATAAAAGGTATAAAGAATTCTTTATCTTGCTTTTTGTTTCATTTTTAAACACCTTACAAACTTCGATATGGCTACCCTAACCACCAGATACCCCGAAACCAAAAATTATATTGCAGGAAAATTTGTATCCGGCCAAAGCCTCAGGACAATGGACGTCATCACTCCGCTTACCGGTGAGGTGATCTCAACAGTTACCCTGTCCGGTCAGGCAGACCTTGATGCTGCAGTAGAAGCGGCAAAGGCAGCCTATCCGGCATGGTCCGCAATGCCTGTCAAAGAACGGGTACAGGTTTTTTTCAGGTATAAAACACTGCTTGAAAGAGAACTGACGGACCTTGCACGGCTCGTAAGTGAGGAAAACGGAAAAACAATGGATGAAGCCAGAGCCGAAGTGGAAAAGAGCATCGAATTGACAGAATTTGCCTGCTCCATGCCACAGTTGCTTTCCGGCGAATTGCTGGAGGTAAGTAAAGGTGTGGAATGCCGCATAGAACATAAGCCACTCGGCGTCGTGGCATCAATAGCCCCCTTTAACTTTCCGCATATGGTGCCCCATTGGACCATCCCAAATGCTCTGGCCCTTGGAAACTGCATGATCCTAAAACCCTCAGAACAGGTACCTGTCTCTTCTGTTAGAATTGCCGAAATGCTAAAGGAAGCAGGCTTACCGGACGGAGTCTTCAATGTCGTCAACGGTGACCGGGAAATAGTGGAAGCCATATGCGACCATCCGGATATACAGGCGGTTTCGTTTGTAGGTTCTACCAAAATAGCCAAAGTGGTCTACCGACGTGCCACCTCAAATCTTAAAAGATGTACAGCACTGGGAGGTGCCAAAAACCATCTGATCGTGATGCCGGATGCCCACCCTGAGATGACCGCAACCAATGTGGCGGCAAGTATGAGCGGATGTGCCGGACAAAGGTGTATGGCTGCCTCCGCCATGGTGGCAGTAGGCCAGATGGATGAAATGGTAAGTAAGATATGTGACGAAGCTCGTAAGATAGTGCCCGGCAAAAATTTGGGTAGTGTCATCAGCAAAGCTGCAAAGGAACGTATAGAAAAATATATTACCGAAGCAGAAAATGCAGGGGCAAAGGTGCTGGTAGACGGCAGAAACTGTGTAGTGGAGGGTTTTGAATCAGGATACTATGTCGGGCCCACCGTGATAGATTATGTTACTCCGGACATGGCGATAGCCAGAGAGGAGGTATTCGGGCCTGTGTTGGCCATCATACGTGCCAAAAATCTGGACGAAGCCATACACATAGAAAACAACAGCAACTACGGCAATGCAGCGTCTGTTTTTACCCAAAGCGGAGGGGTAGCCAGGCAGGTTATGGAAAGAGCCAGTGCAGGCATGATTGGTATCAATGTAGGCGTACCCGTACCCAGGGAGCCATTCTCCTTTGGGGGATGGAATGAGAGTAAATTCGGGGTAAATGACATCACAGGCAAAAGTTCAATTGAATTCTGGACACAACTTAAAAAGACCACCGTCAAATGGAATCCGGAATCCAGGACAAACTGGATGAGCTGATCACAATAAAAATTTATCAGATGAAAACATTAGAAACAAACACCAGAGAGTCTGTCTTGTCAGACAATATGGATTACACCCTATTTTCGTGGTCAAAGCAAAAAGGAATTGACCCTATTGTGGTTGAGCGGGCAGAAGGAGTGTATCTGTATGACATCAACGGCAAGAGGTATCTGGATTTTTCCTCTGGCCTGATGAATGTCAACATAGGACACGGCAACCAAAGGGTGACGAGGGCGGTAGTTGAACAAATGCAATCCGTGAGCTACGTCACTCCCAGTTGTGTGACCGAAGTTCGGGGTGAGGTGGGTAAAAAGCTGGCAGAGATAAGCCCGGGTTCGCTCAATAAAACATTTTTTACCGTATGTGGGGCAACTGCCATCGAAAACGCCCTGAAGCTGGCCAGACTGTATACAGGAAGATATAAGATCATAGCCCGATACAGGGCATTTCACGGAGCATCGTACGGAGCCATGACAGCAGGCGGCGACCCCCGGAAGCTTCCATCAGACTCACAGCAGATGCCCAATGTAATCCACGTGGAGGACCCTTATTGCTACCGGTGTCCGTGGGGCCAGGATTTGTCCACCTGCAAAAGAGAATGTGTTGAACATATCGAGAGGATCATCCAATTTGAGGGGCCTGGCACCATTGCCGCCATTTTGATGGAGGGCGAAAGCGGTTCTTCAGGATGTATAAAGTATCCGCCGGATTACCTGAAAAAAGTCAGGGAACTTTGCGACATGTACGGCATCCTGCTTATTGCAGATGAGGTAATGAGCGGATTTGGCAGGACGGGTCAGTGGTTTGGGGTAGATTATCACGGTGTTGAGCCTGACATGATCGCTACCGCCAAAGGGATCACGGCTGGATACCTTCCGCTTGGGGCTTTGATTGTGTCAGACAAGATAGCTGCCCACTTTGACAATAAGCCTTTGATGATCGGACTCACCTATTCTGCCCACCCTGTTAGTTTGGCTGCAGCCAATGAAGTATTAAAAATATACGAAGACGAGGACCTTCTGGCCAATGCCAGGGAAATGGAAAAATATATCACAGAACGGATGTCAGAACTTATAGCAAGACATCCCAGTATCGGCGACTTCAGGACTACAGGCCTGCTCGGTTGTATCGAACTGGTAAAAAACCGCAATTCCCGGGAACCTATGGCACCATTTAATGCCGGGCCCGAACAGATGGAAATCATGAATAAGGTCGCTGCAAAAATCAAAGAGTTGGGCATGTACACCTTTGTGAGGTGGAACTACATATTTACCTGCCCTCCCCTCACTGTGACCCGAGAGCAGATCGACGAGGGGCTGGATATCATCTCCAGAGCCATCGAGATTGCTGACGAATACTGTTATTGAAATCCCTCACATGGCAGAACCCTTTAACAACAGTTTGTCAAGTGAAGATCTGGCTCCGGTACCTTCGGGGAGCAGACACTGGAACACCTGGAACTATACAGCCCTCTGGATATCCATGAGCCTGTGCATACCTACATACATGCTGGCGAGTTCGCTCATAGACGGTGGGATGAACTGGTGGCAGGCCATATTTACGATCTTTTTGGGCAATACCATCGTGCTGATCCCGATGATTCTCAACGGTCATGCCGGTGCTAAATACGGCATTCCTTTTCCCGTCCTGGTCAGATCCAGTTTTGGTATAAAAGGAGCCAATATTCCGGCCATGCTTCGTGCTATAGTTGCCTGCGGCTGGTTTGGCATTCAGACCTGGATTGGAGGCTATTCACTGTACCTTATGATCAAGGTATGGTTTCCCGGCATTGCTTCTCTTCCGGCGATTTTTCCATCCGTCCTGCAATTGGCTACCGGACCTGCCATCACATTTTTTATCTTCTGGCTTATTAACATGTACGTAGTGTACCTGGGTGTAGACAGCATTAAAAAACTCCTTGTATTCAAGGCTTTTTTTCTGCCGCTTGCCGCCATTGCCTTGTTATGGTGGGCGATTAATGCCGGAAATGGGTTGGGACCGATACTTTCACAACCTTCAAAATTCAGCTCTTCGGGAGAGTTCTGGACCTACTTTTTTCCGGCCCTGACGGGTATGGTTGGCTACTGGGCTACCCTGTCACTCAATATACCGGATTTCACCAGGTATGCAGTCTCCCAACAGGCTCAGATAACGGGACAGGCACTGGGGCTTCCACCTTCCATGACATTGTTTGCATTTATTGGAGTAGTGGTAACCTCAGCCACAGTTATCATCTATGGCGAAACAATCTGGGATCCGCTGGTCCTGGCTGAAAAGTTTTCCAGCAGAATCCTGGTAACAATGGCTATGGCAGCCGTAGCCGTTTCTACTCTGGCCACCAATATTGCTGCCAACATAGTAAGCCCCGCCAATGATTTTGCACACCTGTCACCCTCAAGGATAAGTTTTCAGACAGGTGGTTATATAACCGGGATCATTGGCATCCTGATCCTACCCTGGAAGCTTATTGCCGATCCTACAGGATATATTTTTAAATGGCTCATAGCCTACAGCAGCCTTTTGGGCCCGATAGGAGGAATTATGATTGCCGATTACTATTTTGTCAGGAAAATGCAACTCGATGTAGCAGACCTTTACCGGTCAACCGGCAGGTATTCGTATTCAAATGGGATAAATCCTGTGGCAATTGTGGCATTCCTGGCAGGTGTAGCACCAAACATACCCGGTTTTCTCATCCAAACGGGAATATTATCACCTGCAACCTTGCCTCAATGGATCAACAATTTATACCACTATGCCTGGTTTGTGGGTTTTGGGATAGCCTTTGTTGTTTATTGGATCGGTATGAACTATTCAAAAAGTAAAAACCTTAACTAAATAACCTAACACCTTATGTCAATACTTATTAAAAATGGCAGGATTGTCACTGCAGATGCTGACTATGAAGCAGATGTGTACATTGAAGGTGAAACCATAGCAGCCATAGGCAAAGCCCTGGATTACCCTGCAGATACTGTGCTGGATGCCAGGGGCAAATTGGTCATCCCAGGCGGTATTGACCCGCATGTACATCTGGACATGCCCTTTATGGGTACTTTCAGCAGTGACAATTATGAGACAGGCACTCTGGCAGCCCTGCACGGAGGTACCACCACAGTGATAGACTTCGTACTTCAGACACAAGGCAAGTCTCTGTACGACGCCCTTAATGCCTGGAGATCAAGGTCTGACGGCAATTGTTACGGAGATTACAGCTTTCACATGGCAGTGACTGATTATAATTCTGAAACTAAAAAGGAAATTCGTAAGATGGTGGAAGACGAGGGCATTACTTCGTTTAAAACTTTCATGGCTTATAAGGGGGCCCTGATGATAGATGACAAGCAGATGGTTCCACTTATGGAAGAAGTAAAGAAATGCGGGGGAATGGTCACAGTACACGCTACCAATGGCGACATGATCGATTACCTTATCGGCAAGCACAAATCCGAGGGCAAATTGTCTCCACTTTACCATTACCTGTCTCAGCCTGAAATTACCGAATCGGAAGCCACAAACAGGTTTGCCGACCTGGCATATTATACAGGAGTGACTTCGTATGTCGTACATATGACATGTGAAGGAGCCCTTAACCACGTGCGGCGGGTACAAAGTCGCAACCAAAAGGTGTACGCCGAGACTTGCATCCAGTACCTTATCCTTGACGCGTCTCTGTACGAAAAGGATTTTGAAGGGGCCAAATGGGTCATGAGTCCTCCCCTCAGACAAAAAAAAGATCAGGAGTCGCTGTGGGCTGGAATCAATCAGGGATGTGTTCAGGTTGTTGCTACAGATCATTGCCCGTTTATGTGGGAACAAAAGAAAATGGGAGAAAAGGATTTTTCAAAAATACCAAATGGTCACCCTGCCATAGAAAACAGAATGGAACTCCTGTTTTCGGAGGGGGTAAATAAAGGAAGGATTTCCCTGAATAAGTTTGTGGAAGTAACCTCTGCCAATCCTGCAAGGATCTTTGGCATGTTTCCCCGTAAGGGATGTATTTCCGTGGGATCTGATGCCGACATAGTGATTTTTGACCCCGACAGAGAGCATACCATCTCCGCTGCAACACACCATATGAGAGTGGATTATTCGGCTTATGAAGGATGGAAATTAAAAGGAAAATGCCAAACCGTCTTACTGAGAGGAAAAGTAGCCGTAGATGATGGCAATGTACAAATCCATAAGGGATACGGGCAGTACATCAAAAGAAATAAGGTATCCCCCATTAACTGACACTTTAAAATCAAATAATAATGGCAAGAATAATCAGGTCCGGCCTAATACAGATGTCCCTTCCTAAAACTGAAGGAGAAGGCACGATCAACGAGATCGTGGAGGCTATGGTCCAGAAACACATACCCTATATCGAAGAAGCAGGTCGGCGTGGAGTACAGATTCTGTGTCTTCAGGAAATTTTTAATACGCCGTACTTTTGCCCCGGCCAGGACAGGAAATGGTACGAAAGTGCCGAGCCGGTACCGGGCCCTACTGTCGAGAGAATGCAGGAATATGCCCGGAAATACAGCATGGTAATTATTGTTCCTATCTACGAAAAAGAGCAGGCCGGCGTACTGTACAATACTGCCGCAGTCATTGACGCAGACGGCACTTATCTGGGAAAATACCGAAAAAACCACATACCTCACACTTCGGGATTTTGGGAAAAATTTTTCTTCAAACCTGGCAACCTCGGATATCCGGTCTTTGAGACCCGGTATGCAAAAATAGGTGTTTACATCTGTTATGACCGGCATTTCCCCGAAGGGGCCAGAATACTCGGCCTTAACGGTGCAGAGATTGTGTACAATCCGTCAGCTACGGTGGCAGGATTGTCACAGTACCTTTGGAAACTCGAACAACCAGCCCACGCGGCTGCCAACGGATATTTCATGGGATGTATAAACAGGGTCGGGCACGAAAAACCATGGAATGTGGGCAAATTTTACGGAACCTCCTATTTTGTAGATCCAAGGGGCCAGATCTTTGCCCAGGCGTCGGAAGACAATGATGAACTTTTAGTGGCCGAGTTTGACCTGGAAATGATCGATGAGGTGAGGTCCATCTGGCAGTTTTACCGCGACAGAAGACCTGAGACCTACAACAAAATGGTAGAATTGTAATTTTTTTAAACAAAGTTATATAAGGCATGCCGCAATATAAAAAGCCAATGAGCAATGAGGAATTTAACCTCAACTTTGCCCAGATTAAGCCGCTGATGAGCGACACGGAAGCCTATTACGAAAGTTCCCGGTGTCTTTATTGTTATGACGCTCCATGCATCACTGCCTGCCCTACGGGGATAGATATCCCTTTATTCATCAGGCAGATTAACAGTAAAAACGAGCAGGGAGCAGCGAAAACGATTTATGATTCCAATATCTTTGGCTATGCCTGCGGTAAAGTATGCCCTACGGAGGTCCTCTGTGAGGGTGCCTGTGTTTACAATCATTCTGATGTCAAACCTATTGAGATAGGCAGACTTCAATCCTATGCCACAAAAAAATCGATTGACTCCGGTAAAAAACATTTCAACTTTAAAGCACCTATCGGTAAAAAAGTAGCTATCATAGGTGCGGGACCAGCAGGCATATCCTGCGGTGCAGAGTTGAGCCTTCATGGTGTTAGTGTCGATATTTTTGAAGCCAGGGAAAAACCTTCAGGCCTTACCGTGTACGGTGTGGCTCCCTATAAGATCACTAACGAGGAAGTCCTTAGTGAAATGGAGTATCTTGAAGCCCAGTATGGATTTAAAATCCATTACAACAAATTTATCAACACCAGATCAGAGATAGAAGAACTGCAAAATGCCTATGATGCCATCTTTCTAGGAATAGGACTTTGGAGAAGTTCTGAGCTTGGTATTCCGGGAGAGGAACTTGACCAGGTGACCGGAGCAGTTGAGTTTATTGAAGATCTAAGGATGCAAAAACACCAAACCCAAATTGGTGGGAAGGTTATTGTACTGGGTGGTGGAAATACTGCCATGGATGCTGCAAGCGAGTCCTGCAGAATGGGTGCTGCCGATGTCGTCATTGCCTACAGACGGTCCCATGAAGAAATGGGGGCCTATGCTTTTGAATATGAACTTGCAAAAGCAGCGGGCATAAGGTCTCTCTTTAACGTGATGCCTGTTGAGATCATTGGCAGTACCAGTGTTTCTGCAGTCAGGTTTGTCAGGACGAAAGTGGAGGATGGCAAGGTAACAGTGATTGATGGCACGGAATTTACTGAGCCATGCGATTGGGTAATCAAAGCAACCGGACAATCCAGGCAGGAAGACCTGCTGGATATGATAGGCATCGGCAGGTCTAAGTCCGGTAATATTCTGGTAGATGGTGAATACAGAACCTCACATCACAAATATTTTGCAGCAGGTGATGCCGTATCTGGTGGCCAGGAAGTGGTCAATGCCGTTGCTGAAGGAAAAAAAGCGGCAAAAGCCATTCTAAAAAATATTTAAATTTACTAAAGAAAACACATCATGCCCAGTTTACATGTCAACTTTGCAGGCATCAAATCGCCCAATCCGTTTTGGCTGGCCTCAGCTCCTCCGACCAATTCAGGATATCAGATTATGAAGGCATTTGATGCCGGCTGGGGAGGTGCTGTATGGAAAACCCTAGGTGTGCCTATCGTCAATGTATCATCCAGGTACGGATCAGTCAATTACCGGAACTCCAGGATGATGGGATTTAACAATATCGAACTGATCAGTGACCGCCCCCTGAAAGACAATCTCAAAGAGATAACGGAAGTCAAAAAGCGGTTTCCAGACCATGCCGTGATCGCCTCTCTGATGGTGCAATCCAAGAAAGAGTGGCACCAGATTGTGCAGGATGTCACCAATGCAGGAGCGGATGGCATAGAACTAAATTTTGGATGCCCTCACGGTATGTGTGAACGCGGAATGGGTAGTGCCGTAGGCCAGGAGCCGGAAGTACTTAAAACTATAGTCGGGTGGGTAATGGAAGTGGCTAAAATACCTGTAATCACAAAACTTACCCCAAATATCACGGATATCACCCAACCCGCCCTTGCAGCCGCAGAGGCGGGCTCTGATGCCATATCACTGATAAATACCATCCAAAGCATTGTGGGAGTCGACATTGATGATTTTACCCCCTACCCCAAAGTAGATGGCAAAAGTACAAACGGAGGCTATTGTGGTCCGGCTGTCAAGCCAATAGCTCTCAATATGCTGAAAAACTGTGCCCAGCACCCGGGCGTCAAAATCCCGATTTCAGGTATTGGCGGTGTCGAAAACTGGCGTGATGCGGTAGAGTTTATTCTGCTTGGGGCTACCACAGTGCAGGTATGCACAGCTGTCATGCATTATGGTTTTGGCATAATCAGAGAAATGGTAGCTGGGCTTGAGTCATATATGGAAGACAAAGGCTTTGCGACGATTAACGATTTTGCAGGAAAAGCTCTTCCTAAAGTCGTCCTTTGGGAAGATCTTAATCTGAAATACAAGGTGGTTGCGTCCATAGATGCTTCTAAGTGTATAGGCTGTCAGCTGTGTTACACGGCATGTGAAGATGGAGCACACCAGGCCATAGGTTTGACCGGCGGAACAGACCGCAAGCCGTATATCATTGAGGAAAATTGTGTGGGCTGCAATTTGTGTTCGCTGGTATGTCCGGTGGAGCATTGCATCACTATGGAACGCAGGGACGACGGCTTAGTCAATGAGACCTGGGAACACAGGACTGAAACAGGAAATATTCCCACTACTTTTAATGATAGACTTGCCGGTGGCCTGCACCATACCCTGCCCGACCCTATGGCCGCCCTGCACGTAAAAAAACCAAGGCATTACGGAACGAAGAAGCAGTCTTAGCACACTTCTTTTATCCGGCGTTATTTTTTCAGGATTTTAAATGTTGTCCGTCTGTTTTTAAGATGCTGGTCCTCAGAGCATGTTTCACAGGCACAAGTATCTATAAGAAAAGATTCACCATACCCTACAGCCACCAGTCGCATGCCATCGATCCCGCTCTGTGATAGATAATTTACTACAGACTGAGCACGTTTCTGCGAAAGTTCGATATTATAGTCGTCGCTTCCACGGCAGTCCGTATGGCTTGAAAGCTGAATGTTAATCTGTGGATTGTCCTTCAAGATTCTGGCCAGTTTATCCAGAGTAGGTCTTGCATCCGGCCTGATGTCCCACTTGTCGTAATCGTAGTAAATATTTTCGAGATTGACTTCCTTTTCAAGATAAATCTTATCAAGGACAAGTTCGACGTTGATGGTCACAGAATTTTCCCCAGGTTTAAACACAGCATCCCCTGCCTTTATTTCCCTGGAAGCATTGAGATATCCCGGATACGCCCCCAAAACAATCAGGTTTGTATTCACCGGAATTTCCGAAAGGTAAAAGCCATTTGCATCGGATTTTTCCTCTGCTATTTTTTTTCCTCCTGATTCAGTGATCTTGATCAGAGTTTTGGGCAGAGGAGAGTATCCGGCCACACCGCTGTTAGGGTCATCGGGTGTGTTATACACTGGAGTTTTGGTTTTTACCGTTACATACAGCTGTTTAACTGTTGGGGCCAGAGGCACGGTATCAACCGGCGACACCTCTTTTATCATGATTTTTAAAAATCGGTATATATCATCCTTGGCACTTCCCTGCCGCGATGAGCTAAAATATCCCTGAAGTAAAACACCTTCTCTTGCCCTACTTTCCCGATCGGGCATAAACGAAAAGTCATCGCCACCGGAATTAATGCCATAGCCGAGATTTTCCGCCGGTGTCCAGCTCCTGTCTTTTCGCAGGTAGGTACGAAATATATCCAGCCCACCAAATCCAGGCAGGTAGTCAGATGAAAAGTACAATGTATCAGCATCAGCAGTGGGAAACATTTCGTTTCCAGGGGAATTAATGGTTGAAGGTAGCAAATCAGGCTCAGACCAGTTACCGTCTGCATACAGTTCGCTATAATAGAGATCTTTTGTTCCTCCCGGCTGTACTATATCTGCCGAAAATATAAGGACGCTGTCCTTTTCTATAAGGGCTGGCTGTCCGTAATTAATTTTATCCCTGATAAAAGGCAGCAATACCGGCTCACTCCATACCTCATTTATTCTGTCAGAATAGTATATTTTGCAGTGGTCATCCCCTATTCCGTTGCCGGTACACCTGGTAAAATAGATTCTGTTCATGTCACTGGTAAAACATACGCTGCCTTCATTTTCATCAGTATTGATATTTGAATCAAATTTTCGGGCTTCCGAACCGCCTTTCAGCATGATGTAGATATCAGAATACTTTTCACCTGTCCAGTTGTAAACATCCTTGCCGGTAGAATTTATACGTTCGCTGCTAAAGACAATATAGTCTTTTTCGTACAATACAGGTGAATAATCTGAAACTTCGGAATTTTCAGGCATTCGTTCCACAAACCACTCCAGGGGTTTTGACTTATTGGCTTTAGCCTGCCTGCAAATCAGGATTTTTCTGTCAATATCCTGGCTGCTTCCTGCTTTCTGGCGTATCATCTCATAGGTAGTCGCTGCTTTGTCATACTCCTCCGCCATCATGTATATTTCACCCAGATTACCCCAGGCCTCCGGGCCATAATCCGCCTTTGCAGCCTTCTCATACCACTCAGCAGCTAACCTGTATTCCTGCAATCGGGTGTATGATTTTCCAAGCAGGTATGCCTTTCTGGCTTTTGCCTGTTCGTTTCGAGAAGCATTGTATTCCTCTTCCAACATCCTGGTCGCCACCGCATACTGCATCCTGTTGAAGGCAGTCTCTCCGTCTTTTATCTTTTGTGAAAAAGTGCAGGCTGATGCAAATGCCAGAAGTAACCAGAACGCACGCTTAAAATTCATGAATCCATTTTACATTGAAAGTACACAATAATAAAAACAATTCCTGTCATATTGTTGAAACCGGGCACCTTTTATATAAAAAAGTAAGGGTATGAAACACCGTTTCATACCCTTACTAAAGTTCTTTATATGAAATTCTTATTTACTGCTTCTGGCAAAGGACTTGCTTTCCTTTTTTACAGCTGATGATGCAGCCGCATGTCTGACCCTCTTTGTGATCCTTAAATCCCTCGCAAGGTCGTGTAGTATCGGAGCCGCGATAAATATCGAGGAATAGGTACCCAATATAATACCTACCAGGAGTGCAAAAGAAAATCCTTTGATAGATGAACCTCCAAAGAGAAACAGAATCAGAACCACAATAACAGTGGTGAATGATGTCATCAATGTCCTGGAGAGTGTTGAGTTGATGGCATCGTTGATGATCTCGTTGTTGGTCTTTTCCACATGCAAACCAAAGTACTCCCTGATTCTGTCAAATACGATTACAGTATCGTTAATGGAGTAACCAAGAGAGAATACGGACAACACTACCAAGGCATCGTGGGCCAAGGCTATGATACCACCGGCACTGTATTGCCATTTGTTAAATCTGAGCAGTATGTAAAGGAATATCGCCAGAAGGGCAAAAAGTCCCGCATAGATAGAACTTCTCTTTAAGTCATCCGCAATGGTCGGCCCTACCTGAGCAGAAGAAACCACGTGGATCTTGTCATCTCCGGATTCATTATTAGAAAAATCCTCAAGGGAAACCTTTGACCCTGTCATGCCGGAAACACCTTCATAAAGTTTAGCCATAACTTTGCCTGGTACATCATCTCCTGTCTCAGAGATCATGTAAGAGGTGGTCACATTAAAGGTATTGTTCGCATCTACCTGCTTTACTACAGGGGCACCTCCAAAGGTTTTTTCCAGGCCGGCACGAAGCTGGTCCGCTGTGACTTTATCCTGATCTGTAAACTGTATATTATATGAATATCCCCCTTTGTAATCCACTCCGAGGTCAAAACCTCTTACAAACATAGATATAATTCCAAGCAGAATTACCGTACCTGAACATATGTAGGCAATCTTTCTCTTTTTAATCCAGTCAATATTAATGTGCTTAAATGCCCCTTTGGAAAATCCTGTCCAGAAATTAAGGTCATTTCCCCGGCCTACCCACCAATCAATAAGTAGCCTTGAAACAAAAATAGCTGTAAAGAGGGAGCTTATCACACCAATTATCAATACCACTGCAAACCCCTTCACCGGACCGAGCCCGAAGAATGCCAGGATAAGTGCAGTCAAAATCGTGGTAACGTTGGCATCAATAATGGCAGAATAGGAATGGTAATATCCATCGGAAATTGCCACCTTCAATGGCTTGCCTGCCTCGAGCTCTTCTTTAATCCTTTCGTATATGATGACGTTGGCATCAACAGCCATACCGATGGTCAGTACAATACCTGCTATCCCGGAAAGGGTGAGAACTGTTCCGTAACTGGACAAGGTACCGAATATCAGAAATACGTTTAACAGCAATGAAATGATTGAGATAATACCGGCACCCGCATAGTAGGCTATCATGGTCACAATTACAAGGAAAAATCCGAGAAGGAGCGAGTTGATACTTTTCTTAATGTTTTCCTTACCCAAAGAAGGCCCAACATTTGACTCCTGGATGATTTTGGTTCTGGCGGGCAGTTTACCAACTTCGAGAATACTTGCAAAGTCAACCGCCTCCTCTACGGAGAAATTACCGGAAATGGATGATGATCCCTGTGTAATCGGGTCATTAACCCGTGGTGCGGAAACCACCTCACCGTCGAGAGCGATTGCTATTTCCCTGTTTCCGTCATTCGCTGCCTTGGTGGTCATATCGGCCCATTTCTTGGCTCCAGTGGCATTCATCCTTAGGTTTACCTCTACCTGGCCATTGACAGGATTAAGAGTTTGTATGGCACTTGTCACGACGTCACCGTCAAGTGGGGCAGCCTCAGCTCCTGTCTGTGTCTTGATCAGATAAAGTTCGTAATTGCTGGAAAGCTTGCCATCACTGTCATCCGTAGGCTTGTATGACCACATGAATTTGGAATTCTTGGGAAACAAAGCCTTTATATCCTCTCTTTCGAGAATGGCACTGATAAATGACTTTTTACTTCTGTCTGCAATACCCATGACACTGGGAGAAAGTGTACCACTGTTAAATGTAAGAGCACTGCTCAGAGCACCTTTTGACTCAGGACCTGCAGCAGCAGAAGTTGTGGCTACCTGTACGGTGTCAATGGCGTTGCCCAAAGCGTCAAATACAATTGAATCCCTCATTACTGTAGTTTTGGTACCGAGCGAGTCATTGGATACCGTAGTTACACCGGATGCCAGATCTGCAGCCTGTAAAGCCTGCTGTATGCCCGGGTCATTAAACCGGTAAGTGTCCCAGAATTCAAGTTTTGCACTGGCTTGCAGAAACTGCCGAGCCCTCTGAGGGTTGTCAACACCCGGCATCTCCACAAGGATCAAATCCCTGTTTGGATCCAGAGAAACATTGGGCTGCACGACTCCAAGTTTGTCTATACGTTGCTTCAACCTTTCAAAAGTCAGCTGTACGGTTTCGTTGGCTTTGTTTCGGATTAGTCTGGTCACAGCTCCGTCATCGGTGGTAGGACTAAGTTCCCCCAAAGTTTCACTTCTTGAAAAAAGTCTTGCCAGTTTGTCCTGACCTGCAATCTTCCTGTACTCCTCCGCGAAGAGTGTGATAAAATCCGATTGCGAAGTTTTCATTGAAGCATTTGCGTTATCAATCGCCTTCTGAAAATCAGCATTGTTTGCATTCCTTCCAGCCAGTGACTTAACGAAGTCCGCAAGATCCACTTGCAGTACGGTACTCATCCCCCCTTTCAGGTCTAGCCCAAGATTGAGTTGGTCCTTCTTTAGCTCACTGTAAGTATAAGATTTAACCATCGGAATGTTAAATATCTCAATCCCTGAAACTGAGTCAAGATATTTTGCCCTGGCCAACTTAAAGTCAGGACTTGAACTGTTTTCAGCCGTTTTACCGGTCAGTTTCATGGCGTATTCATCTGCCTGCCTCTCCACTTTGTTAGTGGGTATGAAATAAGAAAAATTCCACAGGCAAACCAGGATGATCAATACCAAAAATAATTTTACTAAACCTTTACCTTGCATTGTATTATGTGATGATAATATTTTCAAAAAACGTCGCAAATATAAGACTTTTGATAAATTTATTGGAAAATGGCTAAAACATATCTTCAAAAAAATGAAAAATTTTACACTATTTTGAAAAACAACAGATTATACAACTAGGAAATTCTAATAAAAAATCAGTACAGCCTATTTTTTCTAAATCCTGACATTTCAGAATGCCTCAGAAATCTTCAAAATGTCCAAATTATATTCTGAAAGCACTAATAATAATGCCGCAAACAAAAAAAAATGTCAAATACCGAAACTTTTTAAGATTATTATCAATTTAATTAGCGAAACCAATATTGGTTAGGACAATTAACATTATTTAAAATGGGATTATTTTCTTTTCTTAAATCAGCCGGAGCAAAACTTTTAGGTAACAAAGCCGCGGAAAATGACGCAGCAAACGCAGCACCGGCGCCAAATGCTTCTATGGATGCACTAAAAGAAGCAGCTGACAAGAGTAAAGCAGCACTTCTTTCTTCTCAGGTCTTGTCGCATGGCATCAATGTCGAAAATCTGACCATCGAGGTAGAGGACGATAAGGCCACTATCTACGGCCAGGTAAATACAACTTCCGATAAGGAAAAGATCGTATTGCTAGTTGGCAATACTGAAGGTATTGCCACAGTTGACGACAGGCTTTCTGTCATCAATCCGGAGCCTGAAGCAACATTTTACGAAGTTAAGAAAGGCGATTCTCTTTCAAAGATTGCCAAGGAAGTCTATGGCGACATGATGAAATATCCTGTAATCTTTGAAGCCAACAAACCAATGCTTACTTCACCTGACCTCATCTATCCCGGCCAGGTTCTCAGGATTCCCCAACTGTAAAGATACTTTGACCAATATCAAAACGCCGTGACCCCAAAGTCCGGCGTTTTTTGTTTTATTATGTCCCATTCATGTTTATTTATCCCATTTTTTAAATCTAAATGGCCATAATCTTGAGACAACTTGTTAATTTCGCAGCAATTTTCTAACCACCAACCAAATTTAGCAGTAACATGATTATCGGAGTACCAAAAGAGATCAAGACCAACGAAAACAGGGTAGCACTAACTCCAGCCGGAGTTATGGAATTTGTAAGCCGGGGACACAAGGTGTACGTACAGTCTTCCGCAGGAGAAGGTTCAGGATTTCCTGACGATGAGTACATCCATGCGGGTGCCCACATGCTTCCAACCATCGAGGATGTATACGCAATTGCCGAAATGATCATCAAAGTCAAGGAGCCGATAGAAAAAGAATATAAGCTCATTAAGCCAAACCAACTTCTGTTTACCTACTTCCATTTTGCCTCCTATGAGCCACTGACAATGGCCATGATAGAAAGTAACGCCATTTGTCTGGCCTACGAAACAGTTGAGGCTGCTGACAGGTCACTTCCATTATTGGTGCCCATGTCAGAAGTAGCAGGTCGTATGGCTATACAGCAAGGTGCAAAATACCTTGAAAAACCCCAGCACGGACGTGGAGTCCTCCTGGGCGGTGTCCCTGGTGTGCCACCGGCCAAGGTGCTGATTCTGGGAGGTGGAATAGTAGGCACTCAGGCTGCTAAAATGGCCGCCGGACTGGGAGCCATTGTAACAATCCTGGATGTTTCTCTGAAAAGGCTGAGATACCTCTCTGATGTCATGCCTGCCAATGTTATTACCATGTATTCTAATGAATTCACGATAAGAAGGCTCATTCAAAACCATGACCTCATCGTGGGTGCGGTCCTGATACCCGGAGCCAAAGCCCCAAACCTGATCACACGCGAGATGCTCAAGCAAATGAGGCCCGGCACTGTCATCGTGGATGTTGCGGTAGACCAGGGGGGATGCATCGAGACGTGCAAGCCCACCACCCATGACAACCCTACCTATATAATAGATGACGTGGTGCACTACTGCGTGGCCAATATGCCCGGAGCGGTACCTTATACCTCTACCATAGCTTTGACCAATGCTACCCTGCCATATGCTTTGCAATTGGCTGACAAGGGCTGGAAAAAAGCGTGCACAGACAATAACGAGCTCAGGTTAGGGTTAAACATAGTTAACGGCAAAGTGGTGTATAAAGGTGTTGCAGATGCATTCGGCCTTCAATACCAGGAAGTTGACACAGTGTTGTCCTGACCAGCGAATCCCTTGAGTCTGAGTAACCCGGGGTTACATTTGGCAAATAAGCCATGAAGGAGATCAAGATATATGATGAAGTCCTGAGCTTTATGTACGACCATCTGCCAATGTATCAGCGGGTTGGTCAGGCAGCTTATAAAAAAGACCTGACCAATACACTGCTGCTGAGCCAAAAGGCAGGAGACCCCCACAAGAGTCTGAAATGTATCCATATAGCAGGTACCAACGGCAAAGGGACAACCACGCACCTGATTGCTGCGGGTTTGCAGTCACAGGGATATCAGGTCGGAGTTTACACCTCCCCGCACTACAAGGACTTCAGGGAAAGGATAAAGATCAACGGAAAGTACATATCACGGCAATATATCATCAGATTCCTTAACGAGTACAGGCAAGCCATAGAAGAGATACGTCCCTCTTTTTTTGAAATGACCGTCGTCATGGCTTTTTCATACTTTGCACATAAAAAGGTAGATTATGCAGTCATAGAAACCGGACTTGGAGGCAGGCTGGATTCCACCAATATCATCACACCCCTTTTGTCTGTGATTACCAATATAAGCTATGACCATCAGAACCTGCTTGGTGACACACTCGGGCAAATTGCCCTGGAAAAAGCGGGAATTATTAAACCAAAAGTGCCTGTTGTCATCGGCGAACGCCAGGATGAACTTGATGCCCTGTTTATAACCAAGGCAACGGAATCAGGAAGCCAGATAACTTTTGCATCGGATGAAGTGACCCCAATAGTAACCGAAAGGTTGGATACGATGCGTTGTCTTTTGAAAAAAAGTGGCAGAGATTGGCTTCAGTTTGACACCAGCCTTTTTGGTCCTTTTCAAGTAAAAAATATTGTAACTGCCTTTTGGGCTCTTGAAATACTCAGGGCTTATGTGCCACTGGATTTTTCAAAGGTCACTGCTTTTATCTCTGCTTTTAAGGAAAAGACCGGGTATATCGGAAGGTGGCAGATCCTTGACAGGCAACCCCTGACTATAGCTGACAGTGCACATAATGAAGGCGGCCTCCGTATTGTGACAGGTATGCTGGCTAATATGAGCAAGTCAAAGATGCACATGGTGCTGGGATTTGTCAATGACAAGGACCTTTCAAAGGTACTGCCGCTGTTTCCGGCCAATGCTGAATATTATTTTGCCAAAGCCAATATCCCCAG
>JAGVTV010000122.1 GCA_019136675.1 Bacteroidota bacterium
ACGGCATCCACATTTTTGTCCAGCAAAAGACGCTTGAAGTCATATTCACCATCTGAGTAAACTGCGGGCTTTTTCCTTCCCGCCTTGGTTATCATATCCAGGGCTCTGCCCAGCGTAACATGATCTATATCACATATGGCCACCACCTCGATGTCCTGCCTCATCATGGCAAGCTCCATAGTTCCCAGCCCCCTGGCCCCTACCCCTATAAAACCAAGCCTTACCTTGCTGACCGAAAACATATTACTCCCTATGCTGAATCCCTGGGTGGCCAGATTTGCCGCTGCAAAGAGGGCTGTGTTTTGTACAAACCTGCGTCTTTTCATCTGTGGATGGATTTGGATTCAAAAATACTAAAGCAAATTCATTCAGGTGTAAAAAAGTCATTCAGGATTAGAAAAAACAGCCGCCCGTGACTTATCAATATGGTCCTTCGAGCCAAAAATCTTAAAAAGATCAAATCATTTCATTACTTTTGCATGGCCCATAAAGGAAAAACAAACATTGGATAGACCGCAGTTTAAGGTATTATTTTTGGAGAATTATTCAGCCCTGTGCAATATGGCTTTCAGGATTATCCATGATATGGAAAAGGCAGAAGATGTGGTGATGGATGTATTTGAAAAAGCCTGGAACGAACGGGAAAGGCTGGATTCCAATGGCAATGTGCGGGCATATGTCTATACCATGGTTAAAAACAGGTCACTGGAAATGCTCAGAAATGAAGCCCGCATTGTCCGGCTCACCGGCGAATTCTCAGGCTTGAACACTCCGGAAGGTGAAGAGCTGATGGAGGAGGGTGAGATCGAAAAATTACTCTTACTCGACCAAATTTATGTATCTATACGACAATTGCCCCCAAAATGTGCACAGGTATTTACTTTGGCAAAAATAAATGGTTTACCTTACGCTCAAATTGCGAAGGAGATGAACGTCTCGGTCAAAACCGTCGAAAATCAGATGGGAAAAGCCCTGAGGTTGTTGCGTGGAATTCTTGCCAATAAATTTAAAAATCAGGATCAGTAAAAAACAATGAACATCAACAGATTATTATCCAGGTTTATTCTGAACAAAACCGAAAATGAGGAAAATGAAACGTTGAACCAATGGAAAAACGAAAGTGAAGAAAACCTTAAGGCTCTCAGGCAGATAGTGTCTCTGAATAAAACTTCCGACCAGCTTGCCGGATACAAGAAAACAAATCCTGAGGAAGCGTGGAAGAAATTTGAAAAGAGAATGGCTCCCGAAACGAAACCCGCGTCGGTAAGCTATCTCAGGTATGCAGTAGCCGCTGCAGCCGTTTTGTTTTTAGGATTATTTGCCTACAGATACCTGTTTTTATCCACTGAAACCACACATCAGGCAACAACTTTCCAGGCCTCTGAAATCAGGAAGGTCTCCCTCCATGACGGAACCGTCATCACCCTTGACAAGGGAAGTACCCTGGCTGAAAACGGCACCAGAAATGTAACCCTCAAAGGAAGGGCTTACTTTGATGTGGCTCCTGACAAAAACAGGCCTTTTTTAGTTAAACTTGACCATGGATATGTAACTGTCCTTGGTACGGAATTCAATATTACCACATCACAGGAGAGGACGGAGGTTTATGTGACTGAAGGTAGGGTAAAATACACTTACCAGAGTGATAATATCATTTTGAATCCGGGTGACGTTGCCGAAGTAAATGAGGGAGTCCTTAATCTCCGCAAATCTCAGCACAAGCCTGAAGGGTGGATAAACAGGATCCTCAAATTTGAAAACGAAAGTCTTGTATCAACCATGCAGCAGATTGCCGCTTATTATGACCTCAGACTTGAGATACCGGCACAGACCACGCCAGATAAGTGCAGGATTAACACCAGCTTTAACGATGAAAACCTGGAAGATGTCCTTAAAGAGATAAAGATGCTAACCGGCCTCGAATACGAAATAAAAAACAGGACTATTATTGTAAGATCCTTCAAATGCTGACCCATGTCCTTATGGCTAAGAGTGGGCCTGATATTTCTGATTATCGTTTCTGCACCCGTAGTGCAGGCACAAAAAGACCCATTTGCTTGCCAGATAACTCCCCGGTCAAATAAGGAGAAAACAACCCGAAGAGAGTGGCTGGAACAGGCTGCTGCCCATTGCAACGTCACTTTTTCGTACAATGCCAGCCAGCTTGACGTAGAATCTTCAACATTATTACCTTCAAAAACCTGTTCGCTGCGGGAGTTACTGGACCTCTTGTTTGAGGAGTACGAATTGGAGTATATACCTCTGGCCGCCGGTAAGTTGCTGCTTAAAAACAACGGCCTTCGCAACAGAGAAGTAACATTATCTGGCAGAGTGTATGACCAAAATACAGGTGAACCGCTCTACGGTGCCCTGGTCAACGAAAAAAATTCCGGCATATCTGTTCTTACCAATGAGTCCGGCTACTTCATTATGAAGATTCCAAAAGGTCAATATATCCTGGCAGCCAAGTATATCTCTTATAAACCCCGGCAATTGAGTTTCGATGGCACACCCGCCGCAATCATTGAATTTCCGCTTGTGTCTGACAATCTGATTGATACCATAATTATAGACAATCCCACAGAGCGGATCCAGCTAAAAGATGGCGGAAATATCCTGGATGTATTCAAATCTGCGGCCTATCTTTCAGTGACCGGTGACAGGGACATTATCCAGAATACCCGTATCATTCCGGGAGTACAGGCTGGCGGTGAAGGTCTCAGCGGCCTGTATGTCAGAGGAGGGACCCCTGACCAGAATCTGGTGCTGATGGACGGCATAGCACTCTATGAAACCAGTCATGTGGCAGGTTTATCCTCCATATTTATGGAAGAAAACATCCGGGAGGCCAGCTTTGTGAAAAACGGATTTCCGGCACGGTACGGAGGAAGACTGTCCGGAGTTCTGGACATCCATCTAAAGGAGGGAAACAAAAACAAATCATACTCACTTTTTTCGGCTGGCATCGCCGGTGCTAAGGTACACCTGGAAGGGCCCCTGATAAAAAACAAAACAACTTATATGCTTTCAGGCCGGACCTCCTGGCTCAATTTTTATATCAACAACTTACTGAGAAAATATACAAGATTTGATGATATTAATGTAGCATACTCCGATGTCTACGGCAAGCTGACACATTACTTTTCGCCGTCAAGTACACTGAGCTTTACGGCATACAGGGGATCGGACCGATTTCATCTATCAAAGACCAATGTAATACCGCAGGAGGATTTTACTTTATCTGTATTTGACAGAAACGGGCTAAACTGGAAAAATGAAATGGCAACCCTGAAGTGGAACCTTTTGGCAAATGACAGACTGGCTGTCAAGATTCAGACAGGTATTCTGAGGTACAGCAATGGATCGAGGTCGAGTTACCGCTTTGATACAGTCGCACCGGACAGCACTAAAACAGATGAACTGGATGTAATCACCCGTTCCAATATTACAGATATCAATGCAAGAGCTGAAGCCGAATATTACCTCGATGACAGGCATGTTTTTCGCGGAGGCATACAGTGGCTGGGTCAAAAATTTAATCCCACCGTCAAGCAAAGCACAGTGATACTGGAAGGAAACGCTGAAAACATCATAGACAGGGACTCACTTATCAGAGCTGAACAATGGCAGATCTACGCCGAAGATAACTTTAAACTGAATACCAGCCTGTTTTTTTACGCGGGACTGCACTTATCTGTCTTCAATACAGAAAACAAGACATATTCCTCATTGCAACCCAGGTTGAAATTTATCTGGACACCCTGGGAAAGGCACATGTTTACAACATCGTATGCGAGGATGTCCCAGTTTATCCACCTCCTGTCTAATACCGGCCTCGGATTGCCATCAAGTCTGTGGGTTCCGTCTACCGACAAGATCAGACCGGAATCTGCAGACCAACTGAGTGCAGGATACACCTTCAACCTCACCAGTTCACTTTATTCTTACGCAGGTGTTTATACAAAGTCTTTCCAAAACACACTGGAATACACCTCCCCGATTGAGTTGTTTTACTTCCTTATCAGCGACCAGAATATTGTTCCGGTGTTTAATACCTCCCGCGACTGGGAACGCAATGTGCTTTCCGGCAAAGGCGAATCTAGGGGAGCGGAGTTACTCGTGCATAAACACGAAGGGACAATCCGGGGATGGATATCGGCCACTCTTTCCAGGACAACACGAACATTTAGCGGCCTTAACAGCGGCCAGGCATTTCCGGCAGGTCACGATAAAACCATAAATTTTCACTCAGGATTGTCATGGCATCCCGGAAAGAAGTTTCATGCAGGAATCAATTTTGTGTACACCACCGGCAATGCATTTTCTCTGGCTACTGAAGAATATGACTCAGCCCTGGGCATAAGACTGCTCAAGGCATCGGGACGCAACAATTACAGGCTGCCTGATTTTCACCAGCTGAGCCTCAATGCCGGATACTTGATTAAGGGAACCAAAATGACCAGCCGGATTGATCTGAATATTTATAATGTTTACAATCGGTTGAATGCATATTACATATATATTTATGAAAATCCTATATATCCATTTAACAGGTATCTTCGCAAAGTGTCCATCCTCCCATTCACCCCTTCTCTTACCTTTTCAGTGGAGTTTTAATAAATTCTGAACAAGGCTTTAAATTTTAATTGGTTCAGAATATAATTTCACAATAAAAACAAGAGTCGTTATAATATATCTTTTTTTAAGGTCACTTGTTTTTAAATACATAAAAGATACATTGAGTTAAAATAATAACCTAATTTTGTATTGAAAACAGGAGCTAAGATGTTAATCCGGCTAAGGCTATTCGTACTGATTTTGATTGTTATGTCACTTACAGCTTGTGAGACGGATTACTTGTTGGAAAGACCTGAGTTCAGGCCTTCCGTAGTGGTCAATTCTATATTTAAGGAAGGTCAGCCATGGATCGTAAATCTGTCATTCTCCAGGGATATTTTATCTGTAAATTCAGGCATTTTTCCCATCACCAAGGCCCAGGTCTCTATCATAGAGAAAAGCAATGGCCGGGAGATTATACTTCGTCACAGTAAGGATGGGAACTATTCATCTGAAATCTATCCTCCGCAGCCCGACAAAACCTATGAACTGGTAGTCAGGGTACCGGGATACGATGAGATCAGAGCCTCAAGCAATGCCCCTAAAAGGTCCAATGTAGTAAATATCATCACCGACCAAGTGGACAAGACGACTACAAAGGTTAATTTTGAGATCCAGGACAATGCTTCGAATTATTACATATGGAATTTCATATCTTCTGACAAAGTCGAGCCATTGGATACATCCTACAACGGCAATCCCAAAGACCTGGTGCGGTCAATCGTTAAATTCAATACCATCAACGGTTACCTCAACTCCCTTTCAACAGACAAGGGCAATGATGCCATAGCCAC
>JAGVTV010000226.1 GCA_019136675.1 Bacteroidota bacterium
CTATCGGATTGAGGTCTCTTTTTTTTGTTGACATTATTTAAAAATTTTTATTAACTTTGTAATGACAACAACCAAGCCATTTGCTACCCGCATAGCGGGTTTAGTTCAACAAGGAGTTTTCAGTATCCATCCTGGTGGATGACCAGCTGAATAAAGATGAAGTCATGGTGAGTCTGCACGACCATCTTGAAAATGACCTGATAAAAGTAAAATCAGGCAACATTTTATTGTACAAGTGGAATGTCGCCGACCATAAAGTTACTTTCTCACCAAAAAACAGAGTACCGGAAAAACCATGCGAAACTGTTATTTTTCTTAAATCTGACGGCGAGTTTCTGATCAGGCCAAAACTCCAGATAAAAAGAGATTCCACCGGTAAAATTACGGATATTAGTATTCCGCTGGAAAGCCGGGTAAGATATCTGGCAAAACACGTAGACTTTGCCACATCAAGGGTCCTGTACAATACTATCATTGAAATACAGCCTCCGACCAAAAAAAATATTCAGATAAGCATTGCCGAGTTTGAAAAATTTATTGGCACAAATGCCTCAGAGATGGCCAAGAAATCGCCCTCAGAATTTGCTAAAAAAGAAGACGCATTTGTGGAAAGTTACAAACAAAAGATCATCGGAGAGTATAGAGATGATTTTAATCTGAAATCAAATAGTAAATATTTTGCACAAAACGTGCTTGAACCGACCCAGAAAACATACGCTGTGCTGCCTCAGCCGGGGCTCAAAGAAAAGAAGGTAAAAAAAATTGAGTTCAGAGGTGGCAAAAACGATAACCTTATATACAAAGATAATTACAAGGTCATTATGAAAAAGATGCTGGGTAACTACCATTACTACGATGACCTGGCCACAATGTATATTGATGTGATCGGTGATTCTGTGAGCACGGCTTCCACCCTGCTGTTTGGAGATAAAGACCTCGCCAAAGAACTAGTAGCCGGTACACCCCTTCTGATGGTCAAAGAAAACAACCACCTTGAGATCAACAGGCTCAATATGGCTGCCGGTACACCTGGAGTGTCTGTCGCAATTAAAAAGAACGGTGTTTTTGGACTGGAAAATATTGAAAAAATATTTTACGAATCCCCGGTGTTTTCACTGGTAGAGCGAAATGCCCCTGAGTTGAGTTATTTTGCCAAACTCGCCAAAAATGAAAATTTTATCGATTATTCGCTGGAAGATATACAGGGCAGACAGCTTGGATATGAATTGCTTTTGTCACCCTCTCAAAAGCACTGGAATGTTACGGAAATAAAAACCACAAAAAATATTTATTCATTCGAAAAAAAATCAATCTTCGGAGCCACTCTAATAGATGAAATTTCACAGGGCGAATTGCAAAGAATCTTAAGTGCCTACAAGCCCGATGTATACAAAGTGGAGCTTGTCTCCGTATTGGAGGAGAAAAAAGATAAGATAGAGAAAATTGCCATCTACCATCCTGCCGGATTGGACCGCGGTATGGAATATATTGTTTATACATTCGCCAAAGAAGATGTGGACGGAGAGGAGGTATTAAGAAAAACGAAGCTGGCTAGAGGCAAAATAGGAAAGTCATACTCACCATGCATGTCGGAACTCAATATCAAAGACGGTGAAAAAGAATTTTTCAAAGCTTATCATAACAAAGAAAAATTTATAATAGAAATTAGTGAAAAAAGTAAATGACAACCCAATGAAGAAATTAATTATTTGTTTTTTTGTGACATTGGTGGCCATTGGTTGTTCGCCAAAATTGTCAGTTCCGTTTGAACGAACAGGGGCTGTCGAGTATGTCAGCGGAGATAAAAATACCGTCACACTGGCCTCAACAGCAACGGCGTCAGGAGACACAGAAGGTATATATTATTGCGAAAGAAATGCCCTGGAAAATCTGCTTTTCAGAGGCATACCCGGGTCAAACCAGGAAAACCCCATGATAGAAAATGAAGGGCAGGCCTATTCAAATGCACGAAACGCTTTGGATGATTTGATCTTAAGAGATGGTTACAGAAAATTTCTGATTCAGTCATACATGGATGACAGTTACAAAGCAGGCAAGGCAAAAACCAGGAGGCAGATTGTAAAATTTGATCTGCAGGCTTTAAGAAAACACCTTGAAGGTGCTAAAATAATCCGTAAGTTTGGACTATAATTTAAATTTTAAATAGTAAACAGCATGACAAGATTTATTATATTTTTTGGTTTTATCCTTTCATTTCAGGTAGTTGGGCAGGATAAGGCAGTAGATACAAAAACAGCCCAGCCTACGATCATGGCCATACCTTTTGCACGTGAAAACCAAACTCTGAGGTCAGTCTATGAAAACAATGAACTCACGCGTATAGCCATAACCAAAGTTAAAGAGGGATTTGACAAAAGAGGGGTCAATACCATTGACCTGAGGGCAAAAATCAAGCAAAACAACAACAGTGCAGCTTTGCAGGAAGGTCAGCTGGACGAAACTAAAGATGCAGTGATTGCGGCATCTGGTGCGGATATTTATGTAGAAGTCGAGGCAAGTGCCAACTATTCATCCACCGGCAACAGTGCCAATGTTATCATGACTGCCTATGACGCCTTTTCGGGTGAATCGCTGGCAAATAAAACGGCCAATTCGCCCAAGGTTTATACAGACAACCATGAAAGACTCATCGAAAAGGCCGTTGAAAAGGAATTGGATAACCTCCTCAATACAATCCAGGAAAAATTTACCGATATAAGGGAAAACGGGAGGACCATAACCGTAAGGGTAGGTGTGGACGAAGGATCTGATTTGACCATGGACAGTGAAATCGATGATTCGGGTGATCTGATGTCAGAAATAATCGAAGCTTACATGGAAAAAAATGCATTTAAAAACCAGTATCACCTTCAGGGAACTACCAGCAACAGGGTAATATTTGATCTGGTTAAAATTCCGCTTTTTGATGAAGACGGCAAAAACTACAGGGTATCAAAATTTGCTTCCGATTTCAGAAAGTTTATGAAAGCCAAGTCGATAGACGTAAAACAGACCATTCAAGGCAATAATCTTGTATTTACCGTAAAAGGTTCCAAATGAAAACGAAAAATTTATTTTTTATTCTGATGATGATATTGCTTGGAAGAGCAGGGTCGGCACAACAAATTCCGGTACACAGCATTTTTGACGGGCAGAAAATCTCGTATGATGCGTATACCCAGTTTACAACCTACATGACAGAAAACTGTAAGGGACTGGCAGGACAGCCATACAGTGCCATCAGCATTCAACCTTCCCTTAAAAGAGGATCTGTGAAACAAATAGAAGGTATTGAGACAAAAAAGGCAGGCAAGACTACACTAACAGTTAGAATCAAAGACAAGATTACTGGCAGGGATTCATTGCTTCGCAAGGACTTTGATGTGGCAGCTGTCAGCGAGTACGAAATGGACAGAATTATTATGACTAAAATAGGTGATGACTCAAAATTTTGGAATCAGCTGTGCAACGCTGTGAGTTCTGTGTATGGGCAGGCAGACTGTAAAAAAATACAAGAGTCAATAAAAGCCACCGAAGCAAAGGAAGGTGTTTCTCAGGCTATGCAGCAACTGTCACGTGCGGAAAATACCTACAATCATTGCCGGGAAACATGGGCATCCTACGCCTCTGAGTTAAAAAATAAAATAAACGGGCAAATCTGTGATCAATCCCTCTACGAAGCGAAGATTATGATCAATTCGGGTAAAGAGCAGCTGATAAACAGAGCAGTAGGACTATTACTTCAGATACCACCGGATGCCAAATGCAGAGAAGATGCCCTGAGGCTGTCTGAAGAACTTTACAAAAGGACAGAAACCAATCAAAAAAACAAGGATAAACTGTCAAAATACAGATCCCTTGTTACAGGCAACGGTTACAATCAGTGGCTGGAGCTTATTACTGAGTAAATTTTATACGTTTTAGTGCTCCCTAATTTGGACTAAATCCAAATGTCCGGGGTTTCAGTCTTTTTTTTGCAATATCTTGACGGCGGTGCTGAAAAAAATTGCAATTTTACCCGACATTTCATTGGAGATGACCCCAGCCGCACACAGAACATACCTGTCTTTTCTTACCGCAATAGTAGTCGGTGTATTGATATATTTAAGTTTTTACGGTGCCTCCTATTACAATACCAGCCTGGAGGAACGTTTTTACCATGCCGATCATTCGGACCTCAAACCCAACGGATTGGTTGGACACGGGTTAGGTATCTTAGGTACCTTTTTAATTTTTGTAGGGGTGACCATATACATGGCAAGAAAACGGATCCGGAGATTTTCACGCATCGGCGTGCTAAAATACTGGCTTGAATTTCACATCTTCCTTTGTACACTCGGCCCTGTTCTTATCCTCTTTCATACCGCATTTAAATTTGGAGGGATAGTATCTATAGCTTTCTGGAGTATGGTAGCTGTGGTAGCCAGCGGAGTGTTGGGCAGATTTATATACCTGCAGATACCCAGGACCATCCAGGGCCGCGAGCTAAGCCTTCAGGAAGTTGCGGAGCTGAGGGATGATGCGGGTTCCCGTGTACACAGTATCCTGGCATCCATGCCTCCATCATACGCCACCGAACTCAGACAAAAACTGGAAAAAGCATCTTCCAGTGAAACCAACCAGGGTGTTTTGGCAAGAATATGGAGCGATCAGCGGCTCATTTCATCCATCGCATCAGGCCTGAAGTCTGCGGATATCAATAAGGAAGATCGGTCGCTGCTGATGCAGTCTGTTCGCGACGAACTGGCCCTCACCAGGAAGATAAGCCGTCTGGTGGCCATGCAAAAGTATTTCAGATACTGGCACATAGCCCACCTGCCGTTTGCCATTATCATGCTGATTATTGTCATCATCCATGTCGTCGTTACGGTAGCTTTTGGGTATAAATGGATTTTTTAAAGACCATCTGAATGCTTGAATTTATTATCTATAGCGTCGTCGCCCTGATGTGTGCCGGCATCCTTTGGTGGTATGTCAGGAAACTTAAAAAAGAGTCACTGGAGGTAGGCCAGAAGATTGATGAAGCCCGTGAGCTGGGTATCCACGAACCGGTGTCGCTTTACCCTTCGATCAATGAAGACATATGCATCCAGTCGGGAGCCTGTGTACTCGCCTGTCCTGAAAAGGAGATCATTGGCATCCGCAATGGAAGGGCTACCCTCATCAATGCATCCCGCTGCGTGGGTCACGGAGCTTGCTTCCATGCCTGTCCGGTGGAGGCCATCACCCTGAAAATAGGCACCGAAAAGCGTGGGGTGGACCTTCCGCATGTTAACCAGAATTTTGAAACCAACATGCATGGTATCTACATCGCCGGTGAGCTGGGAGGTATGGGGTTGATCAAAAACAGTGTAGAACAAGGCCGCCAGGCAGTAGACAATATTTTCAGGTCACTGGACAAGGGACACACTGCCGATTACGACCTGGTCATTGTGGGGGCAGGCCCTGCAGGCATCTCCGCCTCGCTGCAGGCAAAATCCCACGGAATGAAAACCCTTACCCTGGAGCAGGATTCACTCGGAGGAACGGTTTTCAGTTTTCCAAGGGCCAAGGTGGTCATGACTTCCCCCATGGATCTGCCGGCCCACGGCAAGGTCAAACTTTTTCAAACCAGCAAAAAGGAACTTCTTGACCTATGGCAAACGGTGCTTAATAAAAATGACGTCACCATACTGGAACACCAGAAGGTGGAATCCATATCCCCGGACAAGGGCAACTTTAAGGTCACCACTGCCGGTGGTCATCAATACACAGCCAACAAGGTGCTGATAGCCATAGGCCGCAGGGGATCGCCCCGAAAACTGGGGGTCCAGGGCGAAAACCTTGAAAAGGTAGCCTACAAACTTATGGAACCTGAACATATTACAGGACAGGACATCCTGGTCGTGGGTGGTGGGGATTCTGCCATTGAGACGGCACTTCTGCTGGCCTCTGACAACAAGGTGACTCTTTCCTACCGAGGCGAAACTTTTAGCAGGCTGAAACCGGGCAACAGCCAGAGGATCGGAGAAGCCATGGCCAGTAAAACAATTGATGTTGTTTTTGAATCCAATGTAACAGAAATTGAACCACAAAACGTTATACTCAGCCTGAAAGACGGAGAAACGATCACCCTGGCTAATGACCTTGTCTATATCTTTGCAGGAGGGGAGTTGCCCACGCAGTTTCTTCAGAATGCGGGCATAAATATTTCAAAACGATTTAACTATACCATGAAGAGCCACAAGAAATAAGAGATCATTTTTCTCAATTTAATATGTAGTAAAGACTGATTATAAGTTGCTTATTATTCGTACCTTTAAACTATGAAAACAAGAGAAAAAGCAGAAGATAGATTAATAATTCTGTGGACGAAGATAATGGTTTTTTTCCTGGTTTTGATCCATGCCAATCATTCCCGGGCACAGATTTATTACACTGAATCGGGAAAATTTACGGATACGACAGAGTTATATCCCATATTCAGGAAGGCGTATGAGGTCAGGGATTCTCTGACCGCTAAGTTGACTCACTTTCAGTTATATATGCTTGAAGCAAACGGTAATAAATACCTAACTGTGGATGGCCTCTTTAATATGTACAAATGGAAGGATCGCCGGTGGGTCGATCAGTACAAAAGGAATTTTGGCGGCTACAACAACTGGAGTACCAAATTTGTGTACAACAATGAAATATACTCTTTTGGCGGTTATGGGTACTGGAGATGTCACGGTGAGCTGATCAGGTTTTTATGGAACAAAAAGGAGTGGGAGATGGTAGCCTACGGTGACTCTGGCCCTGTAGGTACCGGCTTTGTATACTACACCGATGGAAAACTAAATGTTATAAATCCGGTAAGTTTTACAGATGCCTATGTTACGCAGAGGAAACATAGCCCTTCTTTTAGCATTGACATGAAGACTATGAAAACCTCTGATAAGCCTTTCTATTTTCAGTTTAAGACCTACATGGTCGTTGATAGGTATTGTTTTACGTAATCTCAATTGGTTTTGAATGTAAAAAACTATTAAAAACAATGCATCTCGCCAGACTACACCTTATATCGATTTTTGCCTATGGATTCAAATGGCCTTGTGACCCTGGTTTTCTTTATGGACTACTTATAAGATATTGTACAGAAAATGGACTGCTTGTTAGATTATTTCGCGGAGATTTGAGGTATGATACAAAATTGAGTATGTCGCAGGCTTTTTCCAAATAAAACTACATTTAAACCGGTATAAACTGGTTTATATGAGTGTTTTCTTGTCATCGGGAGCGTTGTTTTCATGGGGAGTCGATTTTTTTACTGGCAGCCGTTTACAGGCGCCTTGGCACTAGTGGCCCAATGAAGCCAAAGAAATGACATTGACTCCATCCTTGCGGGTATAACTTACACCCGTTCCTGTGATAATATTTAATGATTTTAAATTGTTGATACTGTTCTTTTCCAGGGCTGAAGAAAACTTCAATAGATTTTTTGCAGCATCTTCAATCTGGCCAACACCTAATTTTATTTCAAAGGCACACCATTCACCTGAGTATTTTTGTACTATGGCATCAACTTCGAGACCGCTGGAATCATTGTAGTGATATACTTTTGCGTCATTGGCCTGGGCATAAACCCTAAGCTCATGAATGGCCAGTGATTCAAATAAAAATCCTGTAAAACGAAGGTCATTGAGCAGAGATTCTCTACTCACACCAAGTGCGGCCGCGGCCAAAGATACATCAGAAAAATGTCGTTTGGCCGATTTTCTCAATGAAGCAGACGAGCGGATATGAATATTCCAGGCTGGCTGGTCTTCTAATATCATCAATCGATGAAGTGCTTCCAGGTAGTCGTAGATAGTGGGCCTGGAGATAACATTGTATTCCCTTACCCGAATGTCAGATTCCAGTGCTGTAATATCTGCGGTAGTGGCAGTATTCCTTGCCAGCGACCTCAGCAGATTTCTAACTTTGTCCGGCTTTCTTCTTATATCAGAAACTCTGCTCATATCCACCTCTGACAATAAATCAATATAGGCCCGATTGATTTCTATTGCTGCCTCGGTACTTTTATTCATCAGGCTTGGGAAACCACCTCTAATGATTCGTTCTACAATCAACTCCAGATCAGTGGGTTGGTCGATCGTATTTATTTTTTTTGATTCCAGTAAATGAGCTAAACGTACACTTCCGGTCGAATATCCCAATTCTTGCCAACTCATTGTGCGCATATCCAAAATCGTAAACCTCCCTGCTCCTGAGTGCATCTTGACCGCTTCCTCAGGATTGGCCGAACCCGTGAGGATAAATTGCCCGGGCAGGTTTCTTTGATCAACCTCATGTCTGATATAATTCCAGATTGTTGGGTACTCCTGCCACTCATCTATCAATCTTGGAGTTGGCCCTGCTAATAACCTTTGGGGTGAGGTGTCCATCAAAAATGAAACTTGTTCGTCCTTGTCAAATGCAATCATGCTTGATGCAAATTGTTGAGCTGACATGGTTTTACCACACGCCTTCATGCCCCTGATTAATAAGGCTCCTGAAGCATTTAGTTTTCTTATCAGTTCAAGGTCGGAAATGCGTGGAATATATGGTTGTGGATTATTCATAAAATTATGAATGCATTAAAAATATGCAAAATTAAATATTACTTTACAGAATGTTAAACATTTACTTTACAGATTATTAAAAATTTACTTTACATATTGTGATTATTTTACTTTACAGATTGCCGGCATGTGACTAAGATCATATCATCAGGTTTATAAATACAAGGGAAACCATGATTGCCGGCAAGTAGTTTGTATTTATCTTTGTTGGCTGGGAAGTATCTCCTTAATGTCCCCGTTTAGAGGATTTGGGGTATTTCTGATTTTTTTTTGAAACCGTGGTGTGGCAATAATGATGGGCTTTTTGAAAACCGGCACAAATAAAACAGGGTTCAGTTTCATCCGATTTATATGTTGGAATTTTCTGATTTTGTGGTCATTTCAGGCTACCGGTCAGATATCTCCCGGCAAGCTTACCCGGGAACATTCCTCCCTTGAAGGACTGACCAACTGTACCGCCTGCCATGACCTGGGCGAAAAGATCTCAGAGCAGAAATGCCTGGACTGCCACAAGGCACTCAAATCCAGGGTGGTCCAAAATAAAGGTTTTCACGTTTCATCAGAAGTCAGGGGCAAGCAGTGCATCACCTGTCACTCTGAGCATCACGGCGTTAACTTTGACATGATCAGGTTTGACAAAAAGTCTTTTAACCACAACCTGACCGGCTACGAACTCAGGGGGAAACACAGGACGGCAGAATGTATAGAATGCCATAAGCCCGCCAATATCCGGGATATATCCCTTAAGCTCAACACAAATACCTTTCTGGGGCTGAGCCAAAATTGCAGTACCTGCCACGAGGATGCACATCAGGGTACCCTGTCAACAGACTGTGCCTCCTGTCATGGATTTGAGTCCTTCAAACCGGCTTCGGGCTTCAACCACAATAAAACGGATTTTCCGCTGACCGGCGGCCATGCGGGGCTACAGTGTATCTCATGTCACAAACAGGAAACCAAAAACGGAAAGCCATTCACACGCTTTTCAGGGGTGGCTTTTGCCAATTGTAATGCGTGCCACCAGGATCCGCATAAGGGAGATTTTGGGAAAGATTGTAAGAGTTGCCATATAACCGAATCTTTTTCCAAAATGAAGTCAACCTCATCGTTTAATCATAGCCTGACGGGCTTCCCGCTGGAAGGAAGGCACCGGACGCTTGACTGCAGGGAGTGCCACGACAGCAAGTGGGGCTCAGCCGAGGGTTACCGCAATTTTGAAAAACATAAACCTGTATCCTGTGTCACCTGCCACACAGATACACATGAGAGCAAGCTTGGTAACGACTGCAAGGTTTGTCATTCACAGCAGTCTTTTTCCGTCGACAGACGACTAACCGGATTTGATCATACGGATACCGGATTCCGACTTTTGGGCAAACATCAGAATGTGGATTGCAGGAGCTGCCATAAAGGCAAATTCATGACAGAGGACCTGGCCCATGACCTGTGCAACAATTGCCATACGGATTACCACAAAGGGGAATTTACGGGCACGCCATACACCGACTGTGCATCCTGCCACAGCGAGGAATCATTTGCGGCAAGCAACTTTGACCTGGACCGCCATGCAGCTGCTTCTTTCAGTCTTGGAGGAGCTCACCTTGCCACGCCATGCGTTTCGTGCCACAGGAAGGAGGAAAGGTGGGCATTCAGAAACATAGGTAAGGCCTGTATCGACTGCCATGAAAACATACACAGGGACCATATCACGGAGAAATATCTTCCTGACAACGACTGTACCAGGTGCCATACGGACGAATCATGGGATGTTTACGGAAAATTTGACCATGCAACCACCGGATTGGAATTGAAGGGAGCCCACCAGAGGGCCGGTTGTTCAGTTTGTCATTTTCCAGTCGGCACAGATAAAATAAAAGTACAGAAATTTTCGGAATTAGATGTCAAATGTATATCTTGTCATGAAAATGTCCACGGCGACCAGTTTGAGACCGAAGGAGCCACAGATTGTGCCAGGTGTCATGGATACGAAAAGTGGGACAGGAGCAATTTTAATCACGACAATGCAAGGTTTAGGCTCGAAGGGGCTCATGTGCAGGTTGACTGTAACAAATGCCATCCCGCAGTGGAAAATGCACGGGGCGTAAATATACAATACAGGACAGGCAAATTATTATGTACAGACTGCCACTTGTAATATTGATTTTTTTTGGGCTAAGCCCAATGTTGACGGCTCAAAACCCTCACGGGGATAACTTTGCGATGGACTGTGCAAAATGCCACAGCCCGGAAAACTGGTTGTTTTCGGCACAGACATCGACTTTTTCGCATGACAGCACATCTTTCCCGCTTACGGGTCAGCACAAGGACCTGGATTGCCGGTCCTGCCACACAAGCCCTGTATTTAAGGAAGCAGAAACAAACTGTATCTCCTGCCACACGGATGTGCATCAGATGACCGTGGGCAATGACTGTGCCAGGTGCCATACACCAGTCTCCTGGATCGTGGAGAATGTGACAGAAATGCATGAAAAGGTCTCCTTCCCGCTTATGGGCGTCCATTCGACTGTTAACTGCAATCAATGCCATGTCAGTGAAACCAATGTCAGGTTTGGGCCCACCGGAGTGACCTGCATCGATTGTCACCGGGCGGATTACGAAACCACTAAAAAACCCGATCACATAAAGCTCAATTTTGATACGGACTGTGCAGCCTGCCACAGCCTTACGGGCACTGAGTGGAACACGGAAGCCATAGACCACAACTTCTTTCCGCTTGAGCGGGGCCATATGATCAATGACTGCAGCCGTTGCCACAACCCTGAAGACTATTCTGCTGTGCAAAAAGACTGTTATGGATGTCACCAGTCAAATTTTGAAGCTACTACATTGCCAAATCACAGGATTTCGGGATTCAGCAATGACTGTGCTTCCTGCCACACTATAGATCCCGGATGGCAACCTGTAAACTATCCGGCCCATGACGGCAGCCATTTTCCAATCTACTCAGGAAAGCATAAGGGAGTATGGAAAGAATGTACGGAGTGCCATACGAACCCTAATAACTACACCACCAATTCCTGTGTGGTTTGCCATAAAAATCCGGATACTGACCAGGTGCACATCAGTGTCTCAGGGTATCATTACGATGACGGGGCCTGTCTGGCCTGTCACCCTACCGGAGACGGCGATATGGCTTTTGACCACAATATGACTGCTTTTCCGCTTACCGGGGCCCACCGGACCACTGATTGTGCAAAATGTCACATCAACGGATATACCGGAACATCAACGGTGTGCGTTGATTGCCATCAGACAAATTTTAACCAGGCCTCAAATCCAAGTCATACCGATCTCGGCCTGAATACAGATTGTGCGACATGCCATACCACTGAGCCGGGGTGGAGCCCTGCGAGATTTGACATTCACAATAACTATTATGCACTCAACGGTGCCCATGCAGCCATCTCGCAGCAATGTGCCACCTGCCACAACGGTGATTACAATAATACGCCCAATACATGTTATGGTTGCCACAAAGGTGATTATGACCAGGTTCAGGAGCCTGACCACAAAGGCAACAACCTCTCCACGGACTGTACCTCATGCCATAGTGAAACAGCATGGCTGCCATCGACATTTAACCACGACGGTCTTTATTTTCCGGTATTCAGCGGCAAGCACAAAGGAGTGTGGAATCAATGCTCAGAATGTCATACTACACAGGGTGATCTGACCAAATTTTCATGTACTGTCTGCCACCTCAACCCTGAGACCAATAATGCCCACCAAGCTGTAGCAGGTTACGCCTACAATGATCAGGCTTGCTTTGCCTGTCATCCTACCGGGGATGCTGACATGGCTTTTAACCACAATTCTACCTCTTTTCCACTCACCGGGGCACACACTTCAGTAGAATGCCTGCAATGCCATGCCAACGGATTTCAGGGTACACCCACTGCCTGTGTGAGTTGCCATATCCAGGACCACCAGCAATCCATCAATCCACCCCACAGTTCGCTTGGAATAGGGACAGATTGTGTCCAGTGTCATAGCACGGATCCCGGTTGGACCCCTGCCAAATTTCCCGAACACAATACATATTATGCCCTTAACGGAGCCCATGCCCTGATCGCCGAAAACTGTGCGTCCTGCCACAATGGCAACTATACCAATACACCCAATACCTGTTATGGATGCCACAGTCAGGATTACACCAGTGCACAGGATCCTAATCATATCCAGTTGCAGTTCCCGGTAGAGTGTACTCAATGCCATACCGAAGGAGCCTGGAAGCCATCCACCTTTGACCATGACGGAATGTATTTTCCTGTCTACAGCGGCAAGCATAAGGGAGTGTGGAATGAATGTATGGAGTGCCACAACACACCCGGCCAGTGGAATCTGTTTACATGTATAACCTGTCACCAGAACCCTGAAACCAACAATCAGCACACAGGAGTGCAGGGGTATACCTATCAAAACCCCGCCTGTCTCGCTTGTCACCCCACGGGAGAAGCCGATGTGATCTTTGACCATAATATGACGATGTTTCCGCTTACGGGAGCCCACACTACAGTCAATTGCCTGGAGTGTCACGCAGCCGGATTCCAGGGTACAAACACAACCTGTGTTGGTTGCCACACACAGGACTTTAACCAGGCGGCTAATCCAAACCACCAAAACCTGCAGATTCCTTCGGACTGTGTTATGTGCCACACTACGGCTCCGGGATGGAGTCCTGCCACCTTCCCGTTGCACAATGATTTTTATGCGTTAAACGGGGCACATGCCGCCATCAGCAATAATTGTGCAGCCTGCCACAACGGCAATTATGTCAATACCCCGAATACCTGTGCAGGATGCCATATTTCAGATTATAACGGGACGACAGACCCCAATCACCAGGTGGTGCAATTTCCGACAGACTGTGCCTCCTGCCATGGAGAAAGTGTATGGGTACCGGCGACATTTAACCACGACGGGCAGTATTTTCCGATTTACTCAGGCAAACATAAAAATGAGTGGACCCAATGCCTGGACTGTCATATTGACCCCAACAATTACGCTGTGTTTACCTGCACTACCTGTCACCAGAATCCACAAACCAACGAGGAGCATGATGGTGTGAGCGGTTATGTGTACAGTTCGCCGGCCTGTCTTGCCTGCCATCCCACAGGAGAGGCAGATGTGATCTTTGACCATAATACAACCGGTTTTGTCCTGACAGGGGCCCATAATGGCCTGACCTGTCTGGAGTGCCACTCCAGCGGATTCCAGGGTACGCCCAATGACTGTGCAGCGTGTCACATCGAGGATTTTAATCAGTCCGTCAATCCAAACCACCCGTCGCTTGGTTTGTCGACAGATTGCAATTCCTGCCACACCACGGCACCGGGGTGGAGTCCGGCCACCTTTGCCAACCACAACGATTATTATGTCATAACGGGAGCTCATACCGCTATATCCAATAACTGTGCTGCCTGTCACAACGGCAACTACAACAATACACCCAATACATGCTTCGGGTGCCACAGTACAGATTTCAACGGCACCACAAATCCTGACCATGAGGCCGGAATGTTTCCCACGGACTGTACCACCTGCCACAGCCAGGATGCCTGGTCGCCGTCATCTTTTGATCATGCCATTTTCTGGCCATTAACAGGTGCTCATAATGCCGTAGCAGGTAATTGTGCCGCTTGTCACAATGGTAATTACAACAACACACCATCCGAATGTGTGGCCTGCCATCAGACGGATTTTGACGGGTCAATTAACCCTGACCATGATGCCATAGGAATAGGTACCGACTGTGCTTCGTGCCATACCACAGCACCGGGGTGGAGTCCGGCCACCTTTGCCAACCACAACGATTATTATGTCATTACGGGGGCCCATACTGCCATTGCCAATAACTGTGCAGCGTGTCATAACGGTAATTATGTCAATACGCCCAATACTTGCTATGGATGCCATCAGTCAGATTTTAACGCTACAGTCAATCCCGACCACGAATCAGGAGGATATCCTACAGACTGTACGGTATGTCACACCCAGGATGCCTGGATGCCATCTGTTTTTGACCATAACACAGTCTATCCGCTGACAGGTGCTCATGCTCAGATTGCAAACAATTGTGTGGTCTGTCACAACGGAAATTATAACAACACGCCCAATACCTGTGCGGGATGCCACCAGGATGACTTTAACAACAGCATGGACCCTGACCACGAAACCCTGGCCTTCAGCAACGATTGTATGACCTGCCATACTACCAACCCGGGGTGGATGCCGGCATCAATGCCTACTCACAATCAATATTACGTCATTGCCGGGGCACATTTGGCTATAGCCAATAACTGTGCAGCGTGTCACATGGGCAGTTACAACAATACACCCAACACCTGTTACGGATGCCATACCACTGATTACAATACTGCCACTGATCCAAACCACCTTTCAAACCAACTCCCGACAGACTGCACTTCGTGTCACAGCCAGAATGCCTGGTCTCCTTCGACATTTAACCACAATAACATTTATCCACTGACCGGGGCCCATGCTTCGATAGTCAATAATTGTGCAGTATGCCACAACGGTAATTTCAACAACACTCCCAATACCTGTGCAGGATGCCATTTACCTGACTACAATACCTCTGTAAATCCAAATCACATAAGCCTGGGAATACCTACGGACTGTGCGACATGCCACTCAACCAACCCTGACTGGATGCCGGCACTTTTCCCGATCCATAATAATTACTATGTTTTAGCCGGAGCCCATGTGGGCCTTGACTGTGTCCAGTGCCACAATGGTAATTACAACAATACGCCCAATACCTGTGCGGGATGCCATATTTCGGATTACAATGCCGCAACTGACCCCAACCACCTGGCCGCCCAGTTTCCGACAAACTGTGCTTCCTGCCATTCGCAAAATGCGTGGGTGCCTTCCACCTTTGACCACGATAACATGTATTTCCCCATCTTCAGCGGAAAACACGATAATGAGTGGAACCTGTGTTCAGAATGTCATACAAATGCATCCAACTACAACATATTTAACTGTCTGCTTTGCCATGAACACAATAATCCGGTCGAAATGGCAGGGCATCACAATGGGGTAAGCGGATATTCGTACAATAGCAATGCTTGTTATTCCTGTCATCCCAATGGGGAGGCTGATTGATTAATCAGGATGAAATGAGAAGATATTTTTCGGTTTTAGTTGCAATATTCTGCCTTAGTCCCCTGGTGATTTTTGGCCAGGAAAGGCTTATTGCCAATGAAGGAAAAGTATCTTATGTAACCACATCCCAGGTATATATCAGGTTCGGTTCGACGGATGGCATAGAAAAGGGAGACACTCTTTTTCTGGTGGAAAACGGAAAGGATAAATCGTCACTGACCGTGAGCCAGAAATCATCCACTTCCTGTGTGGGCAAACCTCAGGACGCCACTGTATGGCATGTGGGGGATGTAGTCAGGCAGTATAAAATTAGAACCGCCCAATCAGAGTCAAAACCTGACAATGAGGTCAATCTGCCGGTGCCACCTGCCGTGATACCTTCTGAGGCGAGTGATTCTTCCTCACAGTTGCTGGCAAAAATCAATCAGAGGTCCTCTACAAGGAAGCAACTAATAAACGGCAGGCTCACTTTTTCTACAAACGGAAGTGTTAATCCCGGTGACGAAAACAATTTTCAACGAATCAGGACGGTATTTTCGATGAATATCAAAAACCTGGCCTCTTCGCCCGTTTCACTGGAGTCTTACGTTACTTACAGGCACAGGTACGGCATAGATCAGGTCAACACAGGCTTTTACGATGATTTTAAGGTGTTTGGACTTTCCGCCAATTATGACAATGGAGGAAGATACACATTTACCCTGGGGCGAAAGATAAATCCTTATATGGCCAATATGGGAGCCATGGACGGAGTGCAGGCTGCTGCAAGGTTGGGCAAATATCAGCTCGGAGCATTTGCGGGGACACGTCCGGATTTTAACGATTTTTCATTTAATGCTGGTTTACCCCAATTCGGAGCTTTTATAGCCCGTACCGACACACTGGGGGGGCAGGCAGCCCAGACATCAATTGCCTTTGCCGAGCAGATGAACGACTTCAGGACCGACCGTAGATTCCTGTATGTGCAGCATAATAATTCTGTTTTGAGGAATATGAATATATTTCTTTCTTCAGAAGTTGACCTTTTTAAAAATGTAAACGGTATTACAGACCTCAGGCCTTCGCTTACCAGCCTGTATGCATCACTGAGGTACAGGGTGAGGAAAAACCTATCCGTCTCGGCGTCCTATGACAACCGGCGAAATGTGATCTATTACGAATCCTATCAGACGTACGTAGACCAGTTGCTGGCTCAGGAGACCAGACAAGGGCTGAGGTTTCAGGTCAATTACAGTCCTCTAAGGTTTGTTTCGCTCAATGCATCTGCTTTTCTGAGGTACCAGGGGTCAAATCCATCACCGACTAAAAACTGGACGGGTGCCGTTAACCTCTCAAATCTGGCAGGCAAAGGAAGCTATATGTCTCTGACAATCAATGTGCTGGAATCCTACTATTTTAAAGGCACTATTTCGGGCTTCAGGCTTTCGGAAAACCTGTTTAAAGGCCGTTTAAATGCGGAAGTCCAGTACAGACACGTCAACTATGCTTTTTTCTCAAGTGAGTCAGACCTCAAACAACACATCGGCGGTGTCAACCTTTCCATCAACCTGCTGAAAAAAACAACGCTGACTTGCAGTTATGAAGGAACTTTTCAACAATCCGGCGACTGGCATCGTTACTTTGTCACGGTGATTCAAAGATTTAAAAAATGATACGATATTCAATACTGATTTTTACCTGTATATGGCTTTTTTCCGGGTGTGATTCAAAACCAAAAGTGATTGTGGCAGACGAATCCGCAACAAAGTCTGAAACCGGGCCGGCAACTATGGATGGACCACAGCCTACAATGCCGATGACCCAGGGGCAGGGTAGCGGTGTGCATCAGGTCGTGGCCAATGAAGTGCTGCAGTCTGACAGATATACCTATATGAAGGTGACGGAAGGCGGAAGGTCTTTCTGGATAGCCACAGCGAAGACGGAAGCTGCCAAGGGCAAGACTTACCTTTACAAGGACGGTCTGCTGAAGACCAATTTTGAAAGTGTGGAGTTTAAGAGGACCTTTGATACGATATACCTGATCAATCACGTGATCGACGCTTCGCAGCATCCCGGGGGGAATTTGTCTTCAGCTCCCATGGTAGCAGGCCAGTCTGCCCCGACAGCTAATAATGCCATGCCTGTAACTGCGGATGTGGTCAGCCTCGTCGAGCTTTTTAAAAATAAAAACAGCTACAAAGACAAAACTATAGCAGTCAGCGGCAAGGTGGTCAAGGTCAACAATGGAATTATGGGACGCAACTGGGTACACGTAGAGGATGGCTCAAAATCCGGAGGTAATCCACTTAACCTTACGGTGACCACAAGCTTACAGATTCCTGTGGGAAGCCAGGTGACATTAAAGGGAACCATAGCTCTGGACAAGGACTTCGGGGCAGGGTACCGCTATCCGATCATCATGGAAAATGCCGGCAATTAACACATACCGTGTAACACACAATTTGCTGTAAAGCCTTTATTTCAGCTTCCTGTACTTGGCGTAAGCCAGCACACTTATAACCGCAAGAACAGCTGCTGTAATATAAACAGCTGGCGGAACAGGTACCGGATCTCCCGCAGCGTAAGAATGTAACCCTGACAGATAATAATTGACACCAAAATAGGTCATAATTACCGTAGCAAAACCAAAAAGTGAGGCAAAATTAAATGCAAAAACACTTTGCAGGCCCGGTATAAACCTCATGTGCAGGATAAATGCATAAACCAGCACGGTCACAAGAGCCCAGGTTTCCTTGGCATCCCATCCCCAGTACCGTCCCCAGGATTCATTGGCCCATACGCCACCCAGATAGGTGCCTACACTTACCATAAAAAGTCCGGCCCATAAGGTGATCTCACTGATGGTGGTAAGCTCTCTTATAGTACGGTAGATCCTGTCTTTGCTGGTATTTCCCGCTACGATCATCAGGATGAGATTAAGCATGCCTATGACTGCTCCGAGCATCAGAAAGCCGTAACTGCCGGCCTCCAGGGACACGTGGATCGTGAGCCAGTAGGAACGGAGGACAGGCACCAGCGGTGTTATCTCCGGGTCAAGCCAGCTCATGGAGGCTACCAGCAGGATGGTAGCTGCCAGTACCAGCGTGGCGGACATGCCTCCCAGGGATCGGCGTGAAAATATTAGCCCGGCCAGTACCGTGGTCCATGAAATGTAAATCATGGACTCGTAACCGTTGCTCCATGGAGCCCTGCCGGATACATACCATCTGAGGGCAAGGCCGAAGGTGTGCAAAACAAAAAAACCGAATATGACCCACCATCCGTAGCGGGTGATGCCGGTAAAATCCTTATCGTGTCTGAAGACAGTATAGAAGAATACCCCCAAAAATACAAGGCTGAGCATTCCGTAGATGTTGCGTAGCCTTCCGAATATATCAAGCTGATTTAGCAGGAGTTCGGCTTTTACTTTAGACTCTGAAGGAAGGACGGAGCCGCTGTGTCGTGCCTGATATTCCGCCAGCGAATGCAGAGCTGTCTCGAGGTTTTCTGCATTACCCTGACCGGTATTTACCAAAGCTGAAGAAAAATTCATATACTGGCTATTCATATCCTCATGAGGAAACTTGTTTTCCTGCATATCTGCCGGTGAGGCCCATCTGTGAGATGGGTCGCCCGGCAATGGGAAAATCTTGAGCAGTCTGCCAGTAAATACCATATTGGCGATATTTACCTTTTCATCCAGTTTAATGATTGTTTTTTCAAATGTTCCCTGGTCTTTGGGATTCATGGCCTGGGCCTGCCGTACCTGATCTCTGAGTTTGTATTCGCCTTTGTCATCAAATAGCTGCCGATAGCTGATCATTTTTTCGGTGGTGCCGAGAGCCTCCAGCACTCCCGGGTGGGTGCCGGCATGGATAAGTTTGACGTTTTCCCAAGATTCGGGATCCAGGAGCATGGAGAAAAACATCTGGTCGGAGTTCATACCGTACAGGCTTTCCTTCCTTGCCATTTTACGGATTACTTCACCGGAAAGGGTGTTGACAGGCTTAAATCGGCCTCTGTGGTCCTGCACCAGCATCTTGCCCAATAAAGCAGCGTTTTCCCGGGAGACTGCGGCGGCAGGGGTATTTGTCTGGCCATATACTGTTGATACAGACATCATTTGAATGGCAGTAATGAGGGCTAAAACCACGGCGGGACCTTTTGAGTCACTGAGTCTTTTAACAAGGGAGACAAACCGGCTGTTGGGCAAAAAAAAAGTCATGAGCATGCCTATGGTCAGGAGGATGTACCCTATATAAGAAACCCAGGTCCCCCAGAAGTCATGGTTGACACTCAGATAGGTACCTGCTTCATCCTGGTCAAAGGATGATTGGAAAAACCGGTAGCCGCCATAGTTGAGGATGTTGTTCATGTAGATACGGAAGGGCATATTGAAGCCTTTGGCCGGGTCCTCTACGGTGACTTCGCTGGCGTAAGATGACGGATTGTCTGTACCTGGATACCTCTCCATAATAAAATCTCTCAGTGCCAGCGAAAATGAAACACTGATCTTTCGGGCACCATAACTTACTTCCAGCCTTGATTCACCAAAATCAACCACCTCAGGTTTTCCTTCTACTCCTTTTTGCCCGGTGACCAGAATTTCTTTTTCCTGGCCGTTACGGCTTACAGACAATACAAGGCCCGCCTGTGATTCATTTTTCATTTTCTTATCGCCCGGGACTACTGACATCTTGGCTTTGGGGCGGAAATCTCCAATGACAAATCCATTTGGACCTGACTGGTACATGGATCTTAACCTGAGTGGGAGAAAACCACCCGGCATCAGCGTGTCCGTAGTTTGAGTGGCCATGACCGTCTGTATCACCGGGGCGGCATACATAAAATAAAGGCTGTCATTTTGAGTCCTGACATTAAAAGCGTCAGGGATGACCTGATCGGAAAAGTTAAAATTTACTCCACCTATCCTGGTCCTGTCACCATACCTGACAAAATATTCCTCCCTTCCTCTTTGGCCGGCAATGACTACTTTCATAACAGGTGCACCTGATGGGTCGTCTTCCAGTTTTTCTTCAGGATTAGGGATAAATTGCTTCAGTCGTACTTGCCACAGATCACTGCTTGTCTGGTAACTCTTATCAAAATGATTGGATCCCAGGCTCGCAAACAACACCTCTTCGGCAAAAGAATAGGATTTACCGTCTTTTACAGCTTTAAAAACAAGGTTGTTTTCAAAGGAAAGAAAATGGTCTGCCCGACCACCTTCGCGTATGTGCATCATGCCTTCATACCCATAGTACCTTGTGATCGCAGAGCCGAGCAGTATAACTATGATCGCAGAGTGAAGTACAAGTTGAGCCCATTTTTTTTGTTTCACCATCCTAAACCTGAAAATATTGGCAATAATGGTAGCTCCAAACAAAACCAGGAGTAACTCAAACCATCGGGCACGAAACACAAGTTTTTGGGCGGCACTCGTGCCAAAATCGTTTTCTATGAAAGTCGCAATGCCAATGGCACCGGCAAACAACAGGAGGTAAAAACCGGCTGCCCTTGTGGATAGTAAGGTGTCGTACACCTTTTTTAACAATACACTGAATTTCAAAACCTGGATTATTTGGATGAACAAAAATAACAAAAATAAAGAAAATAGTAAAAGCGAGATAATTCAGTAATAATACAAATTCACAAGATTATGTGACAAGGCGAATTTTTATATCTTGAATTACTTACTTATTTTTGCTTTTTATTGATTATATTTGACCAGTATTTATTACTAAATTCAGGCAAATGAAAACAGTGCTTTTATCAGCTTTTTTATTGATTGGGGGATTAATAACAGGTTTTGGCCAGAAAGTTACTAAGGGCGAACACGATGCCCAAATTGCCAGACTCAGACAACTAAATCCTGGCTTTGAGCACTGGAAAGGAAATCATATAACTGAAAAATGGAGGCAGATTGAGGCTATGCCAAAGTTTGAAGATGCAATCAATCGCAATTCAACCTCATGGCAAACTATTGGGCCCTCTGGTCACTTATCCAGCGAAGGGTATGATTTTTATTGCTCCGGAAGGGTGCGTGATGTGGAAGTTTTAAATGACAAACTCATTAGGGTAGCCACAGCTAGCGGAGGCTTATGGCAGATTACGACGGACCAAAGTGGCACCCATAACTTTAAAAATTTATCTGACCATGAGGTGCTTAGTTCGTGGAGCGGGTGTGTGGCAACTGATCCTTCAAACTCAGACATCATCTTGTACGGAACAGGAGAACCCGGATCAAAATCCGGGTCAGGGCTATGGCGTACAACAGACGGAGGGGCAACATGGACTCAGAATGCTCTGGGCACTACTACTCAGATGGATGCATTTGATGAGATTGAATTTACTTCGGCACCCGGTGTAGTTTGGTGTACAGGATCCAATGGTGTGTTTTTGTCTGCAAATTCGGGAGCTACATGGATAAAAAAAAGAACAGGAAACCACCCGGGAATGGCTATCTACCCGGATCAACCTAATAAAATTCTGGTTTCAGAGTACGGAAAAGGCATTTACAGGACGAAGGATGGAGGTAATATCTGGAGTTTGTTATCCAATGGTCTTCCTTCGGCAGGGTTTCACAGAATAGAGCTTTCCAATTGCCGTACTCAACCAAATGTTATTTATGCCCTCTTCACTAAACAGGACCAAACTACACTTGGTATTTATAAAACTACGGATGGAGGTGACAATTGGACCAGATGTACGGTAATCAACGCAGATGGAGTGGCAGATTTAGATTTTCATTGGGGTATGGCAAATTATTGCAGTTTTATTTCTGTCTCACCGGTCAATCCCGATCATGTCCTGGCAGGAGGAGGTTGGTATATTTATTCAAGTGATGGTCAAAATTTTTACGGCCCGACTGTGGGACAGCATGCGGATTTTCACTGTGGTGGATGGAATGCAGATGGAACTATGGCATATTACGGTAACGATGGGGGTATCTTCAGAACAAAATTTGACTTTAAATGGATATGGGACCACAAGATAAACAGATTACCCATCACACAGTTTGGTACATTGGCTGTAAGTCGCACCAATCCCAAGGCAATCCTTGGAGGTACTCAGGATAATGGGCTGGTTTATTACAATCCTACAGGTAAAAACTGGTTTTATTTTTTAGGGGATGGGGGAGGAGTAGCTTATGACCCTTATGATGAAAATGTGATGTACGCCACTCTCGGATTATTAGGGGGACCTCATACGTTTGGCAACTATCGAAAATTAGGGCCATCTGCTGCAGGCTGGCAGTTAACACCAACAGGTCTGAATCCTTCAGGACAATGGTGGAGAATTGTTGTGACGGACTATAACAATCCACCGGTATTATACACACAAACCGACAATAAGGTATATTATTCTGAAAATCAAGGGGACACCTGGACCCGATTTGTGACCAACGACAACCCTATTGAATTTATCCAGTCGATGAAAGTGTCACATGGTGAATTCCCTAAAATCTATGCCTCCGGATATGGACCTGAAAATTCCACTTGTATGATGCTCGATGCTGCTATATGGGAATGGACTAATATCACAGCCGGCCTCCCAAGTAAAACTACGGGTGGTGTTTACAGCATACCATCCGTATACGTATCGCACAATCCTGCCTTTACTGACAGGGTGTATGCGGTAATGAAAGGTTATGGGCCCCAGATAAGTGGCAAGATCATTTACAGATCTGACAACAATGGTCAGGAGTGGCATAATATCACCGGCAATTTGCCTGATGTCCCGGTAACTTGCCTGCTAGAACATCCTCAAAATGATCAGATCCTGGTTGCAGGTACAGATGGTTTTGGGATGTTTATTACCAATGATGGTGGTATTAATTGGTTTACGTGGAATGATAACTGGCCCAAAGGCTCTCTAATAGCTGAGCTGGATTACCAGATGATTGGAAATGATTCCACATATATTGTTGCTGCTACATATGGTCATTCCATTTTAAGAAGGGAATTACCTAAAAACCTGCTGTTGCCTGTAAATGACGTTACAAGAGATAAATTTATAAACGGCATAGTAAATGCATATTTTACCTCTTCCGGCCTGAATGTTTTTACAAAATCACTAGAGGGGCAGTATTTGTTAAAAATTTGTAACATCGAGGGCAGGTGCGTTTATCAGAAAACAGTAAATTGTAATGAAAACGAAAATCTGATAATAGAACTGCCCGATATGCCTTCTGCTCAGTACATTGTGAGTTTGCAGAAAAACAATGTATTAGCTGGTACAATAAGAATTTTTAAAATTCAATAATTTATTTACCCTGGTTTTTTGTCACAACTCATCACCTTAATTGTATCGTATTCGCTTCCTTGGATGGTGGCCGAATTGGCTGTAATTCTGGCAGTCCAATGGTCCGCAAAAAGCATATAGATATTCGTAATTTCTTATTCATAACCCGGATTTAAGATCAAAATATCACAAGATCTTGTGATAAGCCATTTTTGATTTTCGCTTTTTTTCGCTATATTTTTGTGCTGTTAATCATTTATTCACAGAATAAAAAGTACAATAATGAATAAGGTGTTTTTATTTTTCATCTTCGTTGTCTTATCAGCTTGTCAAAATCAACAAAATGCACCAGCACTTCCGGTTAAGAACATAGTTGAAACATCCATAGCTGAAGTAAAAACAACCCTTGATGCCTTTGGCAAAGCGTATGGCGACAATGACAATGAGGCATTTCAAGCTTTTTTACATAAAGACATCATAGTCTATGGTACTGACCCATCAGAAGCATGGCCGTATGATGTTTTTAAAAATCACATACCCGAAACTACAAAACAAAACTTACCAAAGTTGACGCTCAAAAACCTAAATTCTATCCACATCAGCAATGATGGAAGCACAGCATGCATAATCAGAGAAGTAGAGTGGAAGCCCATCTTTGAAAATTCCCTGCGCCAAACCATCATGATGGAGAAAATAGAAGGAACTTGGAAGGTAAAAATGATGAGTCTGGCATATTTGCTACCCAACAAAGGTCGTGATGAGAAATAAGGAATTTTATAATAATCAAAAAATAAATTAATATCATGAATAAGTTATTAGCATTAGTTTTAGTCTTATTGTCATTTGGCTTACAAGCCCAAATCTCCATCATCGGTCCTGCATCTCCATCTGGCAACTGGACTACAGACCATAATCTCACAGAAACTGCTGCAGGATCTGGTGTGTGGACAGGTACATTTACACTTAGTGTTGGAGAATTAAAATTTAGATTAGATGGGGATTGGACTTTCAATTGGGGTGGCACAGCATGGCCTTCAGGGGCTGCCATTCAAGGTGGGGCAAATATCAATGTTGCTTCTGCAGGTGTGTATAATATCGAATTTAATCTGACAGCAGAAACGTATTCATTTACTCCACCTCCTCCAGCCAATGTAGGTATAGGTACTACCTCACCTACCGAAAAGCTCGATGTAGCTGGCAATATCAAAACCACTGGTGAGATCAAACCCAACGGCACTGCCGGCCAAGCCAACCAAGTACTCACCAGCAATGGTGATGGTACGATGCAGTGGGCCGCCATGAGCAGTGGTGGAGAAGGTGGAGCAGGAGCAGGCCCATGGAGCGACTGGTGTACAGATAATATCAATGAGTATCAACCAGTAAGTGACGAGAATGGAGCTGGTACTGATTTATTTGGCTATAGCGTCTCCATCGCAGGTGACTATGCCATCGTAGGGGCACAGGCGGATGATGAAGGAAGTGGCTTGACTGACAATGGCTCAGCTACTGTCTATCGTCGATATGGGAATATATGGAGAGTCGTATAAAAATTTACCCATCCTGGCAGTGCTAGTAGTGATATATTTGGAAGTGGTGTCTCAATAGATGGTAGTTCTCGCCGCTTTTTAGTGGGAGCTCAGGGTGTACAAACCAGCACCGGCATGGCCTTTTTTGGTAAGGTGAAGTAAATCTATAAATCGACCGGTTTTATTATAATAAAGAACAAAATATCACAAGATCTTGTGACAAGCCACTTTTGATTTTCGCTTTTTTTCGCTATATTTTTGTGCTGTTAAATCATTTTATCACTCAATAAATAGCATGTAAATCATGAATAAGTTATTAGTATTAGTTTTAGTCTTATTTTCATATGGCTTACTTAAATTAATCCTTACTAAAATTTACTTTTTAAAAATATTATCATGTTAAAACAAAGTATTATATTTTTCTTGGTTATTCTGAATGTTTTTTCCAAAGGTATTTATAGCCAAACCACAGTATCTATTGTTGGTACGGCCTTACCTGCTAATGATTGGTCTACTGATTACGATCTATACGAAACATTTCCAGGATCTGGTATCTATAGAAATACATTTATAATTAAAAATGGAGAGTTTAAGATCAGACTCAATCATAATAATACAATTTGGTATGGTCGACTAGTAGGGTCGGATCCTTCAATGGGATTTGCCACACAAAATGTAGGGATTAATTTTCAAAACCTTGCGGCTATTTCTTCAAGTGGTCCATATTTGCCTTCACCTACATCAATCGAGTTTAATTTAAATACTTTGCAGTATATAATAAATTATAATACTACTGCTAAAATTATTGATGAAGAGTGTAATCCTCTGACTGATAGAGGGTTAGGTACT
>JAGVTV010000170.1 GCA_019136675.1 Bacteroidota bacterium
TGGGTAAAGGGCGATATTTTTGATGCAGTCATGCATTACCAATGGTTTAAAGTGGCGAGAGCGTACTTTGCACAGCCAGACGACAGGACTACCCTGGGTCAGTTTAAAAGGCAGCTCGATTCCATCTTTCTTAAATATCCTGAATATACCCGGCAAGCCATGATGAACCTGGCCTCCTCCCATGACTCTCCCAGGTTACTTACTGCCTTTGCCAATAAAGACAAATACAAATACAATTGCAAACCGCAGGAAAACAAACACTTTAAGACAAACAGGCCTGAGGAGGCTACCTTAGGTAAGGTGCGACTTTTCCTCCTTCATCAGTTTACCTTTGTCGGGTCTCCGCATATATGGAATGGCGATGAGATGGGCATGACCGGGGCCGATGACCCGGACAACCGCAAGCCGATGGTATGGCCCGACGTTACCTTCAGCCCGGAAACCAATTCCGGATTTTCAGCCTACACCTATTCGGAAGTGCCTGCCTTTGACCACAAAATGTTTGAATACTACAAGTCACTGATAGCATTGCGTAAGTCATCACCTGCCTTTTCAAACGGTCACTACGAGTTTTTGGATACACCGGCATCAGACAGGATTCTGGCATACAGACGTACCCACGGCCATACAGATTACGTGGTTGTATTCAACAATAATCCCGAAATGAATGAGTTTCAGCCTGAAAAGGGATATACTGAACCTGTTTTTATTTGCGGCGAAAAGCCCGTATTCTCAAACAAAGGTTATCTCCTGCATCCCTATTCCGGCATGGTGCTGAAAATAGTACGAAATCCATGAGTATTCTTGAACAGGTGTACGACCCGGAGGAGTTTCGGAGATTGGGACATAGTTTGATAGATATGCTGGCCGATCACCTTTCCTTAAACAGGAGCGGAGGCCGCGACAAGGTCATCGATTACGTGGATCCCGACCGCAATCTGGCTGACTGGGACCAGGCAAATCCCGAGCCCCTGGAGTATTTCCGCAAGCTTATCCAAAACTCCATGCACCTGCACCACCCCAGGTATATCGGACATCAGGTATGTCCTCCGGCACCTCTGGCGGCACTGGCAGCCATGGAGGGCATGTTCATCAACAGCGGGGGAGCCATATACGAGATGTCGCAGGCTTCCTCTACCCTCGAGAGGCTGGTCATCGACCGTCTAAAGCCTTACTTCGGTTTTTCCGACGGTGATGGCATCATTACCTCGGGCGGTACCCTGGCCAACCTCACCGCTTTAATCTGTGCACGCAATGTCAGGGCAGGAGAGAACGTCTGGCAAAACGGACAGGAGAAGCAATACGCCTTTATGGTGTCTGAAGAGGCCCACTACTGTATAGACAGGGCAGTCAGGATCATGGGATGGGGTGACAAGGGCATCATCAAGGTACCTGTGGATGATAACTATTGCATCAGGACCGACCTTCTGGCTGTTTACTATCAGGAAGCCATGGCAAAGGGTATAGAAGTACTGGGCGTGGTAGGCAGTGCTCCCACAACCTCTACGGGCAAATATGATGACCTGCAAGCCCTGGGTCGGTTTGCCGCAGACCACGGATTGTGGTATCACATAGACGCTGCCCATGGCGGGCCGGCCGTATTTTCAGAAAAATACCGCCACCTGATGGAGGGCTGTCAGTTGGCTGACAGTATCACCGTAGATGCCCACAAGATGATGATGGTGCCTTCGCTGACCACTATGCTGTTTTTCAGGGAGAGCCGCAACAGCTACAAAACCTTTGCCCAGCAGGCTGACTACCTGTGGAATGCCTCAGCAGAGGAATGGTACAACTATGGCAAACGCACCATGGAATGCACCAAAATCATGTTGAGTACCCGCATTTATGCCTTGATGCAGCACTACGGCATTGATGTCTTTGGCCGGAATATAGACACCTGCTATGGGCTCGCTGCCACCTTTGCCGAAAAGGTAAAAACAAATCCCGGCATGTCACTGGCGGTAATGCCCGACTCCAATATCGTATGCTTCAGGCTCAACGGTTATCCCGGTGCCGATGCCAATGATCTCAACCGCAAAGTCAGACAGGCCATGCTCGAGGAAGGCAGGTTTTATATTGTTCAGACCGTACTCAGGGGTGACGTGTGGTTACGCATTAGCATCATGAATCCGATGACCACCTCCGACGACTTGCAGGCACTTATTGACCATATCACGGATGTGGCAAAAAGAATATATTGAACTTGATTTTTTTTTGTAATTTGCATCATAATTGCCATCCCTCATCATGATAAAATGGGACACAGCCCTGTTTGAGTTCATAAACCATGACCTTTCCAATCCCGCCTTTAACCTCATTATGCCCTGGTTGAGGGAGTCCATGTTTTGGATTCCTGTCTATGTATTTCTACTGTCGTTTCTCATCATAAACTTTGGCAGGAAGGCATATTGGCTGGTGATTTTTACCATTCTTACGGTGTCGTCGTCAGACCTGATAAGTTCCAGGGTAGTCAAGTATTCTGTCAGGAGGCTGCGTCCCTGCAATACCGAAACAGTACAGGTCATCGAGCGTGTACCCTGCGGCTCCGGGTTCAGTTTTACTTCCTCCCACGCTGCCAACCATTTCGGACTGGCGTGCTTTCTGTCTATGACACTGGGAGGCCTGGTACCTTCATCGAGGCCATGGCTTTGGGTGTGGGCTGGTATGGTGTCGTTTGCTCAGATCTATGTAGGTGTGCATTACCCGCTTGATATCGTGGGCGGAGCCTTGCTTGGGATTGTCCTGGCATTGGTTTGGGTGAGTCTCTACCGCAGGTTTTACGGACATATACTTACAGGAAATACCGCATGAACAGGGAGGAAATATATAACATATTGGACCAGGTACCGGATCCGGAAATTCCGGTGCTGACCATAGCAGACCTCGGCATCCTCAGGGACGTACAGGTCGATGACCACGGGCATGTTGTGGTGTATATTACGCCGACATACAACGGATGTCCCGCCATGGATATGATTACTGTCAATATCAGGGCAGCCCTGGAGTCAGCCGGCATCACAGATGTTGATGTCGTTTCACTGCTCGAGCCCGCATGGACCACAGACTGGATATCGGCATCAGGCAGACAGAAACTGCTGGCTTACGGCATAGCCACACCGGCAGAGAGTACCACGGATTCATCATTTTTGACAGGCAAGGCTCCTGCGGTGGCATGTCCGCTCTGCGGCTCCGAAAATACCACCCTGGTCAGCCGGTTTGGATCCACCCCGTGCAAGGCCCTGTACAAATGCAGCGATTGCCTTGAGCCTTTTGATTATTTTAAATGTCATTGAGCCACAAATAAACACAACCTTCAGTATGTCACATGTCCTTGTATCTGCAGATTCCGGTGTCACAGTCATCACCCTTAGCCGTGCCGATAAGTTTAACAGCTTTGTCAGGCAGATGGCCCTCGATTTTCAGCAGGCCCTTGACGAGGCGGCGGCCGACGCTTCCGTCCGCTGTGTGCTGATCACAGGCAGCGGCAAGGCCTTTTCGGCAGGCCAGGACCTCATCGAGGCTACAGATCCTGAAGGCATCCCGCTCACCCGTATCGTGTCAGAGCATTATAATCCCGTGATCCGGAAGATCAGGCAGATGCCCAAGCCTGTCATCGCCGCCGTCAATGGCGTGGCTGCCGGTGCCGGGGCCAATATCGCCCTCGCCTGTGACATCGTCATTGCCGCTGAGAGTGCCTCTTTCATTCAGGCTTTCAGCAAGATCGGACTCATACCCGACTCAGGAGGCACCTACACCCTGCCCAGGTTGGTCGGCATGCAGCGAGCTTCGGCTCTCATGATGACCGGCGACAAGATTATGGCCAGAGAAGCGTATGCCATGGGCATGGTGTACAAGGTTTATCCCGATGAGGTTTTTGCGGAGGAGGCCATGAGACTCGCCACCCATATGGCCACTATGCCTACCTATGGGTTGGCACTCACCAAGCAAGCCCTCAACAAGACCTTCTCCCACAGCCTCAACGAGCAGCTTGCCCTGGAGGACCATTTACAGACCCTTGCAGGCAATAGCGATGACTACAGAGAAGGGACCAAGGCCTTCCTTCAAAAAAGAAAACCCCTCTTCAAGGGCTCTTGATTCGCTATAAAATAAAAAACCCGGCTGAATCACTCCGGCCGGGTTAAAACAATATGTTGGAAGCTTTTATTTGATGAGTTCGTACTTGTAGTTGACTATCTTCAGAAATCTGCTGCCTGTTTTGGGATTTACGTTTTTAAAGAAGATGTCCACATCAATCACCTCGGATTCTTCTTTTTTACCGCTGTCAAAGGAGACATTGATTACCCCTTTTTTGCCAGGCAGGATCTTGTTACGCGGCCAGTCCAGTGTCGTACAGTCGCACCCGGAAGCAATGTCTATTTCGAGCACCTCCGTACCGGTATTGGTAAATACAAAGTCAAATTTTTTGATTTCCCCCCTTTTAACCTTCCCCAGGTCGATCTGCTCCTTGTCAAAGGTCAGGTGGAACCCCGGCTTGGTACTCTTTACAATCTCCGTATTGGCCTTGTTTTTCTTTACGGTTTTCTGGCTGTAGATATTGCCCGCAGAAAAAAAGACGGCAAGGACGAGAGCAAAATAAAACTTCATGATTTTCCCTTTTTTGATTACAATGTTTAAAACGCTGCAAAAATGCAAAATGTTACCGACAGCCTGTCTTATAATTTTGTTAAATGTTCTGTTGACGCTGCTGACTTTTTTGATTTGGGAGTGTCCCTGACGCTCCGGTCAGGGCCGGGCTATCCGCTTTATCCCGATGGTCATCGGGATGTTCGCTCCTATCCCTCACTCATTTTTTTCCGATAGTTATCTGGATGGGTGTATGTTCTTTGGTGATACCAGGGGCCATTTGTTATTAGCTGCTGGCCCTGCAATGCTATAGAATACATCATACAGAAATAGACATTTCACCATTAACTTCCCGCCGCAAACCGTTAAATTCCATATCTTTACCATAAAATCCATAGATCCATGCAAATCCATACCAGCACTGTTGACGAGTACCTCGAGAGAGTGGACGACCCTGTCAAAAAAGAGGCACTGATCAAACTCAGGGACGTTATGCAAAAAAATCTGCCGGATGGCTTTGACGAAAGGATGTCATACGGCATGATCGGTTATGTGGTGCCTCACGAACTCTACCCCAAAGGCTACCATTGTGACCCCAAACTGCCCCTTCCTTTTATCAACCTGGCTGCTCAGAAAAACTTTGTGGCGGTGTACCATATGGGCATCTATGCAGATCCGTCGTTGCTTGGATGGTTTACCGCCGAGCATGCTAAAAGAGTCCCCGGCAAGCTCGACATGGGCAAAAGCTGTATAAGGTACAAA
>JAGVTV010000097.1 GCA_019136675.1 Bacteroidota bacterium
GTTTACAGCACGATATACACCAAGCTGCACTTGTTTTATTCTCATATCTGTTGGCCCGGAATGGGTAAATGTCCTCCGGTATCTGGTCTGACCCGAACTGCAATATATGGTCGAGTTGACTGTGACCGTGTTCTGATTTTGATTATTGGTCAGGTCAGTTACCGTGACCGGTGTCAGTCCAAAACCGAATGACGGAACTATCACCCCGCATTGTCCCGGTCCAAGATTAATGGTCTGGGAAGGAGGACAGGTGACTGCCATTGCGGCGTCATGCCTACCTGGAGACAACCAGGGACACAGCACATCCAGCGACCTTTCGGGATTGGAGATGTAGCAGTGGGCAGGCAGCATTTTGCATTCCGGTGCTGAAAAACGGTTGTTTCCTGCTGTCAGTCCCCACGCAAGAATCATGGAGACGAGGAAAACAGAAAATGTCAAAAAATTTTTCATTTTTTTGTGTTTTTGATATGAAGAAGATTGAAATTTTATTGGATTAAACATTAAAATAAATTTTAATACTTTATATTTATATGTGTATTTTATTATTTATCAGTTATTTATAAATTGTTAAAGTATTAGATGATTCCTTTTGATCATTTATATTTATTATGGGCAAATATTATACCATTATGTAATATGTGTTGGGCTCCTATCCGCCATCCGCGGGCCCGGTTCCCTGTTGGTTACGGAAGCGGCATTCATTGGCTCCTTGGTTAGAAAATATTTTCTTACATTTGGGTAACCATATTATTGAATATGACTCCAAAGCCCGACAACTGCCTAAATTGCGGATCAGACATCTCCCAAAACCAGAATTACTGTCCTGCCTGCGGGCAGAATACTGATGCCCATGTTTTGGGTGTGGGCGAGTTTATCAGCACCTGGTGGAATTCTATGTTTAACCTGGACGGCACCGTTTTCAAAACCTTGAAATATATCTGGGCTCCCTGGAAGTTGGCAGCTTTTTATGTGGAAGGAAAACGGAAATCCTTCCTGCACCCAATGAGAGTCTTTTTGGTCCTTTTGTTGTTTTATTTCGGTTATCTGGTTTCAAAAGTTAATGTAGACAATAATATGACAAGATCCAATGAAGAATATGCCATACTGGAAAGATCCAGGCTGCTGCAATCCTACACCCACCTGAGAAACAGCCATACCCTCAGCCCCGAGGCCTGCAGTTTTGCCGATACCATTGAGTCAAAATTATTTGGTGATACACATTTGCCGGAGAAGGACACTTTTTTGAACTCCACATTTTTTGATCTCGGTGACAGGAAGTATCCGATAACGAGGCAAGATGCGATCAGTCTGGACCGTGACTCTATTTACCACAAATATGGTGTAACCGGATTCTGGGATAAGATCATAGTAGGTCAGACAATCCGAATGAATCTTGACAGGGCAGGAACCATCAATTATGCCATAGGCAATGCAGCCTGGGGAGTGCTGGCCCTTATAATAATCATGTCCGGCTTTTTAAAATTGCTCTATTTGAGGCAAAAAATGCATTATGTGGCACATCTGGTGCTCCTTCTTAATGTACACTCTGTTATTTTTTTTCTTTTGCTGATGTTTGCCATCATTTTCGGAATATTGGGCAAGGACGATCAAAACCATCTGGGCCTTTATTCGCTTATCGTTCTTATTATAGTTTTTTTATCTATGTATAAGTATTACGGGCAAGGACTGATGAAAACAACGCTTAAGTTCTTTATAGCCTCAACTTTTTATTTGATCTTTGGCCTCATTATTGTGTTTTCGGTTAGCCTGGGCAGTCTGGCCTTTTTCTGAAAACCTGAATAAATAAAGACCTTTCCATGTTTGAAACCGTAATTGGGCTGGAAATTCATATTCAGCTAAATACAGCTTCCAAGGCATTTTCGGCTGATGCCAATGACTTTCATGCCGACCCCAATAGTCACGCAGGGCCGATAACGCTGGCCCATCCGGGTACTCTTCCCGTGATGAACCGCACACATCTGGAAAAAGGGCTTTTACTGGCTTTGGCCCTCGGTTGCAAAATTAACCGCCACAGCCACTTTGATCGCAAAAACTATTTTTATCCCGACCTGCCAAAAGGGTATCAGATCACACAGGACAAGAACCCTTACTGCAGCGGTGGCAAAGTGCGTTTTATCTCGGACAAAAGCATAAAATCTGTGCGGATTCACCACATTCATATGGAAGAAGATGCCGGCAAATCCATCCACGATATCCATGAAACACGCACCATGCTTGATTTTAACAGGGCAGGTGTCCCGCTGCTTGAACTGGTGACTGAGCCGGACTTCAGGAGCGGTCAGGAGGTAAGTGATTTTCTGGCAGAATTGCAGAAAACTGTCCAGTATCTGGGTATCTCGGACGGAAACATGGAAGAGGGCTCTTTCAGATGCGATTGTAATGTATCGGTCCGCAGGTCAGGCGACGAAAAGCTGGGCGAAAGATGTGAGATTAAAAATCTTAATTCCAGAAGATATGCCAAAAATGCCATAGAATATGAGGCTGAACGACAGGCAGAACTAATCAGTGCAGGAGGGCAGGTAAAAAGAACTACGATGCTATATGACCCGGATAAAAACTCCACAAGTCCCATGCGTAAAAAGGAATCAGAAAATGATTACCGATACTTTCCTGACCCTGACCTACCTCCGTTTACTGTAACAGACGAAGACATTAGCGTAACCGCCGGTAAACTTGTGCTGTTGCCGATTGACAGATACCTGCTTTTGACAGGAAAATACGGACTGTCAGAATCAGATGCTGACATCCTGACCGAAGAAAAAATATTTGGTGACTGCTTTTTCCATCTTGCCGAAAAGGAGGGAATATACCGTGAGTTGGCCGACCTTATAGTGCAAAAAATCATTCCCTATATTAAAGCAGAAAAACTGAAATTTCCCTCGCCTGACAAATGGGAACAGCTTGCCCGGTTTTCCCGTCTTGCTGCCAGCAAAGAAGTTTCTAAATCAGCCGTTTATCAGCATGCGTTTCCGGTGTGGATCTCCGACATAACGGCAGATCCCTATGAAATTGCCGCAAGGCTGGACCTGATCAAAAGTGAGGACCAGGATTTTTTGGATCCCCTCATAACAAAGGTATTGGGACAGTATCCTGAAAAGGTAGCTGAATACAGGAAAGGGAAAAAGGGACTGATCGGATTTTTTATGGGCCAGGTCAAAAATGAGGCTGGCGGTAAGGCCGACCCCAAAACCTTGCAGGAGAAACTGGAATTGGCCCTGAAAAGCTGAAACAAAATGATAACCGGAATTGTTACATTATTAATATGTATCAGTCTGATATACAATCATGGAATTAGGTACCCTTACTAAACTTTACTACTCCATCGGAGAGGTTTCCGAGTTGTTTGGAGTAGCACCGTCTGTCATCAGGTATTGGGAGTCGGAATTCCCACACCTGAAGCCCGGAAAAAATAATAAAGGTGAACGCAAATTTACGCAGAAGGACATTATTATCCTTCAGCAGATTTACCACCTCGTCAAGGAAAAGGGATTTACCATCGAGGGAGCCCGCAGAGAAATGGATCACGAAAAACAGGAAACCCGCGAAAAAACAGAACTTTTAGGCAGATTAAAGGCCCTTAAATTAAAGCTCGAAGGCCTCAGAGACAGTTTATAATCGTCGGTATTTAAGAAAGGGATTAATTCCCAATCTGAAATATCTTCTTACCAGAAAAAATAATAGATCAATCCTACGGCCGCGGTAACGATGAATGCCATAATGTTAAACTTCCAGGAGGTCTTAAACATGTCTGTATCGTAATATATGGCTTTAGGGTCATTGTTTTTATTCTGAATCAGCGATATGATAATCATAATCAGCGAGGTGAGCAGAAAACACAGGCCCATTCTGTCGATAAATGGAATTTCCGAAAACCAAACCTTAAATATAATCGACAAAGGAAGCGAGACGATTACTCCCACCACAGCTGCCGTGGAAGATGTCCTTTTCCAGAACAAGCCGAGGATAAAGATTGCCAGTATACCCGGACTTATAAATCCTGTAAATTCCTGTATAAACTGGAATGCCTGATCAAGCGTCCCCAGAAACGGAGCAATAATTACCCCGATAATAAGGAAAAGTAAAGCCGCCAATTTACCCACCCTGACCAGTTCTCTCTCTTCCTTTACTGTGAGTTGACTGCTGTTGTTTTCATTGGCATTGAGGAGTTGTTCTCTTTCCACATCCCTTTTCATAAACAAAGGCCTGTAGATATCAAGCGTAAAAATCGTTGTGGCTGAGTTGACGATGGAGGCTACAGATGATCCAATGGCAGCAATAAGTGCAGCCAGGGCTATTCCTTTGAATCCGACACCCACATAATTTGAAATAACCCACGGATAGGCCTCATCTGATTTTGCGATGTCCGCACCCAATACATAAGCTGCAACCCCGGGTATCACTACAATAAGGGGCAGAATTACCTTAACCATGGCAGCGGCTGCGGTGCCATCCTGAGACTCACCGAGGCTCTTACAGGCAAGTGACCGCTGGATGATGTACTGGTTTGTGCCCCAATAGTACAGGTTGGCAATCCACATACCACCCACCAGGACGGATATTCCCGGCAGATTTTTATACTCCGGATTTGATTTGTCCAGAATCATGTCAAATTTTTCTGGTGCCTTTTCCACCAGGGTAGCCAGGCCGGGTAAGACCCCTCCACCCACCGCATCCAGAACCGCATAACTGGCCACAAGCCCGCCAAATATTAGGGCTATCACTTGCACTACATCGGTGAGAGCCACTGCCTTGAGTCCTCCTGTGACCGAAAAAGATGCTGAGTAAATGGCTAGTCCCACTATGGCCCAAAGCAGGGGTACACCCATGATCTTTTCCAGGGCAAGGGACCCCAAATACAGCACTGAGGTGATATTTACAAATACAAAAAGAAGAACCCAGAAAAAAGCCAATCCTGTCCTCACTATTCCATTGAACCTTTTTTCCAAAAACTGGGGCATGGTGTAAATTTCATTCTTTATAAATATGGGAAGGAAAAACTTAGCTACTATCAGCAAGGATATAGCCGCCATAAGTTCATAGGCAGCTATGGCAAATCCGACTGCATAACCCGAGCCCGACATTCCTATAAACTGTTCAGCAGATATATTGGCAGCAATGAGAGAACCTCCCACAGCCCACCACGGCAGGGATTTAGAAGCCAGGAAGTAGTCATTGGCTGTATCCTTTTTACTGGTATGGGACACCCATATTCCATAGCCCATCATAAAAATAATCCAGGCTACAATAATGATCGTGTCGGTTACGGAAAGGTTTAACATCAGAG
>JAGVTV010000230.1 GCA_019136675.1 Bacteroidota bacterium
CATTGGCTGTATCCTTTTTACTGGTATGGGACACCCATATTCCATAGCCCATCATAAAAATAATCCAGGCTACAATAATGATCGTGTCGGTTACGGAAAGGTTTAACATCAGAGTGTATTTAAAGTTATTTAATGTTCCTTGCAATAATTATATACTGATAGTCCAGTGAAGTGTCATCTGTCTGCAATACTTCGTAACCTGATTTGATAAGCAGTTCCTCCACCACGTCCAGATAGATTCTTTCGGATTTTGGGGGAGCGTTGATGGGCAGCCTTTTCATTTTATAATCAATGATCATGATCTGGCCATCCGGTTTGAGACCTTTTTTCAGGTTCTTAAAGTACGATTCTGCATCTTTGATATAAGCCACAGTATTGATAATGAGGACGACGTCTGCCTCGTTTTCCTTTACCATCGGGTCATCCGGTTTCGCCAGCCTTGTTTCGATTCTTGAGCTGTACGCTTCAGGCAGTTTTTGTTTGGTGGAATCAATATACCCGATAAGAGTAGGTTCGATTTCAATGGCCAATACCTTTTTGGCTTTTGAGGAGAGCCTGAAGGAAAAGTAACCGGTACCGGCACCTATATCCGCAATTACCTTGTCGGAAATATCGCCCAGCTTGGCGATTACCAATCCCGGCTTTTGCCAAATGGCCCGTCCTACATTTGCATTGCTGTCATCCAGTTCATTTTCGGTAGTGTCTGCAGCCGTGATTTCCCCGACATCAACCGGCTTAAAATTGAGTTTATTCTCTTTGCATGAAACAAGCAAAGAAAAAAGGAATAAAATCAACAGGACCGGTCTGCCGCCTAGCATCGCCAACAAAATTTTGGCCCAAGTTATGAAAATCTGAAGATTGCTTCTAAAATATTTTCAAGTTCAGCCTTATTTTTATTTGGCTTATCTGCTGTGGAACCATTGAGAAACACCGCAAAAGCCACCAGTTTGCCGGAAGAGGACAGGCAATAACCGGCATACGTTAATATATTATCCATAGAGCCGGATTTCACCCATAGCCTTCCCTTCGCCCTCGAGTTTGCCAATAAATGCCGAACGGTCCCCCTTTCTCCTGCCGGAGGTATTAGCTCTCTGATAAGTCTTGTGTCCTTGCCTTTGGCATATGCTGCCAGGAAACCAGCCATCAGATCCGGACTCATGAGATTTCTTGCAGAGAGGCCACTGCCATCCTCTATATTAAATGGCTCAATATCAAGCCCGTGTTTTTTCAAATTTGACTTGATTACGTCAATACCTTCTGAGCCCGATCCGCTCTTCCTTTTGACCTTGCCCAGGGTTTTAAGAATACTTTCCGCATAGATGTTGATACTAAGGTCATTGGTAAAGCGGATGATGGTCTTGAGGTCAGGAGATTTGTACTCGCTGATCAGTTTCCTGGACTTTTGGTTTTTAAGTGGCCTGTATTGTGTTCTGTAATTATGGCCACCCATCTGCCGTTTTTCCATTTCTGTCAGCAGCGAATAGGCAAAAAACAAGGGCGGGTCAGGAAGCGACCCCTTTACCTTATAGAGGTCCTTGCCTTGAGGAATAGTACCCACTACCCTTTTGCCGTAGTGGTAAGGCCCCCCAAAAATATAGGTATTGTCTCCTGTATGGGCACTATCAATGGTCACCTCATTTTCCAGGATCAGGCCGGGCACCTTAGGTTCAAAATAGGCTATCCTGGAGCTGCTGCCCACAGGTCCGCTGCGGTTAAACCATACATTGTATAAATTTTCATTGATGTTAAGGCCCCATGCACCTGCGGCATAGTAGTTGCCAAGGTCGTTCCATTGCCATGATGGAGACACCGGAAAGGAATTGAAAACGGACTCATCTGCTATGATGTTACCTTCCACACATTTTATACCGGCTCTGAGCAGATCGTCAGTAATCTGCCTTATAAGCTTGCCTGCAGTGAGTACTCCGGGTATCCTGTCAGAACCAAGGCTGGGGTCCCCTCCCCCTTCAATATAAATATTACCCTTTAAAACACCGTCGCTGCCAAGCTTGCCGTCATAGGTGATGCGGGTTGTAAACTTAAAATCTTCACCAAGAAGCTCCAAACCCGACAACGTTGTGATAAGTTTAAGGGCCGAAGCAGGAATTAGCATCTTATCCTTTTGCTTTTCAGCAATCAGACTGCCTGTGCTTACCTCCCTCACAGAAATGCCAATATTGGCGTGTCTGTAAAAAGTCCCTGAGGTAAGCTGGTCAATCCTGGACTGGAGCGTCTGGGAGTGAGCTTCCACAAAAAACAAAATAAATAAAAGTATTTTAGTACTGTATTTCAATAATATACACATTACATTTTAAAATAATATAAAATGGCTTTTGCCGTTTCTTATCTGATTAAGAACTATTATTACTATCCATAGGACAAAGTTAAGGCACCACAGTCACTCTGAAAATGCTCAAAAAGAATAATTATGAACAACGTGGTAAAATCCAATGGTTATTATATTTTAGAAAATAAATTACCTATTATTAAAAATAACATCTATCTTTGCGGTCCGATTCAGAAAAGTAAAATTTTACAGATCATGGACTTAATCAAATATGTACACGAACAATTGACTCCCAGAAAGGATTTACCTAAATTCAGACCTGGCGACAACATATCCGTAAGCTATAAGATCATTGAAGGTGCCAAGGAAAGGATTCAGGTATTCAGAGGCGACGTGATCCAGATAAATGGCGAAGGAGCCACTAAAACTTTCACCGTAAGGAAGATGTCAAACGGTGTCGGTGTCGAAAGGATTATCCCTTTCTCTTCTCCGGCCATTGACAATATCGAGGTCCTCAAGAGAGGTAAAGTCAGGAGAGCTAAGATTTACTACCTGAGAGAGCTTACCGGAAAGAAAGCAAAGATCAAAGAAAGAAGATATTCAGAAAAGGGTTGATCCCTTTAGATTCTGTAAAAAGAGGAGTTGGCGTTACCTGCTCCTCTTTTTTTTTGCCTATTGGCCAACAAATTACCCGCACAGGCCGTTGATAGGTCTATGTATAAGTCGCCATGTAACCTGGGTTTGTATTTTAGGTTTATCCTTGTATGGTTCACTTTTTTCATCCATTCTTCTTACCTCAATAGCCAGGAAAACTGGCATTTGGTTAAGACTGAAGGAAATCTGAAGGTATACACCAGCCCCGAAAAAGGGTCATCCATCAGAAAATTTAAAATCACCACTTTGTGCAAAGGTCAGCTATCTGTCGCCGAAAAAATATTCAGGGATCTTACAGCCATGCCGGAATGGTACGAAGGGGTAAAATCTGCTCACCTCACCAAAAGGATTTCAGACAATGAGGCAGAGTATACCCTGATTTACGGCATGCCTTTCCCACTTGTGGACAGAGTCGCAACTATCAGGGGTACGATGGAAAAGTCAGACGAATCTATCCTTATCAAAACAGCTCATTTCCCTTCTGACATTGCCAATAAATACAGCAAACTCGTCAGGGTAACCCGGATATGGAGTACCTGGGAGATAAATAAAAAATCCGAAGGTCGGCTTGAAATCACCCATACCGGATTTATGGACCCATCCGGCCCGGTACCCGACTGGCTTATAAACCTCAAGCTTACCGACGTCCCTGTAAAAACCCTCAAAAACCTACAGAAGATCCTGCAAGAGTCAGGTAACTGATGATTATCCTCCTTTGAAAGAGGAGAAAAGAATAATTATTTGAATTCTTTACCGAATTTAATTTATACATTTATCCCCTTAATTTATTTTCATTATGGGTAATGACCAGGAAAAATATTTTATGAGGGAAGCCATCCGACTTTCCATAGAAAACGTAGAAAGCGGGAAAGGGGGCCCTTTCGGGGCGGTTATCATAAAAAACGGGGTAATCATCGCCCATGGCACCAATGAAGTCACCTCCTCCAACGATCCTACTGCCCACGCAGAGGTGGTGGCCATCCGTAAAGCCTGCCATGCCTTGGGTTCATTCCAGCTGGACGGCTGCGAAATATACACCAGTTGTGAGCCATGCCCTATGTGTCTGGGAGCCATCTACTGGGCTCGTCCTGACCGAATGTTCTATGCCAATACCAAAAAAGACGCCGGCGACATACAGTTTGATGACCAGTTTATCTATGACGAACTCGAACTACCAATGGCTGCCAGAAAGCTTCCTACCATTCAGCTGCTTCGTGATGAGGCCCTTAAGGCATTTGAACTGTGGAAAAACAGTTTAAATAAAATCCCTTACTGAAATGCCCGGCACCAGATTTATACTGAACAACAACCTGGAGGAAACGGGAATACATCCTTCAACCACCTTGCTCGATTATATAAGGTATGAGGCCAACCTCAAAGGAACCAAAATTGGCTGCCGCGAAGGCGACTGTGGTGCATGTACTGTACTCATCGGAGAGCCGGGTGATAATGGTGTCAGGTATATTAGTGCCACCTCATGCCTGACCCCACTGGCAAATGCTGCAGGGAGGCACGTGGTCACTGTTGAAGGGTTGGAGTTGTCAGGTATGAATAAGGTTCAATCTGCTATGGTTGAAAACTCAGGGACTCAGTGCGGATTCTGTACTCCCGGATTTGTAGTTTCACTTTGCGGCTTTGCCATCCAAGCCACAAAAATCGATGGCCCCGAAGATGTCATTGGCTCTGTAGACGGAAACATCTGCAGGTGCACAGGATACAAATCCATCGAGCGTGCCTGTCATGACATTTGGAATTCATTGCAGCATAAAGACACCCATAAACCCCTGGAATGGCTTGCAGAAAATGGATTTATTCCACCCTATTTTTTAAAGATACCGGACCGGCTGAAGCAAATCCAACCTCAGGCCAGACAAGAAAATGGGTTGCCTATCGCAGGGGGTACAGACCTGTATGTCCAGAAGCACGATGACATCGACGATATCCCGCTGCATTACCTGAAAACCAGACCTACAGATCCGCCCATCATAGTTGAAGGCCGGAAGGTACACTTTTCCGGTATTTGTACGGTCACCGACATGCTGGAAAACCGGTTTCTTTCAGAAAACATTGCTGGATGGTACGGATTTATGAAACTGGTGTCTTCTACTCCTATCCGGAATATTGCCACCGTGGGAGGCAATCTCGTCAATGCCTCTCCAATCGGGGACCTGACCATCATTCTACTGGCACTTGACGCCACAATAGAACTTACATCCCCATCCGGCATAAGGATTCTCCACCTGAAAGAATTTTACAAGGGATACAAAACACTGGACAAACAGCCCGATGAAATCATTTCAAAAGTCAGTTTTGATTTACCGGAAGGTACACGATTTAATTTCGAAAAAGTGTGCAAAAGGACATACCTCGACATAGCCTCAGTCAATACAGCCATTTCCATTCAAAAGCAGGGTAAAAAAATCATCTCTGCCCATTGCTCTGCAGGTGGTATTGGCCCTGTCCCGACATACCTGCATGCAACATCCGAATTTTTATCAGGCAAAGAGGTGTCCGTCCGGGTTATCCGAGAAGCCGCAGAAGTGATAGAATCAGAGATCAGCCCGATCAGTGATGTACGTGGATCCGCAGAGTATAAAAGGGATTTGCTTAAAAACCTGTTCAAGGGGCACTTCCTTTCCCTTTTTCCTGAAATCCTAACAATGGAAGAGCTGGTATGATAAACATAGATGCTTTAAACCATGTACAAGGTAAGTCAATATACATGGATGACCGGGAGGAGCTGAAAGGGACGCTTTATGCCGTGCCTTTTGATTTTCCGGTGGCTCATGCCCGCCTTCATCAAATAGTAACCGACGAAGCCCAGAACTGTCCGGGTATAGTAAAAGTGTTAACAGCCGCTGACATACCGGGAGAAAACCAAATAGGGGGCATCATTCCTGACGAACCCCTTTTTGCAGAGCATGAGGTACATTTCTGGGGTCAGGTCGGAGGCCTTGTTATAGGCACTTCCGAACATGCCTGTCGGCTGGCAAGGAAAAAGATAAGGGCAAATTACGACCCACTGCCAGCGGTAACAGATCCCAGAGTTGCCAAGTCCAAAGATATGCTGATCAGCCCTCCAAGGACATTCAGGTGCGGAGATACGGCCCAGGCCTGGTCTTCCTGCGACCATATAATAACAGGCAGGGCTGACTCAAATGGTCAGGAACACCTTTACATAGAAACCCAGGGAGCCTATGCATGGATAAAGGAAGACGGATCCGTGTATGTTGCGTCTTCTACTCAGGGGCCAACAGCAGTACAAAAAACCATAGCCAAAGTCCTCGGTCTGCCTATGCACAAAGTAGAAATAGACACCGTAAGGCTGGGAGGTGGTTTTGGAGGCAAGGAAGACCAGGCAACACCCTGGGCTGTTATGGCGGCCCTTGCGGCAAAGGTAACTGGCCGTCCTGTAAAACTGGCACTTCACCGCATGGATGACATGAGGATGACAGGCAAAAGACATCCCTACTCTACTGATTTCAGGATCGGACTGAGTAAGGACCTGAAAATCCTGGCCTACGAAGCGACATTTTTCCAAAATGCGGGGGCTGCAGCAGACCTTTCACCGGCTATCCTCGAAAGGACACTCTTTCATTGCACCAATGCATATTATATCCCCAATGTATCGGCTACTGCCTGGAGCTGCAAGACAAACCTCCCGCCAAATACCGCTTTTCGTGGATTCGGAGGACCACAGGGTAAGTTTGCCATAGAATGTGCGATTGCGACAGCCGCCAGGGTTATTGGCGTCAAGCCCCATGAGATCCAGAGTGCAAACCTGGTAAAAGACGGTGATACCTTCCCCTACGGACAGATCATAAAAAACGCTGAGGCAAGGCACAGCTGGGAGACATGTACCTCCGGATTCGGACTGGATGAGGTCATACATGAGGTGGATGCATTCAACCGCTCCAATTTCAGATTTAAAAAGGGGTATGCCGTCCAACCCATTTGCTTTGGCATATCCTTTACCAATACTATGATGAACCACGCCCGGGCCCTGGTACATGTGTATCAGGATGGCAGTGTGGTGGTGAGTACGGCAGCGGTAGAAATGGGCCAGGGAGTTAATACAAAATTGCTCCAGATAGCCTCTGACATTTTCGGCGTTGACCCATCCCGAGTAAGAATTGAATCGACCAATACCCTTAGGATAGCCAACACGTCTCCTACGGCAGCAAGTGCAGGTGCGGATCTCAACGGCAAAGCCCTTACCTTGGCTTGTGAAGCTATTACCGCAAGGTTCAAAGACTTGTTAAGGGAAGAACTCGGGTGGACAGATGTGATTTTCAGGCATGGTAAAGCCACTGACAGGGTGTCAAAAAACTTTATTATGTGGGAAGAACTTGTATTAAAGGCCTTCCAAAAAAGGATCTCACTCAGTGAGCATGCCCATTACTACACCCCGGAGATATTTTTTGACAAGACAAAGGAAAAGGGCCATCCCTTTGCCTACCATGTCTACGGTACAGCCATTGTCGAGGTCACCCTGGATTGTCTTAAAGGCACTTATGAATTTGACAGGGTCAGGATTGTACATGATTTTGGCAACAGCATGAACCATGATGTGGACCTCGGACAAGTGGAAGGAGGCCTGGTGCAGGGCATCGGATGGATGACTATGGAAGAGATTGTATACAATGACGATGGTAAACTGCTTAGCAATGCTCTCTCGACTTACAAAGTGCCTGATATTTACAGTGTGCCGAAGGTCATTGAAGTTAAGCACCTGGAAACCTCGGGTCCTGACCTGGCGATTAGAAAATCAAAAGCCGTGGGCGAACCACCGCTCATGTACGGCCTTGGTGCGTATTTTGCCCTAAGGCATGCGGTACTGGCTTTTAATCCCGAGGCCGAAATATCCTTTGACGCCCCTTATACACCGGAAAAAATATTCAGGGACCTATACAAAAAACCGGTGACATGAGCGAAACGTCGGTCTACTGCCACAGATGCTGGATAGATGGAAAACTCCAGCCTGCAACTGTCCACATCAGAGATGGAAAAATAACATCTATCGAATTCGGCTATAAAAACGATGTAAACCCCGATGATGGCCAGATACTTATGCCAGGGGTTATAGACGCACACTTACACATCAATGAACCGGGGAGGACTGATTGGGAAGGTTTTGAAACCGCGACGGCTGCCGCTGTAGCCGGAGGCATCACCACTCTGGTCGATATGCCGCTCAACTCCAGTCCTGTCACCACTTCGGTCGAAAACCTGGAAATTAAAATAGCATCAACAGTCGGCAAGTTGCGTGCCAATGTGGGATTTTACGGAGGTGTAGTACCCGGCAATACAGCAGAACTGAAAGGACTCGCCGACATGGGTGTCCTAGGGTTTAAGTGTTTCCTGGTACATTCAGGAATCGATGAATTTCCCAATGTCACAAGGCAGGACCTCGAGGAGGCCATGCCTGTCATAGCATCCACCTCCAGGCCACTGCTGGTACACTGTGAGTTGGATGACCATAAAGCCTGGTCGGACCTGGCCGGGCATCCGGGAAAATACCACGAATGGGTAAAAAGCCGTCCGGGGCTATGGGAAGTAAGTGCCGTAAGCATGATGGCAGAACTTTCTGCCAGGCACAGCTGCCCCATCCACATCGTACATGTATCAGAATCATCGGTCCTCAACATCATCGCAGATGCCCGAAATGCCGGGCTGCCTTTGACGGCAGAAACGTGTCCGCACTACCTACTGTTTTGCGAAGAGGATATTCCCGATTCAAATACACTATACAAATGTGCTCCTCCCATAAGAAACCGGGCAAATAACCGGCAGCTGGCCGAAGCACTGAAGGTAGGTCTTCTTGATATGGTAGCCTCTGACCACTCCCCGGCACCTCCCGGGATAAAGGAAATACCTTCCGGCAATCTGCTCAGGGCATGGGGAGGAATCGCCGGCCTCCAGTTTTTATTACCGGCTAGCTGGACTGCATTAAAACAAATAATGGGTCTGGAAACATACGTACCTTTGGTCACCGAAAAACCCGCGGCAATGCTCGGACTTGACGACCGCAAAGGATATATCAGGACCGGCTATGACGCCGATCTGGTATTGTGGAAGCCGGAGGAAAAATTCGCCGTAAGGCAAAACGACATCCTCCACCGGCACAAGGCCAGCCCTTATGAAGGCCTGGAACTTTATGGCAAAACCAAATCTGTGATGGTAAACGGAATCAAGGTTTTTGGTACAGGAAGTGAAGAAAGTCCTGCGGGAAAGATTATATTGGGTCACAAAAAAAGATACAATTAAATCATGCATCATAATGTTAAAGAAATAATCAAGTCAGAGCCCGACTATTGCCGGATGACTGACCTTGCGGCCCAACGGCTGGGAGGAAGTGTGTTGTATGCCACCGATGACTTTTTTGCTGAGAAGGAAAACCTCATCAAGCCTGGCAGGGGGATATTTATTGCAGATAAATACACTGACCGCGGCAAGTGGATGGACGGATGGGAAAGCCGCAGAAAAAGGATACCCGGCCATGACTGGGCCATTATTAAGCTGGCTACACCCGGTGTAATCAGGGGCTTCGATATTGACACCAACTTTTTCCTGGGCAATCACCCTCCGTTCGCCTCCGTGGAGGCTGTAGCATTGCCCCCTGATGCTGAGCCATCAGACTGGGAATCAGCCACATGGACAGAGATTCTTCCTAAATCCCCTCTCGATCCGGGGAGCAGAAACTTCTTTGACTGCACATCCGACGGGACGTTTACCCACCTGAGACTGCACATTTATCCTGACGGCGGGGTGGCCCGGTTCAGGGTGTACGGAACGGTTAAAAAAGACTGGACGGTTGTTGGCGAATCAGAAGAAACAGACCTTGCGGCTGCTATAAACGGAGCCATTCCGGTTGCCTGCAACGATATGTTTTTCAGCTCAATGTCCAATCTCATCATGCCTGGAAGAGGCATCAATATGGGAGACGGATGGGAGACCAAAAGAAACCGCACACTCGGCAACCGGGATTGGGTCATTCTCAGGCTGGCTACCAGGGGCCGGATCCACAGGGTGTCTGTCGACACATGCCACTTCAAAGGAAACTACCCCGACAGATTTTCGCTGGAAGGGACAGACCTGCCAAACGAAAGCGATCCACAGTCTGACGACACCGTTTGGACCACCATACTGCCGGAAACCAAACTCGGTCCCGATGCCGAGCATTTCTACGGGCAGGAGATAGCCGCTCAGGGGCCGTTTACCCATGTCAGGCTTAATATCTTCCCCGACGGTGGAGTAAGCCGCCTGCGATTATACGGAACCAAAGCCTGATATCTGTATGAGCCCTGCGATCCTTACAGCTATTTTTGCGGCCACCCTGGTTGTCATGACGGTAATTTCGTATTACCTCCGGCATTACCATAATGAGGCATCGTCTGTGCAGCCGGGTGAAGAAAAACGAAAATCTGACATCGAAGCTGCTCAGTCATACCTGTACACGGCACTGATTGTTGTGGTATTGGGCTTGCTATTGTCTGTTTATCTTGCGATTAAAGGCACATTGTGGGAAGGCCACCTAATGGAATGGCTCAACATTGTGGTAAGGCTTATGCACTTTACCTTCGGGATTGCATGGATAGGAGCCTCATTCTATTTTGTATTCCTCGAAAATGCCCTCAACCGTACCGATGGAGTCCGCGAAGAACTGGCCGGAAATCTGTGGGCCGTGCACGGAGGAGGATTTTACTACCTCGAAAAATACAAGGTTGCCCCAAAGACACTGCCCAAGCACCTCCATTGGTTTAAATATGAAGCATACTTTACCTGGCTCACGGGATTCAGCCTGCTGTGGGTGGTGTATTATTTCAATGCCAAATCCATGCTCATTGACCCGGGGCTGATGGACCTTGGCGAATGGGAGGCTATTATTGTCGGCATCACATCATTTGTTTTGGCCTGGCTTTTATACGACCGCCTTTGCAGGAGCCCTTTGGCAAAAAACGAGACCTGGTTTGCTGTGACAGGATTCGTGCTGATGGTGGCATTTGCCTGGCTTTACGCCAATATTTTCAGTGCCCGGGCTGCTTATATTCATTTCGGAGCCATGCTAGGCAGCCTGATGGCGGCCAATGTGTTTTTTATCATTATACCTTCACAAAAAACCATGGTGGCCTCTGCCAAAAACGGAATAATGCCTGATCCGGCCATTGGCAAACATGCCCTGATGCGATCCATACATAACAATTACTTTACCCTTCCGGTACTGTTTGTCATGGTAAGCAATCACTTCCCCAGCACCTTTGGTCATCCTCAGCAATGGCTGGTCCTCTCAGTGATCTCAGCAGGTGCCATGGGAGTAAAACACTACCTGAACCTCAGGGAAAAAGGACAGTATTCGGTGTGGATACTTCCTGTTTCGGTGATTGTGCTGCTGGGAGCTGCCTTTATGACGGCACCTGCCAGGACAGCCGGTGAGTGCCGCGACGAACTGACTACCACTGAAATCATGCCTATCATCAGGGAAAAATGTGCCGTCTGCCATTCGACCAGGCCAACCGATGATGTCTATACCTCGCCTCCCAATGGCCTTGTATACGAAACACCGGACGATATTATCAGACTGCACGACAAGATTATGCAACGGGTGGTAGTGACCAAAACCATGCCGCCCAACAACAAAACAAACCTGACCGATGAGGAAAGGGACAAAATCAGGTGCTGGATCGAACAGGGCACCAAAAAATAGACAACATGAATCTGGATGAATTTAACCATTTGAATGAAAGCGATACGGTATCACTCCTGTCACGATGCTGCGGCTCAGCCCGGTGGGCAAGCCTTATGCAGGCAGGCAGACCTTACCGTGATCCGCTTCACCTGGCAGTGTCGGCAGCCTCCTGCTGGTACGACCACTGTGGAGCCGATGACTGGATGGAAGCTTTTACCCATCATCCCCGCATAGGCGATGTCGCCTCCCTGCGTGAAAGGTTTCCGTCTACGGCAGAATTGTCATCAGCAGAGCAGGCCGGTATAACTGCTGCCACCGATGACATCATAGAAAAACTGGCTGAGGCCAATGATCAATATTTTAACAAAAATGGCTTCATCTTTATCGTGTGTGCGACGGGAAAACCAGCAGAGGAGATGCTTGCCCTTGTCACGGCAAGGTTAGAAAATGACCCTGCTGAAGAATTCCGTATCGCCATGGGCGAGCAACACAAAATCACCATGCTACGGCTAAAAAATGCCATCAATGCACAATGGTCAACCTTACCTCCGAGCCATATCACTACCCATGTACTGGACACATCCACCGGCAATCCGGCCAGTGGGGTTTCCATCGTCCTGCAGGACAAAGCGTCAGGATACCTGACCTTTGCCCAGGGTATTACCAATCATGATGGCAGGATACCTGACCTCATCGCTCCCGGTAAAATGCTGAGTCCGGGGCGTTACAAAATGGTTTTTGATACAGGAAAATATTATGGTAGCCGCCATGAAAGGACCTTTTATCCGGTAGTCCCCGTTTTTTTTGAAATATTTGACGAAAGTCACTACCATATTCCTTTGCTCCTGAGTCCCTTCGGTTACACCACCTACAGAGGCAGTTAATAAAAACAAAACAAAGAAATACAATGCAATTAAGTATTCCAGCACACAGTAAAGATGAAATTTTTAGTCAGCTCCGGGAAGCCAACCTGGCGTTTCAGAAGGTGTACCCCGGTGACCGATCCGAGAGACAGCCCGTGCACACCGTCTATGGCGGAGCCAATCTTTTCAGGTCCGATTCTGCCCTTCAGCTGGGTCGCAGGGCTATGGAGATATTCAACACCTATGCCCCTGATTTTGTGACTTTTGGCAGGGTTTTCGGGTTGGATGGTGCAAATATGCTGGATGCCTCCAAAACGGCGGATCAGTGGGCAACAGAATATCTGTCTCTTTCCGGCGAAGCTGCAGCAAACCATCCGGCAAGGCTTTCGTACGAGGTGTACCGCAAAGTAGGTCAAAAACTTAGCACCGAGGCCATCGAAGATTTCAGAATAGATTTTGAGGACGGATACGGAAACCGCAGCAATGAGGAAGAGGATCAAACAGCCCTTGAGACCTCCTACGAAGTGGCCAAAGGAATGGAAAACGGCACCCTTCCGCCTTTTATTGGCATCAGAATCAAGCCGTTTACCGAGGAAATGAAGGAACGCGGACTGCGTACCCTGGACATCTTCCTGACCAATCTGACAAGCCACACAGCGGGCAAACTGCCTGATAACTTTGTCGTCATGCTGCCCAAGGTAACTATCCCTGAACAAGTCACGACCTTGGTCCGCTTTTTTGAAATCCTGGAGCAAAAGCTAAGGCTGGAAGCCGGCAGCCTGAAGATGGAGATGATGGTGGAGACCACCCAGGCTGTCATGGACGACCAGGGCATAAATCCGCTGATGAGATTTATCCGTGCAGGCGAAGGGAGGCTCATAGCCACCCACTTTGGCACTTATGATTATACAGCCTCCTGCAGCATCACTGCCAGGTATCAGGAGATGGACCATCCGGTTTGCGACTTTGCCCATCATATGACTAAGGTAGCCCTGGCTCATACCGGGATTTGGCTGTCTGACGGTGCCACCAATACCATGCCCATTGGACCCCACCGCAACGAAAATCTTACGCCACAGCAACACAAGGAAAACACAGAGGTAGTACACAGGGCATGGAAAAAAGGATATGACCATATCAGACACTCCCTGTGGAACGGCTATTATCAGGGATGGGACCTGAATCCTGCCCAGTTGCCGATGCGGTACGCAGCCGTTTTTGCTTTTTTCCTGGAAAGCTACGATGATGCGGTCGAAAGGCTCCGGATTTTTGTCGATAAGGCTGCAAGGGCCACGCTGATCGGGGACGTCTTTGATGATGCCGCCACCGGACAAGGGTTGCTTAATTACTTCCTGCGGGCCCTCAACAGCGGAGCCATCACCCTGGAAGAGGTGACTGCAACGGGACTTACAATCGAAGAGATACGGGGCAGGTCCTTCAAGAAGATACTCGAAAACCGCATGAAACACTAGGTCCGCCGATGCACAGCCGCATAGCCACGGTCTGGGAGTTTATACTGCACAAGAGACATTCAGGCAAGGAAGTCATCCTGCTTTATGTTGTGGACAGCAGAGGCAGCTCGCCGGGCCGCAGGGGATTTCATATGGCAGTAGCTTCTGACCAGGAATTTTGCGGTACCATAGGAGGCGGGGTTATGGAATACAAATTTATCGAGATGGCACGATCGTACTTCACATCCGGCCATACCAAGCCCTCCGTTCATCGGCAGGTACACTCAAAAAAAGCTGAAAAACAGAGCGGTATGATCTGCTCAGGGGAGCAAACCATCCTTGTGTACAAACTTCAGGATGACGATTGCCCGGAGATAGATACCCTCTTACGGTCTCTCGCCGCATGGCAAAAAGGAACACTGCAGATCTCAAACGAAGGCATACGATTCAGCACCGATATCAATAATGACAGGCCTTCATTTTTTGAGCAGCAAGGGGAGGATTTTTTGTACCGGGAACAAACAGGTTACAAAGACGAACTGCACATTATAGGCGGTGGCCACTGCTCACTTGCATTGTCAGAATTGATGAGCAAAATGAATTTTTACATCCGGGTGTATGACGACAGGCCCAATCTGTCAACCATGGCAGCCAATCACTTTGCCAATGAGATGCACACACTTCAAAACTATGAAGAGCTTAGGGATTTGATTCCGGACGGCCGCAATCAGTACGTAGTGATTATGACTATGGGATACCGCAGCGATGACCAGGCCTACCGTACTCTAGCCGGCAAGCAATTCAGATACATCGGCATGCTCGGCAGTAAATCCAAGATTAATACCCTGGCAGATTCTTACAGAAACGAAATTCCCGGATTGAACCTTGATCAGCTGTACGCTCCCGCGGGCCTGGACATAAAAAGTGAAACAACCTATGAAATAGCTGTTTCCATAGCTGCCCAGATCATTATGGTGAGAAATAATCCTGATCACGCAGTATACATTTAGTATGATTTTTAGGGAAAATTATTGTGTGAATTATCTGATGCTTATTATCTTTCGGAAAAATTATAAAATATTTTGACATAAAATCTAAAAATATGAAAACGCTAAAAAACAATATTATTGCAGTAGTTTTGTTATGTAATTTTCATATAAATGTTCTATGTCAATCTAACTATATTCAAGGCAAAATTGTACACCTGAACGGAGATACAATGACGGGCCTAATTGATTACAGAAACTGGACTCAAAATCCAAAAAGCATTAAATTTAAATACGATGACAATAAGGAAGCTTTAGGCTTTAATCCATTGGATATCAAATATTTTTATGTAAATAATGAAAGATATATCAGTGCAATAGTTGACTATGAAACCACCCTTACAAATACAAATAAATTAAACTTTAATTCTGAGCCTGAACTCAGGAAAGACACTACATTTTTACAGGCAATCATCCTGGGGACCGACAAATCCCTCCTTATTCATGTCAATGACAAGGGAAGAAAAAATTTTTATATTGATTTGAATGGCAAACCTGAATTATTGTTTTATAAAAAATTTTTAACCATCTCCGACCATGGGAAATTAGTTCAGATCGAAAATAAAAGGTATATTAACCAGCTAAAATTATATTTTAATGACTGTCCCCAATTAATTAAAAACAATAGACTTAAGTATAAACCCCATGACCTGGAAAAGCTTTTTGATAAATATTTCTCATGTACAAATACCACCTATATATTTAGAAAAAGCAAAGATAAATTTCAATACAAATTTGGTGTTATAGCAGGCATATCTGTGACAAACCTCGATTTTGGAGGGTATGCAGTGCCACATCTTACACAGACAAAATTCAGTACATCAGTTAATCCGGCCGGGGGACTATCCCTCGACATTATTTTTCCGAGATATAATAGAAAAATATCCATTTATAATGAGCTCTTTTTTTCAACTTATAGGTGTTCCGGCAACTACCAGAATATCATCTCTGATGATGAATATCTGAAAATATACTCTGAATTTGGATTTAATTACTTAAAGATGAATAACATGCTGCGGTATAAATATCCTGTTGGAAAATTCAGAATATTTGCATCCATAGGTTTGAGCAACGGATATGGCTTTGTCAGGTCTAATAATGAAGTGCGGGAATCGCGGTATTTCTCAAGATTATCCATAGATACTGCAGACGCATTGTATTCATTCAGAAGGTACGAACAGGGGTATCTGCTAAGTTTAGGCACATTATACAATAAGTACACAGTAGAACTGAGGATGGAAAAAGGAAACGGCATGTCAAACTTTCCTGTAATGGGGTCAGAAGTAAGGCGGTTTTCACTACTTACAGGCTATACTTTTTAGTTTTGTGATCATCTTAGGCAAACATTAACACAAACTGAAGCACCAACTGCCGTCTTACCTGCATCTTTTTTATGTAAAACAGAATTTATACTCTTTGAAATCCGTTATATATACAATCATTCAGACAATCAAATTAAAACAAACAAGATGAAAACCTTATTCATCATGACATTCAGCATCATCATGGGACTTTCAATGGACAATTTAGTCATCGGACAATACGACTACGACAAGGCCTGGAAAGAAGTCGCAGAACTTATTGAAAAAGGCCTGCCCAAGTCAGCCCTCGAAAAGGTAGAGCAAATACAAAAGATGGCTGAAAGCGAAAAAAACCATCCCCAACTGGCAAAATCAGTTATTTATGTCTCCAGGCTCACCATCATGACAGATGAAAAAGGACTGGAACTGTCTATCAGCAAGCTCACGGCCATGATCAGCAGCCAGCCATCTCCAGTCAACAGGATCTCGGCTTCGTACCTGGCAGAGTTATACCAAAGATATTTTGACAATTACCGCTGGGAAATCTCCCAAAGGTCTGAACTGTCTGGCGAAAAAAGCGACGATTTCCGCACCTGGACTACCGGCCAGTTTCTGTCCACCATAGAAAAATGGTATCTTTTTTCCGTTGAAGATAAGAACGCTCTCAGCATCCCGGTTGATAAATATGAGGCAATACTGGAACCCTACGATAAGGAAGGTGTGCCTTTTCGCCCAACCCTGTATGAGGTATTGGCCGACAGGGCACTGGCATTTTTTACAAATTATGATAGCTACACCAACGAATTCAGTGGAAGTTTCCAGGTAGACAAAGCAGCTTACTTCGGGCCCGCAGACAAGTTTACCGCAGAAAAATTGGAAACCAGCGATCAGGGATCCACCAAATTTAAGGTATTGTCCTTATTGCAGGATGTACTTAGAGTACAGCTAGAAAGAAAAGACAAATCATCCCTGGCATCTTACGACCTGCAAAGACTTCAATACGTCTTCAGTCAGTCTACCCTGCAGGAAAAATCAAACCTGTACACCAAATCCCTTGAAAACCTTGCCGCCGACTGCAGTGATTCAGAGATCCACACTGACGTTGCAGCGGTCTGGGCTGAGCACCTCAGGTCGGACCAGGATGATACTCTTGCCAATGTCCGTGCCATGGAGATATGCGAAGCGGCTATAAAAAAATATCCCAAGTCACCAGGTGCAGCCAAATGTCGCAACATCATAAACTCTGTCAGGATGCCTTCGCTGCAGCTTTACGGCGAAAACGTCTATACAGCCGGGCGACCGCTTCTGTTTGCGGTGGACCACAACAACATCACTGAGGCGACCATCGAGACAGTAAAACTGGACAAGGACTTTTTTAACATGAGCATGACGATGTCTCAGGAGCAGGTCCTCGCCTATCTGAAGAAATCACCAAAGGTCAATACGATAAATCTCAAGCTTAAGTCAAGTAAAATATACAGGTCTCAGCGGACCGAGTTTGAACATAAAAACCTTCCTTATGGCTTGTATGCCCTTTTGTCCTCATCTAAAAATGATGGAGCGGCGGCAGGCCAGTACCTGATTTTCCACATTTCTGACCTTGCCTACACGACTTACATAGCAGATGGTGTAAGACAGGTGACGGTATCCGAAAGGCAAAGCGGAGCCCCTGCTCAGGGCGTTAAGGTGGCTTTTTATGAGCAGAATTACAACCCCGGGATCAGAAGATATGATTACATCAAGTCCGGTGAATATCAGACCGACTCAAAAGGAAATGTGAGTGTATCCGGTAAGCTGGAAAGTAACTTTAAGATTGTCATTTCCAGAGGGAATGACATCCTGGACCTGAATAGGTACCACTATAATTACGGAGGGACCGAAAACAATGAATTCAATTTTGCCGAATTTTATACCGACAGGTCCATATACAGGCCGGGACAAACAGTCTTTTATAAAACCATCCTGCTGCACAGGGACAAAAACCAGATTCCTTCAATTATTCCCAACGAAACCGTGGAGATTATTTTCAGGGATGCCAATTACCAGGAAATCTCCAGACAAAAGCTGAAGTCGAACGAGTTTGGAAGTGTCCACGGTTCTTTTACTATTCCTGTAGGAAAACTGACCGGCATTTACACCCTCGAAGCCACATCTGCAGCCGGAATCAACGGCCAGAAAAGCATCAATGTGGAAGAATACAAGAGACCGACCTTTGAGGTCAAGCCAGACGAGGTCACGGGAGAATACACTGTCAATGACAAGATAACCGCAACTGGCAAGGCTCAAACACTGGCAGGTACTGCCGTGGATGGTGCTATAGTTCGCTACCGTGTAATACGCAAAGCCAGGATGCCATGGTGGGGCTGGTGGTGGAGAATACCTTACCAGTCGCAGGAATTCATCGTCACACAGGGGACCACAGAAACGGATGCAGAGGGCAAATATTCCATTACATTTACAGCAATACCCGACCTCAAGATACCGGAAAAAGACAACCCAGTCTTCAACTACAGCATCGAAACAGACATCACCGACCAAAGGGGCGAAACCGCTTCTTCCACAGCAATCGTATCGGCAGGCTACACGGCTTTTAGCCTTTCGGCCAATGTATACAGGCAGACCGATGTCCGTGACATCAAACCGATAAAGGTCGCAGCAACCGGAACCAACGGCCAAAAAGTGGACACCAAAGGCACCATGACCATATCACTGCTCAAGGAACCGGCGAATGTAAAAGTGCAGAAATACTGGGAAGGAAAAACGGACCATCCTATTCCCGTGCCATTGATGGACAAATCGTTTCCGGACTACCCCAGGCCCTCAGAGACCGACCTTTCCGGCTGGCCGGTAGATAAAGTCGTCCATTCCGGAGGCTTTGATACCCGTGATTCCGTTGACCTCAATAAAGTTTTAAAACCGGGTGTTTACAAAATTCACCTGGATGCCACAGACAAAAACAAAAAGAATGTGGTCACCGACCAGTATTTTATCATCACTGATTTTGACAAAAAAGTATTTCCTAAATCTGATTTTCTTTTTACTACCCCATTAAAGGAAGAATACGCTCCGGGCGAAAAAATGGAACTGAAGTTTGGTGCCGCCGATAAGCCGGTATGGGTCCACGTCATCCTGGAAAAAGACGGACACATCCTCAAAGACGAAACTGTTAAAGCGGACAAGACAGGTGCAATCACCCTGCCAATAACCGAAGCCCACAGAGGCGGCGTCAGCATAAAATTATGGTACATCATCAGCAACAGACAATACTCTCAGTCCCTGTTTGCAGCTGTACCGTGGACCAATAAGCAGCTTACCCTTAAGTTTGAGACCTTCCGCGATAAGACATTGCCTGGCAGCCAGGAAGAGTACCGCATCAGGATTACCGGCCATAACAAAGACGCCGTAGCTGCTGAGATGGTCAGTGCCATGTATGATGCCTCCCTTGACCATTTTACTCCGCACACCTGGAACCATGATTTTTACCCAACGTCCTGGTCCAACCTGCATACTGAAATACCCGGCTTTGAACTGGTCACCGGCCAGTATTTTAATTATGGAAATGCCGGTTATGAAGAGGTAAAAGAACCCCGCTTACCTGCCCTTATACCATTGACCGAATATTATGGCTACGGACGCGGTGACAGAGTGGTCATGGCCAGAAAAGCCGGTGGCAGAGGCAATGAAATCCTCATGATGGATGCTGCTGCTGCACCTGAGGCAAAAGCAGCGGAAAACCAGGTAGTAGAGTATAAAATACCTTTGATTGACGAAACCGATGGGGCAGCAGTTTCAACTAACAATAAAAAAGTATCTAATCCTGATATTGCTCCACGTAAAAATCTCAGGGAAACGGTATTTTTCTTCCCTGAGCTTAAGACTGATAAAGAAGGAAATATCATCCTTTCCTTCACGATGAATGAAGCACTGACAAGGTGGAAACTCCTGTCTTTTGCCCACACCACCGGCTTCAGCACGGCTTTTGACGAGAGGGAAGTGAGGACACAAAAGGATCTGATGGTATTTCCAAACGCTCCGAGGTTTGTCAGGGACGGGGATGTAGTCAGCTTCACCGCTAAGGTGAGCAATCTTTCGGACAAAAAGCTTATTGGCAAAGCAAAGATGGTCCTTATGGACGCCATAACCATGCAGGATGTAACCAATGAACTGGTAAAATCGCAACAGTTCCTGTCCTTTGATATCGACCCTGGAAGGTCACAGGGACTCACATGGGATCTATTTATACCCGAAACAAAATACCAGGCACTGACCTGGCGGGTACTCGCAGAATCGGAAAACCATACCGATGGCGAAGAAAACACCATACCTGTAGTAACAAACCGAACACTTGTCACTGAGACCCTGCCCATGTGGGTAAAAGGCAATGAGACCAAAACTTTCCAGTTTCAGACCTTCAAAAACCAAAAAAGTCCTACCGCCAGAGACTTCCGGTACACGGTCGAGTTTACCTCAAGCCCGGTATGGTATGCTGTGCAGGCATTGCCCTATATAAGCCAGGTTCCTCATGCTGGTACTCAGGCTCTTATTGACCGGCTTTACGCCAATGCCCTTGCCTCCGGCATAGCCAATAGCCATCCTAAGCTCAAGGCAGTATTTGACCGGTGGCTTGTAAAGGACAAGGATGCCCTGCTTAGCAACCTGTCAAAAAATGAGGAACTGAAATCCGCTATCCTCGAGGAAACTCCGTGGGTAAGGCAAGCACTCAGTGAAGCTGAACAAAAAAGAAATATCGCTGTGCTCTTTGATGTCACCCGGATGGCTGATGAAAAATCGGAGGCCATTAAAAAACTGGCAGAACGACAGTTCAGCAATGGCGGATTTCCATGGTTTCCCGGAGGGAGGGACGACGTGTACACTACCCAGAATGTGATGGAAAACATAGGACACTTATACCGCCTGGGCGTACTGGATATGAATGACCCGGTACTGTCCAATATCTCCTCACAGGCACTACGTTACATAGACGAATCCCTGAAGGAAAGATACAACCGTCTGAAAGAAAACATAAGGTCATATGGCGGCAATCTAAACGACGACCATCTTGACGACCTGTCCGTTCATTATCTCTATATCCGCACCTTCTTCAAGCATGTTAACCCACAGCCTGACAGCAGGGAGGCACGGGACTATTATTTCGGACAGGCAAAAAAATACTGGACAAAAAGAGGTTTATACACTCAGGCTCTGATAGGATTGATAATGGACCGGAACAGTGACAATACCGTCAATGCCATCATCAAATCTCTTCGCGAAAAGTCCTTTAGCAATGATGAACTGGGAATGTACTGGAACGAAGGCAACGGCTTCTACTGGTATCAGCTGCCCATCGAAAGGCAAGCCGTCATGGTCGAACTTTTTTCAGAAGCGGCAGCCAACCCTGATGAAACGGACCGGATGAAGATATGGTTGCTAAAAAACAAGCAGACAAATCACTGGAAAACTTCAAAAGCCACCTCAGCAGCCATCTACGCCCTTCTGATCCAGGGCGAAAAAACAGGTATCTCCGGCTGGATAACCGAGTCAAATATACCGTCAGTAAAAGCAGGAGATCATGAGCTTTACTCCAATGATGTGGCTGCAGAAGCAGGCACAGGGTACATCAAAAAGGCATGGCAAACAGAAACGCTCAGCAAAGACCTCGGAACTATAAAAGTGGAAAACCGCAACAAATCCGTAGCATGGGGGGCAGCTTATTACCAGTACTTTGAGCAGCTCGACAAAATCAGCAAGCACTCCGACAACCCCCTCTCTCTGACCAAAAAGTACTTTAAGGTCACACAGGGCCCTAAAGGAGACGTCCTGGACGAGGTGACTGCCAACACTGTTCTTAAACCCGGTGACAAGTTAAGGGTTAGAATCGAACTCAGGGCAGACAGACAGATGGAATATGTGCATATGAAAGATATGAGGCCCAGTGGTTTTGAACCTCTTAATGTACTATCTGAATACAGATATCAGGGCCAGCTCGGGTATTACGAATCTACAAAAGACCTGGCCACCCATTTTTACTTCAGCTACGTGCCCAAGGGAACCTTTGTTTTCGAATATCCTATAGTAGCAGTGCATAAAGGAGATTTTTCCGCAGGCATCGCCACCATCGAGTGCAGTTATGCCCCGGAATTTGCAAGCCACAGCGAAGGAGTCAGGCTCAGAGTGAAGTAACCCTGCTGGCCGTGACATAATAATTGACAGTAAGGAAACGGATTTAAAGCAACTTTACGAATAAATCCGTTTCTTTGCATTAAAAGATCGGAATATGTACGAAACCATTAAATCACTGCATTCCTATTTTGCATGGGCAGCACTTATTGTATTGGCCGTTGTTTTCTTGCTGGCAGTATTGGCCACATTCGGTGGCCGGGAGCAGTCCGTCAAAAAACCTGCCCTCTTCGCCCTGATGGCAATTCATATACAATTCCTGTTGGGGCTGGTGCTTTATTTTGTGTCACCTTTTGGGTTTTCCAATATAAGCGGTGACACTATGAAAGACGCCATGTCAAGGCTTTTGGCTGTGGAACATCCTCTGACCAACATTATAGCAGTTATCCTCATTACGATAGGTTACAGCAAAGCCAAAAGAAAGCTCTCGGAATCTGAGTCAGGAAAAACTATTATGTGGTTTTATGGCATCGGTCTCGTATTGCTTCTCAGCCGTATACCCTGGGCCAGCTGGTTAGGATAGTACATAGGGCTAACATCACATTTTCCGGTGACCGCCATCATATTTTTTTAGCTGCCTTTACCCTAATTTTGAAGACGCCCCTGGTTTAAGATTCCAGGGTCTTGGATTTGTGAAAAGTGGTATTATAACAGCTAAATGGTGGTAACATGAGATCAGGAAAATATGTAATCCCGGCAATTTTGTTTCTTAATGCCATTGGTGCACTGGCAGCCGGGTATCTTTTTATGACCGACCCCAGCGGATCAAAGATGGGCATGAATCCGGACCTTCTGCAATATTCACCTTTCAGCAGTTTTTTCATACCGGGGTTAGTACTTTTTATAGCCAACGGACTGCTGAGTGCCGTTACTCTGGTTCTGTATTTTACCGGTCACAGACTGGTCACAAAGGCTGTGTTGCTGCAGGGAGTGATATTATGTACCTGGATTTTTGTTCAGATGATTATGATCCGTCTGATTCATCCGCTGCACCTCATCATGGGAGCTGCAGGTCTCCTGCTGATATTTTACAGCCTGAACAAGATCAAATAACTTTCTGGTTTTCATATTCTGTAGTCTGTAAAATAAAAAATGCCGGCTTTAAAAAAACCGGCATTTAATTTTATCATCGGACACATTGATGTCCGCTTTCCAGATCAGTGCTTAGCTTCCTGGGTTTTGTCGTTCAGTTTTTTAAGCTGCCGTTTAATGGTCTCCAATGCATCATCAAATGAAGCTTCAAAGGTCTTATCTGTGTTGGTCGCCACCAGAGTCCTTCCTGGTACATTCATTTTTACTTCCACTATCTTGTCTTTTATCTGCCCTGAATTTTCCAGTTTGAGATACACGGTTGATTCGATAATCTTAGGATAAAATTTCTCCAGTTTTTGAAGTTTGTCCCCTATATAATCCTTCAACTTTTGGTCAGCAGAAAAGTGCACTGCCTGAAATGTTACTGTCATACTTCAAAAAAATTTTATGGTTAATAAATAATTTTTCAAAATGGTAATCTAATATATAACGGATATGGCAAGGCAGATGTTTAAAGTTGTTAATAAAATGTAAACTACTCTTTATCAGCCGAACGGGGATGTGCCTTGTTGTAAGCCTCCCGGAGTTTTGAGATGCTGTTGTGTGTATATATCTGAGTGGCAGCAAGATTGGCATGTCCGAGCAACTCTTTGATGGCATTCAGGTCGGCACCGCGATCCAGCATATGGGTAGCAAATGAATGTCGAAGCACGTGCGGACTTTTTTTGCTTAGGCTGGTAACTCCTGATAATTTGTCACTCACTATGGTGTGTACAAGCCTCGGATAGATTTTTTTGCCTTTATCAGTCAGCAGCAAAGCCTCCTGATCGATGATGTCAGCTTTGCTGCGGGCTTCAAGGTAATTTTTTAAAGACTCCATCAGAGCATCAGTGACAGGAATACTTCTGACCTTGTTGCCTTTGCCTACTACCCTGATCTCCCGACGGGCGATATTGATATCTGACAATGTCAGGCTTACCAGTTCACCACGACGTATGCCGGTGCTGTAGAGCAGTTCAATAATAAAATCATCTCTTATGACAGTATATGGATTTTTTACCTCCTCAGGCCCGATAGTATGCTCCAGAAGCCGACCTATGTTGGCATCCTGCACGATCACAGGCAGTCGCTTTGACTTTTTGGGTGCTACAATCTTAAGCGTGGGATTTTTATCAATGTATGCCCTTTTTAATGCCCATTTGTAAAAAGACCTCAGAGCAGAAATTTTTCGGTTTACCGATTCCGGCGTGATGTTTTCGCTCATCATCCACACGATCCAGCTTCTGACATGGGTGTGGCGGATGTCTTTCAGTCCGGATGTTTCCATTTCCCTGAGGCAGAATGAGGCAAACTGTTCCAGGTCGTTTTGATACGAGATACAGGTGTGCCCGCTATATTTCTTCTCCACCCGCAGGTATCCCAAAAAGTCCCCGATTAAGCTCTCGAATGTCAATTCATTAAATTTGATACAAATTAAACATTTATTTAATATGTGACCAAAAATATTTTAAAAAAAATTTTGTTGCCAGAATCGGTAAAAATACCTGAACCCACGACCTCAGAGCGATGTTTTTAGTTTAATCTCTTTTCCACACTAAATCAAATGACCTATGCTGAAGGCATCCATTAAGCAATTCAGGTATTATAAGCAACTGGCAGACAAGGCCATGACCCAGATCCCGCCTCAAAGTATTTTTCACCGGTTCCATGCGGAGGACAACAGTATTGCCGTCATCATAAGTCATATGGCCGGAAATATGAAGTCACGATGGACCAATATTTTTACCGAAGACGGCGAAAAACCCTGGCGAAACCGCGACGGTGAGTTTGAGGAATCCACCCTTAGTCACGAAGAAATTCTGAAAACATGGGAAGAAGGATGGAAGCTTTTATTTGACACTTTGTCGGGACTTCGTAAAAAAGATCTGAAGACTGTCATTTATATAAGAAATGAAGGACTCACCATAGAAGATGCCATAATCCGTCAACTTTGCCATTACAGCTACCATTGCGGTCAGATCGTATACAAATGCAAACAACTCTCAGCAGGAAACTGGCAAAGCCTCTCCATTCCGCGTCGTGGCTCCAAAGAGTACAA
>JAGVTV010000050.1 GCA_019136675.1 Bacteroidota bacterium
TTTGAAAAGTTAATTCTGTTAGCACTGCTAGAAAATCTGTCAAATTGCTCAGCCTTGGTATAGCTGTGTCTGAGGGTGATTGAGTTGTTTTTATTGATGTTGTAGTCAATTTTACCAAAAAACTTCAATCCTTTCAGTTCATCATTTTGTGACAAAAATGATCCCGGGTCATAATTGTATTTTGACTTCGTGTATTCTACCAGCGAATCAATTGCTGCTACACTTGAGGCACCTTTGTAAGTCAACGGATCGAAAGGAAGCGGAGTGTCGTCAGCCTGGATTTCAACATTGGTAAAAAAGAATAATTTGTCTTTGATGATTGGACCTCCCAGTGATAAACCATATAGGTTATTGTTGAATGGGTTGACTGATTTTCTTTCTGCCCCGGTCCTGGCGGTAAGATTTTTATTTGTTTTACCTACCATTTTTTCGTTTTGCATAAAAAAGTAAGCAGTTCCCTCAAGATTATTTGTTCCTGATTTTGTTACGGCATTAACTCCTCCGCCGGCAAAACCCCCTAAACTAACATCATAAGGTGATAATACTACCTGGAACTGGTCGATGATATCAATGGATACCGGTGAGATACCAGTTTGACCTCCATTTGTACCTGTATCTGACAAACCAAAAACGTCATTGTTTACCGCTCCATCAATAAAGACAGCATTGTACCTGTTATTTACACCTGCAAAAGAAATTCCTGACCCGTAGCCTGTGGATTGAGGATTTAATCTCAAAAAGTCATTTAATCCCCTGTTGAGTGTCGGCATAGCATCGATATTTTCAGAGGTAATCTGACTGCCTGCACCTACGTTTTTACCAAGTGTGCCGGCTTTTGCCGTGATCTGGACTGTCTCAATCATCAATCCAGCTTCTTTAAGTACAGAGTTTAATCTGTAAACTTCTCCTAATTTAAGAAACAGGTTTTCGTAATTCTGATCAGAATAGCCTACATATGTTACAGAAATTGAATAAGGCCCTCCAACCCGCATGTTTGGAATTGTAAACTGGCCTGATTCATTGGTCACCGTACCATATTGAGTTCCGGAGGGAGTATGGGTAGCCACGACATTGGCACCAATCAGCGTCTCTCCTTTTTCATCAGTAATCGTACCCACCATGCTGGAAGTCGTCACCTGAGCCTGGGCGACCCATGCCATCAGCAGCAATAAAAATGTTTGTAAAATTCTCGTCTTCATAAAATTTTGATTTTGGTTTTTAGCTTTTTCAAAACACTCTTCCTTGTCAGGACACATATTTCAAAATTGCGGTTATTAAATAAGTTTGGTTTAGAATGGTTTAACTACGCAAAAGTAAACAACAAACATTAACGTAATGTTAAATTTTATATACATTTTATTTTAATTTGATCATTTTCTTGTGAAATTTTGCATTTTTTCCGTATCTTTAACTTTTATTTTACCAAAATCAGTATTGATGAAAAACTTATCCTTATCTGTTGTTTTGCTGTTTTTCACAGCCTTCTGTCTTAACGGACAGCTTGTTATCACAGAAATTTCCTACAATCCACCTGAGTCCTTAACCGACTCTCTGGAATACATCGAGCTTTACAATGCAGGTACCTCAAAAATCAATCTGTACAAATACAAGTTTACAAGCGGCATTGTCTTTACTTTTCCTAATGTAAGCCTTGACACAGGCAAGTACCTTATTATTGCCGGCAATGACCTGGCATTCACTCGCAACTATAATAAACAGGCACTCAAGTGGACTGACGGGGCCCTGAGCAACAGCGGTGAAGTGTTAACCATTGTAGACAGTCTCAATAATCCCGTCATTTCATTCGAATATAAAAAAGCAGCCCCATGGCCCACCAGTATGGAAGGTACCGACGGAAACGGTGGGTCCATTGAGATTTGCAACCCGCTGGCTGATCCCAAGGTGGGGGAAAACTGGAAGGTTTCGACCAAAGACCTGGGCTTCATGATCAATGGCAAAGCTATAAAAGGCACCCCAGGTGAGAAAAATTCCATACCTCCGTGTGCTGCCCAGCCTTCTGCATTGGTGGAAGTTTCATCAAATGTTTTCACCCCCAAAGACATCACTATAGAAACAGGCCAGATCGTCAGATGGGTTAATACAGGAGGTAGTCATAACGTCAACGGCAAGCAATCCGTGTATCCGTCCAATCCTGAGAGTTTCTACAGCGGCGATCCTTCATCTGATGCGTGGACTTTTGACTTCCAGTTTACCAAGTCAGGTGTGTACCAATACCAGTGTGATCCTCATGCCTCTTTGGGCATGAAAGGTACTGTAACCGTTAAAGATCCTGTTATGGTGGATCCATATCCGCAGCGGTCGATCTCACAGATGACAACCACCAATTCAGACGGAGTACTGGATTCATTGAATGTAAACTGTACCCTTACCGGCATTGTGTATGGTGTAAACCTCAATCCCAACGGTCTCCAGTTTTTTATCATTGACGGCAACAATAATGGCATAAGCGTATTCAACTCTGCTGAAAACTTTGGCTACACAGTCAAGGAAGGAGATCAGGTCACTATTCAGGGACAGGTGGTCCAGTTTAACGGGCTGGCTCAAATATCACCTGTAACGGTATCAAAAAAATCTGAAAACAACACCCTGCTGACACCTAAGGTCGTGACGGCTTTCGCCGAAAATGACGAGGCAAGCTTCATAGAGATCAGGAATGTTTCCTTCGTTGACCCATCAAAATGGCAGCCCGCAGGGTCAGGGTTTAATATCTCCATGACCGACGGGACCAAAGAATTTTTGGTCAGAATAGACAAGGATATCGATGCCTTTGCTGCTCCGATACCCTCCGGCTCTGCCAAGTGGGCGGTGTCCGGCCTTCTTAGTCAGTTTGACAACACTGCTCCTTACACAGAAGGTTACCAGCTGCTTCCAAGGTATCTGGCAGACTTTCATCCCGCTGGGGCCGTGTCAGATCCCGGGTCAAGGGAGTTGCTTAAAGTGTCACCTAATCCGGTAAACCATTTGCTTACCATACAAGCTGACCAGCTTCCCGATGAAGTGATCCTGATGGATGCCCGGGGTACTGAAGTAAGCAGACAAACTGGCACTCAGTCCGTGGATATGCAAAACCTGCCTGCAGGTCTTTACGTGGTCAAGGCCAGGATCGGGTCAAAATTGCTGTCTGCACGCGTTGTAAAACTGTAGTAAATTATAACCAATTAATCTTCGGAATGGGCATGTTGGTAGATTATTTTGCCTCTGCTCATTTCGCAGATTTAACTTTGTAAAAAAAATTTATTTTAAACCAAATCAATTAAATGAGAAGCACAATCCTGACCATGCTGGGAGTGTGGATGGTATCCATGCTCAACGCACAACTAAACAAGATCGAATTCCGGGAGTTTACTCTGGATAATGGGCTGCACGTGATTCTTCATCAGGACAAAAGTACTCCGATAGTAGCTGTATCCGTGATGTACCACGTGGGGTCAAAAAACGAAAACCCCAATAGAACCGGTTTCGCCCACTTTTTTGAGCACCTGCTCTTTGAAGGGTCTGAAAACATAGGTCGCGGCGAGTACGACAAATACATAGAAAAAGCCGGTGGCACACTCAATGCCAATACGTCTATGGATCGTACGTATTATTTTGAGATCCTCCCCTCCAATCAACTGGAACTGGGTCTATGGCTCGAATCCGAAAGAATGCTCCATGCCAAAGTGGAAAATGTGGGCATCGAAACGCAGCGTCAGGTCGTAAAAGAAGAGAGAAGACAACGGATTGACAACCAGCCATACGGAAGTTTTCTCGAACAAATCATGAAAAGGGCCTATAACGTGCATCCTTACAAGTGGCCGGTCATCGGATCTATGGACCACCTGGATGCAGCACAGGAAAGTGATTACAAAAACTTTTATGCGGACTTTTATGTGCCAAACAATGCCATAATTTCCATAGCGGGAGATATAGATTACGATCAGGCTACCCAGTTGGTGACCAAATATTTTAAAGATATACCACCGTCAAAAAAACCGGTTTACAGACCCAAGGCTGTAGAGCCCGCCCTTGCAGGAGAGATCAGAGACACTGTTTACGACAATATCCAGTTGCCGGCTGTTCTGATGGCATACCGCATCCCGGCTGCAGGTACTCCTGAGTACTATGCAGTAAGTATGCTCGGTACCTTGCTATCTCAGGGGGAGTCATCCCGGCTGCACAAAGCTCTGATTGATGATCAGCAGAAGGCAGTGGCTGTGGGTAACTTTCCGCTTGACCTCGAAGATCCGGGAGTAGCCATTGCCTACGGCATATGTAGTATGGGCACCGATGTGCAGGACGCTGAGAGGGCTATAACAGCTGAGATTGAGCGTATAAAGACGGAAAGTATACCCGACGAAGAGTTTCAGAAACTACGCAATCAGGTAGAAAATGACTTTGTCACCTCTAACTCCAGAGTAGCTGGAATTGCAGAAAGCCTCGCTAATTACAAGATGTATTACGGCGATGCCAATCTCATCAATACTGAACTGGAACGATATCTGGCTGTAACAAAGGAGGATATACGCAAGGCCGCAGAAAAATATTATAATACCAATAACAGGGTGGTACTTCATTACCTGCCCAAACCGGCAGCACCTTGATTGATACCAAGCCAACAATAATTATTAATTTAAGAAAGATCAGAAAATAATGAAAAACATATTGATTTTGCTGGCTGCGGTATTGACCTTCAGCCAGTGCAGTAAAAAAGTGACCGCTCCTACCGTATCGGTCCCGACCATCGACAAAAGCTGGAGAAAATCGGCTCCGGCTCCCGGAGCAGCCCGTGACATACAGTTAGGCACCTATTCAGACTTTAAACTTGACAATGGACTTCATGTCATTGTAGTCGAAAACCACAAACTGCCGAGGGTGTCTTACCAGCTTTCGCTGAATAATGAAGCCCTGGTGGAGGGCGATAAGGCGGGATATACGTCTTTTGCGGGTGAATTACTAAGTAAGGGCACCAAATCAAGGAGCAAGGCACAGATTGACGAAGCCATCGACTTTATAGGGGCGGACTTTAATACATCTGCCACCGGCATCTTTGGCACCAGCCTCAAAAAGCATGCTGGCAAGCTGCTAGATGTGATGACCGATGTCCTTTATAATCCGGTTTTTCCTAAAGATGAATTTGAAAAGGTAAGAAAGAGGACAGCATCCGGTCTGGCTTCATCCAAGACAAATCCGGAAGCCATTGCATCCAATATCCGCTCCATCTCCAATTTTAACAATAAACACCCTTATGGAGAAGTCCAGACAGAAGAGTCGATTAAAAACATCACTGTGGAGGACTGTAAAAATTATTTCGACACATACTTCAGGCCCAATAACGCTTATCTGGTAATCGTAGGGGATATTACTCTTCCTGAAGCAAAGATGCAGGCTGAAAAGTATTTTGCAAAATGGCAAAAAAAGGATGTCCCTCAGGTAAATTATTCTTTTCCTGAACTGCCAAAGGGCCGGCAAGTGAGGTTTGGAAACAAGGACGGTGCAGTACAGTCAGTAATCAGCATCACCTATCCTGTCGATCTGAAGCCAGGCAGCCCTGATGCTATCAAAACAAGTGTCATGAATACCATCCTGGGAGGCGGAATCTTCAGTGGACGTCTTATGCAAAACCTAAGGGAGAAAAAGGCATATACGTATGGTGCCCGGTCAAGCATCAGCAATGACAGGCTAGCCGGTGTATTTAATGCAGGAGCCTCTGTACGCAACGAGGTGACAGACAGTGCCGTCACAGAGTTTATCTATGAGATGTCTCGCATTGCTACTGAACCGGTAACTGACAAAGACCTGTCCCTTTCCAAAAGCAGTCTGAGCGGAAATTTTGGCAGGTCACTTGAATCACCTCAGACCATTGCAAACTTTGCACTCAATACATTCAGATACAACCTGCCCAGAGATTATTATAATAATTACCTTAAGAACCTGGAGGCTGTATCAATCAGCGATGTCAGTGATATGGCCAGGAAATATGTGCGTCCTGAAAATTGCAATGTTGTGGTAGTAGGCAGCAAGGAGGCGGTGGCAGAAAAACTTAAGAAATTTGACAGCGATGGTGTGATTGATTACTACGATCCTTTTGGCAAGAAGCTGGAAGATAAAAAAGTTGAAGTTTCAGCCAGTGTGACACCACAGTCAGTCATAGACGATTACCTTGATGCCATCGGCGGCAAAAAGAAACTTATGGATGTAAAGACCATGCAGACAATTGCCAAATCAAATCTGGGTGGGGCAGAGGCTACTTTTGAAAATTATCAGACAGCAGCCGGCAAATTTGCCATGAAAGTAATCATGAATAATATGACCATGCAGGAGCAGCGTTTTGACGGTACCAAAGGTATAGCCATCCAGATGGGATCTAAAAAGGAGATTACTGATGCCAAGCAACTCGAAAGTTTGAAAAAACAGGCTGTCATGTTTGATCAACTCAAGTATGCATCAGACGGCAACAAACTTGAACTCAAGGGCATAGAGGATGTTGAGGGTGTCAGTTGCTATAAGCTAAATGTAACAGACCCAGCAGGAGAGATGTCAGTTGAGTTTTATGATGTCAAAACAGGATTCCTTGTAAGGACTGTGAAGACACAGGAAGGCATGGGACAAAAGGTTACGGTTACTACCGATTATGCCGACTACAGGGATGTAAGCGGAGTAAAAGTTCCGTTTAAGATTACCATAAGCGGAGCAGCTCCAATGACCATCGTCCTCGAAACAGTGAGCGTTGATATCAATAAGTCCTTAAGTGACGATATATTTAAAGCCGAATAAAATCAATCCAGGATTTTTAATAAAAAGGGGCCGGATGACAAAAATCATTCGGCCCCTTTTTATTGAATGGACCCATGTGGAGCATTATGCCTTTTTAGCGGCATTATACTGATCGGTCATCTCTTTAGAAATTGCCCCCTTAACCACACGGATGTGGGTCTTGCTGTCGAGTTCGAGGGTGATGATGTTGTCCTCCAGCTTGTTAATATTGCCTATTATTCCTGAAGTGGTCACCACCTCATCACCTTTTTTAAGGGAATCGGAAAAAGTGGCCTGTTCTTTTTGCTTTTTGATCTGGGGCCTGATGAAGAAAAAATAAAAGAATCCCAGCATAAGGGCCGGAAATACAAAACTCAGGGCACCACCGCCACTTTGGAGTATAAAGGTCAGGTTCATATGATTCTGTTTTATTTGCGGCAAAGATAGATATTTAGATATCAAATAACTTTTAACTTTGGCATTTAAAATCAGTCATAGTATAAAATCATGGCATAATGAGTGACTCGTTGTTGTGGACTGAGTTAAAGAATGGCAGTCAAAAAGCTCTGCGTGATATATACGACCAGAATATGATCAGGCTGGAAAGTTATGCCAGGAAGTTTACGCAGGATACAGAACTTATTGAAGATACCATCCACGATATTTTTATTCAGATATGGGAAAAAAGGGAAGGGCTTGGACACACCGATTCTATCATCGGATACCTGTGTGTGACCCTAAGGAGGGAATTGATACGCAGGCTTGAAAAATCTGCAAAGACGACCGGATTTGAATATGCAGAAAACAAGGATATAAATTTTCAATTGTCAGCCGAAGACCTGATTATAGAAGGTGAACAAAACGATTTGCATAGCGTAAAACTCCATGAAGCCTTCAGCCAGCTTTCAAACAGACAAAAGGAAGCCATCTTCCTCAAATTTTATGAGGAAATGAATTATGATGAAATTTGTGAGGCGATGGACATTAATTATCAGTCGGTGAGAAATCTTATCTCAAAAGGCATTATCGAAATCAGGAAGTTTTTAGGGACGGTGCTTATTGCCGGTATTTTATTATTGGGATATTAATGAAATAAGTACATTCGATATGAGTACAAAACCAGTGACCTCCCCTTTTATTGATAAACAGACGGTTATTTGCCTATGAGCCATAATGATTTACACAATTTTCGACAGGGTTTACTGGAAAACGAATCCTTCATAAGGTGGGTCAGATCTGAGTTCAGGGAGGATGATGAAGTATGGTCAGTTTTCATTGATCAGAACATTGAAAGATCCGATGAGATTAATGAGGCTATCAGGTGGATCAGAGATTTGAATTTTGCACATGACAGCCGAATCGACAAAGACCGATTATGGGAGAGAATCAGCACATCAGCCAGTCTAAAACCGGCTGTTACGGAAAGAAGACTTTCAGGTATGCGGCTCAGTTATATTGCAACTGCATTGGCTGCAGCCTGTCTCCTCTTTTTTCTTGTATTTAGAAGTAGTTTTACTTCCGTAAAAGTTGAATCAGGCCTTGCTCAGGAAGTGGCCGAAAACCTGCCGGACGGCTCAATGGTACATCTTGATGCCGAATCCAGGATAACTTACAATAAAAAGAAATGGAGTACCAAACGCCAACTGGATTTACAGGGTCTCGCCTTTTTTGAGGTAAAGAAAGGATCGAATTTTATAGTCAGCACACCGGAAGGTAGGGTAACGGTTCTTGGCACCAGTTTTAGTGTGGAATCACGGCATGGCAGATTTGAAGTGATATGCAGGACCGGAAGGGTGGAAGTAACCTCTGTCACGGGTGGTGGTGCCCCTGTGATTCTGGGCCCGGGGGATAAGGTGCGGCTGGAAAATGGGCAATTGTTATCAAGCCTTGCAAAAGACGGAGTCCGTAATGAAATTACATGGCTTGACGGTATGTATACTTTCGAATCTGCACCTTTGTCAGAGGTAACCCTGGAGTTACAAAGACAATTTGGTGTCACCATCAATCTGCCAGCTGATGCCGAAAAGCTCACGTACACCGGCTTTTTCAGAACAACCGATCTCGACAGTGCATTGCTGTCAGTCACCTGGCCCCTGAAATTAAAATACAGGACAGAAGGTAAAAAAGTGGAAATTACCCAATAGTAGCTCAAAACCCGAAACCTTTTTTGTTGTTTTAATCTTCACCAAAATATCTACCGCTGTCAGGAATCCGGATTATAGCAATTCTTGCTTTTATGTTGATGCTCATCAATGTAAATATGTCCTATGGCCAGAAACTTCCGACATACAGTTTCAGAATTGTTAAGGGATCACCCTATACCTCGGTGCTGGAAAGTTTCATCGACCGGTACAGGATACTAATAGCCTACAGTCCTACGCTTTTGCATTACAATGCTCCAGAAACGATCGTACTACAATCCGAGGACCCGGGTGTTTTGTTTGAAAAAGTGTGCCACACCATTCAGCTTGACTTCATCCGGGAAAAGGAAGGATCATACCTGGTACGTACCGTCGGAGGCGATCTGGAGTCATCAGATTTCATGATGCTTCATTTGCGGCTGACAGAATCAGGCACCGGCCAGCCTCTGGCATATGCTGCTGTCTACGACCCGGCCAAAAAGTACTTTGGCTTTACGGACGAGCAGGGTGACTGTTTTATCAGGCTGCCCAAGTCAGCCCGTGGAGGTTCTCTAAAGGTGCATTCGCTGGCTTACACGGACCAGACAGTTTCCATACCCTACGGCACAGACACATACAAGGAAGTAAGTATCCGTCCTGAGCCGGTTAAGGTCATGCCCGTCACAATTAGTTCCATCAAAAAAAACCTCTCGCTGATTAACGGACAGTCCATGTATCTTAGTTCAGCTGCCATAGATAAGTTATATGGTTCGAATGTGTTTCAGAAGGATGTACTACGTACTCTCCAGATGATGCCTGGTGTGAGTGCCATCAATGACTCAAAGTCCAGCATACGGATCAGGGGGGCAAATGAAGAAGCTACCCTTTTGGTTCTGGACAAGATGCCGGTATACAGAGCAGACCACTTTTACGGCATTTTCGGAGCTTTCAACTCCTGGTACATTAAAAATATAAATCTGTACAAAAACAATCTGCCAGTAGAATACGGGGGGCGTACCAGCGGCATGCTCAAGATGGATAGCGGCAGTAAGCCAGATAAGTTTAACCTCAATGTGGACCTCAATCTCCTCAATACAGGGTTAATGGGCGACCTGCCTCTGTCAAAAAATCTGGCCGTGAGATTCTCTGCACGCACCACCTTTACCGACCTTGCCAATTCTGGTTTTAATGACCTCAGCCAAAGAGAAAACCTGGAAATGGAACATGATAAGCCCCGCAATGAGCCCAACAACATTGTTTCCAGACCGGATTTTGACTTTTATGATGCCAATGGCAGGATGTTTTATAAGAACGGGAGACACTCTTTTGATGCCAATATTTTCCAAAGCCAAGACCAGTTTTCCCAAAAGTATTCAAAGGTATTTATTGGTAAGGTTGGAGAGAAAAATGATGAAATTTTTAGCCAGACGAGTAAGTGGAAAAATATTACCTATGGCCTGAATTATACGTATGCCGGTAAAAAAACAAACCTGGCCGCCACTCTATACAGGACCTCCTATGCGGTGCAGTACGATATCGCCAGCACACTGATGCGGAAAGAGCAAAACATTCCTGTCCTGGACTCCATCGACATATATAACGACAACAGGATTACCGATACCGGGCTCCGGCTTTCACTGTCCCAGAGCAGGAGCTTGCCGTGGATGATTGGACTTGAACATATTATACACGATAATAACCTATACCTGGAAAACGACCGCAGCCCGCTTTTTGAAATCAGTCGCAAGGCCCCTGAATCAAGTTTTTTTGCTCAGGCTACCTTCGGTGGTCACACGGGTTTTATGGCTGAACCAGCTATCCGGGTCACTCGATTTAGTAGTACAGGAGACTTATATTTGCTGCCACAGGTGTATCTGCGTTATTACTTTGGCGAAAACTTTTTTCTCAAGTCATCCGCCGGGCGTCAAGCTCAGTTTGTCCGGCAGATCGAGCACGAAAACATCCTCGGCCAGAGCCAGCAGTTTTTTGCCATGTCTAACGGCACCACCGTACCAGTCGGGCTCGGCAGCAATTTTATGGCAGGTGGCTGGAAGTCATGGGGCAATGTGGTGCTTGATGTCGAGGCCTATTATCGTACTCTTGACGGTGCCATAACGCACTCCACCCAAAGACCCGGACTGCGTCAACCGCCATCGGCACTGATGCCGGCTTCCTTCAGGCTTTTTACCGGTGAATCCAGGTCATACGGAGTTGATATTGCCATAGCTCTGGAGTCAAAAAAACTCTTTTCCATGTTTGCTTACACCCTAAGTAAGTCTGAAAACCGCTACACGAATGTCTTTAAAAACCAGTATTTCCCATCCCAGGAAGACAGCCGACACCAGGTAAAATGGGTTAATACATATTCGGCAGGCAGATTTGACTTTTCAGCCAATTATATCGGAGCGACGGGTCGGCCCTACCTCGATCTTTCGTCTATTCAGATCCTGGCAGACAGGTCAGAAATTGACCTATTCAATTATTTACGCAATCTTCCTGCATACCATAGGCTGGACATCGGAACTTTCTTTAGGTTCAGGCTGGGTGGCATGGACAGCCGGGCCGGAGTATCCGTGTATAATGTATTTGATCGTGTCAATGTAAAGTACCGCCAGTTTGTCTTTCAGCTGCCCAATACGCCCAACAATCAGGGGCCTGGCAAGACCATACTGGGCTCCGACGTGGCCCAACTCGGACGCACATTTAACCTGAGTCTGAATTTCACTATTAAGTGATTAAAATCAAAAATTTAGAATGAAATTTGACAAATCCATATACTATCATTGCCGAAAACAAATGAATGGAAAAATTCTGCTTTCCACGGATATTCCCTTGATGTCAACGGTAAGATTGGAAAATAAAATTGAGTCTGTGTTAAAATCTTATACTTTATTGGTTGGCCGATATATTTTGGCAGTAGCCGTGTTGTCCTTGATTTCATGCAAAATGCAAAGGAAAGAAACCATTACTACGGCCCGTGAAGATCAACTCAAGGGTCATCCTGTGGAAAAAATTGACTCAAGTATATGGGCAATACATCACGATAAAAAAGGGTCCCTCTGGTTTGGGAGCAATGGCAAAGGCATATATCGCTATAACGGCAAGAGCCTGGAGCAATTTACGGTAAAAGATGGTCTGGCAGGAGATCAGATCAGGGGAATTGAAGAAGACCATAAGGGTAATCTGTTTTTTAATACTACCGGTGGTATCACCAAGTTTGACGGGACAGGATTTACTACCCTTAATCCGGTGAGGGCTCCCCGCAGTCTATGGAGACTTCAGCCTGATGATATTTGGTTTAAGGGAAGCAATGAACGAGCAAGTGCCCTCAGATATGATGGTGAAACGCTGTATCATCTGGAGTTTTCTGATTTTGATGCCGGGCGGGCGGGACCTGCGTATGATGTATACAGTTTGTACAGGGACAAGGCAGGAAATATCTGGTTTGGTACACTGTTTGGTGGGGTATGTAAGTTTGACGGCAACGGGCTGCAATGGATCTTTGAAGGTGAAATGAAGCCTCTCGACGACGGCAGAGTGCCGGGAATCCGTTCTATCCTGGAGGATAGCGATGGCCATTTTTGGTTTAGTAATATTCTTTATAAGTACAGGGTTCGTTTACCGGATTTTCCAGGACAGATCGATTTAAAATACACAAGACTTGAGGCTATGGCCAAAACCCAACAAAACCCGACGATGCAACTTCCCTATTATACCTCTGCAATCACGGATCAGGAAAACATCTGGATGACCAATTACAACGAAGGGATATGGAAGTATGATGGTACGAAACTGACCAATTACCGTATCCGGGTGGGTGCAAAAAATGTTTTGGTCATGACTGTATACCTTGACAGAGACGGAGGTATTTGGGTAGGAACGGATAATGACGGTGTGTACAAATTTAACAGCAAGGATTTCGAAAAATTTCATTTTCACCATTGATAAAATCAAAGTTCGAATGTCCGGTATTCAGAGCCTATTATCCGTTTTTTATCAGGAGGCTATAAGGTTTTTTTATTATGAATAACATTGTATTTCTTGATGCCTACACGCTCAATCCCGGCGATATAGACTTCAGGGTTTTGGAGGAGTTGGGCAGCCTGACCGTTTATGACCGGACTGACCCCATTCAGACTGAACAAAGATGCCGCAATGCGGACATCGTGATTGTAAACAAATTTAAGGTAGACGATTATACACTGTCAATGATGTCTTCAGTGAGATATATTGCGGTTGCTGCCACAGGATATAATAACATCGAAATCACTGAGGTGACCCGCAGGGCTATTCCTGTGAGCAACGTCAAAGGGTATGGGACAGCATCAGTGGCTCAGTATGTGATGGCAGGTATTCTCTCCTTTGTCAACCGGACGGACCACTATGTCAGAGAGGTAAGGGCAGGTCGATGGGTTGCAAGTCCGGATTTTTGCTTTTATGACCATTCAATCTATGATTTGGAAGGCAGGGTGATGGGAATAGTAGGATATGGCGATATCGGACGTAAGGCGGCACAACTGGCCAAAGCCTTTGGCATGAAAGTTTTGGTACATACGAGGACTGTCCCGAATAATCAGGAACCCGGTATCCGTTTTACAGATCTTCATGAAGTATTCCGAAACTCTGATGTCCTGTCGCTCCATTGCCCGATTACGCCGGAAACCGCCGGCATGGTGAGGGAAGATACTCTTTCCATGATGAAAGAGTCGGCATTGCTTGTAAATACAGGCAGGGGAGCCTTGGTCAGGGAGGACGATCTGTATGAAGCATTAAAATCCGGTACTATTGCAGGAGCCTTGCTGGATGTGCTGGCTGTCGAACCACCTCCCTCCATGGTCAGACTTTCAGAACTCAGTAACTGCTTTATTACACCACACATTGCCTGGGCAAGTGTAGAGTCCCGACGCAACCTCGTAAACGGTGTAGCAGATAACATCAGGGCTTTTCTGGCTGGACAATGGATCAACAGGGTGTATTGATGTGAAGCCGGGTGTTGTTATTTGCCTGTTGAAATGACGAGTTTTTTAGTTGCGGTACCGTTGTCTGTACACAGATGCAGGAAATAAATACCATCTACCATATTAGGCAGATTCAGGATCGTATCCTTGTAAATAGTGCCCGGAATAAATCTACCGGCAATATCCGTAATAAATACATTGTTTATCGTGGTGTTGGTCAGGATGAGTACCCTGTCAGATGCCGGATTCGGAATAATGTCCATTATTATATTGGAGGGTGCCGGGTTATACCCGCTGGAAGGAGATGCCTTGTATGGAGTGTTGTAGAGGGTGAGTCCGCCGCGTTCATTGCCCAGTGCCAGTTCGTAATATCCGTCACCGTCGATGTCTGCCAGAGCCGGAGTCACCTTGCGTCCTTCGTTTATACCGCCTGTCCTCAGGCCTGCCAGATTAAAGCTGCTGTACACGTTGTCTTCCAACTGGTCATAGAGCATAAGGTCAGCATCTTCTGTACCCAGAAGCATCATTTTTTTGCCCTCCGAGCTGAAAATAGCCGGTGCACCGTTTTGGGTGGCAAAGTCATTGCCAGTAAAAATCTTACCTGCATTGTCTGTATTGGGTGATTGTGAAGCATCTGGATTGAATACCGGTGAGGGTGCCGTTCCTGAATTTTTAAAAAAATTAAGTTGGTTGTTCTTTTCTCCTATGAGCAGATCTATGAGGCTGTCACCATTCATGTCTGACACGGCGGGTTTGGCATTTTGTCCTAAGGATATATCAGCGTATTTGTAGACAGGGTTGTCAAAATCATATGGCTGCCCCGGGCCGGCTTTATTATTGCTCAGATAAAGCACTCCTCTTGAATCACCCACCATAAGGTCCGTATCTCCGTCATTATCAATGTCCCCAAAAGTAGGAGCATACCTGCCTGTTTCTTCACCAAACCCCGAAAAACCCAGGTAGTCGCCATCTGTCACCTCAAAAACGGGAGAGGTTGCCGTACCTTTGTTTAACATCAGGATCATTCGGTACAAACGGGGATTTGCCCTTCTGTAGATGCCATTTGTTCCAATGACGAGATCCTGGAGGCCGTCAGCATTTACATCGGCAAAGGCAGGGTGTGACCCGCTGTTGAAATTGAGCATTTCGTCTATCAGAAAGTCTTTTTTATTCAGCCTGAAGATTGGGGCTGCATCTGTACCTTCATTGAGGTAGAGCCAAACGTGGTTTTCGTTTTGGCCACTGTTGATGTCATTAGGAGTTATGATTAAATCTCTTTTTCCGTCAGCATTGACGTCTGCATGGTAGGCTCCAAGGAAGATATCCATATCGGCAGGCACATCATAGGAGGGAAAAGAAATATCAAGGGATGTAATAAAGGGAGTAGATAACGTGCCGCCATTGGACAGATACTTGATCCGCAGGCTGGCAAGGTCACCAATGAGCAGGTCCATGTCACCATCCTCATCGCCGTCCAGGGCAGTCAGCGTGGACCCGGAATGTCTGGCTCCTGTGTTGCCTCCTGAGTGGAAACCATCTGCACACGAAAACGGATTGGAGCTGAGGTATATGTCTTCGTTAAATTGATTTTCGGCAAATTTTCCCCAGCAGATATCTCCTCTCTCATATATCAGGGTATCAAGACCCAGGTTCTTATCTATGCTCAGGTTTCTGTAAAAGGAAGCGTAGCTTCCATCCGGCTCAAAACTAAGGATATCCACATCACCGTCACCATCCATGTCAGCGATGGCTGGAAGATCTATGTTACTTGCGTAGATTTGTGTATAACCACCCGTCACCGGAAACTGCAGAATTTCAGGCATACCATACCCAAATGTTACCATTTTGAAACTTAGTCTTCCTGCATTATCCCGCATACCTCTCCAGACTTCTATACAGGCAGGGATAACTGACGATGAAGCAAAAATATCTTCAACTCCATCTCCATTAAAATCAGTCAGCAAGGCCCAGTTTCTAAGGCTGGGAAAACTGGTGATATATTCGGGGGCAAACCTGTAATCCAGACTGCCGGGAGCACCTGTTTTTACAAATGGCAAAATGACATCACCATTTCTGTCAAATACGAAAAGGTCCATGGTGCCATCCTGGTTCAGATCTATATTGGAAAACTGACCCGCTCTAAGCCCACCCGTAAGAGGAAACTTAAGGTCATGTCCATCCTGATGGCAAGGTACATTCAGTCTGTTGAAGTCCTGAGATGCCAATGGACCAGCTATCAGGGTGATCATCAGCAATATCGTCTGCGTATATCCGGACATGGCAATGTATTATAGAGAGGTTAACTAATGTCATTAATGTAAACGCACGATGGTGCTTATCTGTTTAGTCTACAGGTCATATTTTGTTAGCCGTAAGTTAGTCAGATAAGGTGCTGGTTGTCCTTTTAGTCAGCCATTAGGCTTGACAAAATCAAACCATACAATACCGCAGGCTACATTCATTGGACGTTCCAGAAGTTTGGTTTTTTTTTCAAAAATCTCAGTTGTTTTTTGCAGTGGAAACGGTTTGTCAACCGAATTGTATCAATTATTGTGCTTCCTTACTACATCCAGCAGCATGCTGATCGGCAGGTCCTGGATGTTCTGATTTTTCATAACATCGATAAAGTCTCTCGTCATGGCCTCCGAAAAGCCAAGACGGAAAGCCAGCCTGTGGATAAGGTTTACCTCTTTGCTGTTGACGTCATGGTCAGACGCCATTGTAAAAAGCATGTGGTACATGATGCCCATCCTGTCATGCTCTTCTGATGGCAAGATTTCTTCTGATTCGGTTTCGCTGAGGACGATGGTACGGAGCACTTCCGGATCCAGACCGAGTTTGGTGCATACGTGCATCAGGTACGCAAACTCTTCAACCCGTAGGGTTTCATCAGCCTTGCATACCCTGGCAAGCAACCTGAGCAGGATAATGTTTTTTTCTTCTCCTGTGAGTACGTCCCACATCATCGGGCTATAGGGGTTTAATTATAAATAGGGTAAAAATAAGTGGAATCGTAAAAATTTCCTATTTTTCGCCACTTTTATGAAGCTTTTTGCGGTAAACAGTAAAAATTTTATATCATTTTAAAAGTTATAACCGGAATTTATGCAGACAAAGATAGCAGGCATAGCTCATTACGTACCTGAAAGGGTAGTGACCAATGAGGAACTTACCAGGTTTATGGATACCTCCAATGAATGGATTATTGAGCGTACGGGCATCGAAGAACGTCGGTATGCCGAAAAGCATAAAGAAACACCATCTTCCATGGGGGCCAAAGCAGCCAGGATTGCTCTCGAAAGAGCAGGAATAGAAGCCGAGGATCTTGATTTTATCATCTTCGCTACCTTAAGTCCGGATTATTATTTTCCCGGATGCGGTGTGCTCCTGCAACGTGAACTTGGTATCACAAAAAGGGAAATGGGATGTCTTGATATTCGTAACCAATGTTCGGGATTTATTTATGGTCTTTCCATTGCAGATCAGTTTATCCGGACGGGGATGTATAAGAATATTTTGCTTGTGGGATCAGAACTCCACTCCATGGGCCTTGACTATTCTGATGAGGGTAGGGCCGTTACTGTAATTTTTGGAGACGGGGCCGGAGCAGCCGTCCTGCAAGCGACAGACAAGCCTGGACAAGGTGTTCTAACCACCTGCCTTCATGCTGACGGCACACATGCCGAGGAACTCGCTATGATCAATCCGGGCTCGCATGGTGGTTATCATCTCGGACAAGATAAGTTTGGTTATCCAGACCCATCCGTCATGGGAGGTATGTTTGTTACTCAAAAAATGGTTGATGAGGGTATGCTTTACCCCAATATGACGGGACAGCTGGTATTTAAAACTGCGGTGGTGAAATTTCCGGAGGTAATCAATGAGGCTCTGTCAAAAGTTGGCCTTACGGCCGCTGACATTGATCTTTTAATACCTCATCAAGCCAATCTGCGTATAAGTCAGTTTGTACAAAGAGTACTGAAGCTGCCTGATGAAAAAGTCCAGAACAATATTCAGAAATACGGAAATACTACCGCCGCTTCCATACCTATCGCACTGAGTGAGGCATGGGAGGAAGGCAAGGTAAAGGAAGGTGACCTGGTGTGTCTGGCCGCATTCGGAAGTGGATTTACTTGGGGCAGTGCCCTGGTACGATGGTAATTTAAAATTGCCTTCAATGGATAAGTTTGATATTCTTGCCATCGGGGCCCACCCTGACGACATAGAACTGAGTGCCTCCGGAACGGTGTTGAGACATATTAGCCTGGGTTATAATGTAGCTATTTGTGATCTCACAAGAGGTGAATTGGGTACCAGGGGCAATGCAGATCTCCGTCTCAAGGAAGCAGAAGCAGCAGCCCTTGTGCTGGGTGTTAAGGCAAGGGAAAACCTCGGGATGAAAGACGGATTTTTTGATTTCGGCAGAGAAAATATATTGAGTGTCGTAAAGGTGATCCGAAAGTACCGTCCCGAAATTGTTCTTGCCAATGCCGTTTCTGACCGGCACCCTGACCATGGACGGGCTTCAAAACTCATCAGTGACGCCTGTTTTTATTCCGGGCTTGTAAAGGTTGAAACGGTAAATGATGAAGGCTTAATACAAGAGGCCTGGAGGCCAAAGGCCGTTTACCATTATATTCAGGACAGAAATATTAAAGCCGACCTTGTAGTGGATATCTCTGCATTTATGGATAAAAAGATAGAGTCCATTATGGCTTTCAGGTCACAGTTTTTTGATCCTGAATCCAAAGAACCTGAGACTCCCATTTCGACCAAGTCATTTATAGAATACATCAGGGCAAAAAACAGGGCTTATGCCCGTGATATCGGGGTGGAGTATGCTGAAGCATTTACGGTGGAAAGAAACATAGGTGTAAACAATCTGTTTGACTTGCTGTAAGGCAAAAAAAAAGTACCATCGAAAAACTTCAGACGGTACTTTTTTTAATTTTTATATATGGCCTGATCAATAAACCATCAATCGTGTTGAGTGTTTTTTGGAACCCGATACAGCGGTTACCACATGGATGCCAGCTTCAAAATTGCCATCAATGCTGATAATGGCATTGGCTTCAGTAGCCGACACCTGCCTTGTTCTGACCACTCTGCCTGCCATATCCGTAACCATTATAGTATAGTCTGCGGCAGGGTTAATTTCATTCAATCTGACCATGATTTGTCCACCTTCGTTTTGATAGGCAGTGAGGTTTGAAGGTTCAACATTGGCCACGTCTCCCGATGAAGCCGGTGTTGCAGGAGCTACCATATTGCCATTGAAGAAAAGGTATTTATTGTTTACCTTGGTCCAGATGATGCCTGCTAACTTGTAGTCTTTGCGTTTTCCGTTTAACAGACCGATTTTTTTACTGAAATTAAATACTGATCCCTGTGTGAGGGCACCCGTGTGGAATCTTTCTCCAAACACCGGGCCTATGCTTTGACGCAGTACCTGCTTGTGCAGGGGTGTGCCGGGCTGACTTGCTTGTTGATGTGTTACATCCTCGAGCAGGTAGAGCCCAAAATAGTAGTCACCGCCGGTAACATCAGAAAGAAACTCAACCTTGGCATTTATCCACATGGAATCCTGGGTTTCGCTCATTTTGGCATCGAGCCCAACTCCCGCCAGCACAGAAGCCGTAGATTTGAAGTCAACCTCAAGTTCAGTCTCGTCAAGCTTTTGGTTGATATTGCCGGACGTCACATCGATATCTACTCCATCTACAAAAAACACAGGTTGACCGAGACCGCCGAAGTTGTTGCCAAACTCCATGGATGTGGTGTTTGATAGCCCACCACTGTGGTGTACTGCCATAAAGATGACATTGTCATTGGCAAACCTGGTAAAAATACTGTCCTTCATTTTCCAGCCCCATGTGCCGCAAAAGGGGCACCAGTCTGCTGTTCTTTCATGAACGAGGGTCCAGTTTTTTTTGCTAACCTCCTGAGCTTCAGTACACACAGACATTAGCACTAAACTAAAAGCTAAAAGGATTACATTTCTCATATCTTATTTATTTATTTACAATTTAATCAATATTTAAAACTTCCGTCAGATGTCTTGTAAACTACTGCTGTAACAACCTGAACAACAGAAGCCAGAATATTTTTATCCAGGGCTTCGATCGTATCGCCATGTGTATGGTGATAATCACCAAACTGACCGGTGGGTTTTGTAGCTATGATATCAATGGTCGGTATTTTTGCATAAAGATTGACATAGTAATGGTCATCTGTAATGGGACCTACGGGCAGGTTGACAAAAAGGTCTGATTTACCCATGGATCGGGCGAGCTGCCACACATTTTCCTGTAGCAGTTGTGCCATTTTGAAAGAGATTTCCTCCTTGCCATAAACAGATCCTGCTGCACCCACAAGGTCCATAAGGATGCCGAATTTAGGTTTTTCCTTGTCTTTGTCTGGATTTTGTGACCAATGTTGTGAACCCAGACACCATGACTCCAGCCGTGCTTCCTCGCCCTGATCCTCCGCGTCAAAAAACACGAAATCCACGCCTATCCCAGCCGGGTTTTCCTTGAGTTGGCGGGCTATTTCGATAAGGCCTGCCACTCCTCCGGCTCCGTCGACCGCTCCCAGGATAGGTAGTCCCTGTTTGGAAACATCTTTGTCCTTTTCGGCGATAAGCCGGCTGTCATAATGAGCAAACAAGGCTATTCTGTCGCTGAGTTTTGGGTTGATGCGGGCAATGATATTATAAGATGGCACATCTTTTTTTCCTAAAAACGAAGCCTTAAATTCCTGTATGCTGACTTCAGCACCGTAAGATTTCATTTTGGCAGCAATCCAGTCTCTCACTTTCAGATGACCTTCTGACCCGGGGTACCTAACCCCAAATGAAAGTTGTTTTTCGACAAAGTTCATCATACTGTCCGCACTCACGGCGGGAACTTTGGCTGGTGGCAGGTCTTTTTTAGGCATAGCATTTTTGGGATCGGTTTTGCACGACAGCAACCCGGAAAATATAAGAATCAGTAAAAAGTAAATTTGCTTCATTTATATGGTATCGGATTTAATTAATTAAAACTCCAGGATGTGCCTTCTTTGCCATCTTTGATCAGAATATGTAACTCATTAAGGGAATCGCGGATTTTGTCTGAGGTCGCCCAATCCTTGTTTGTTCTCGCCTGGTGCCGGAGGTCAATGATGAGGTTCATCAGACCGTCTACGGGACCGGCATTGGAGGCAGACTCATTCATTAAACCAAAAATATCAAAAATTATTGTTCCCAGAGCTTGTTTTATTTTTTCCAGGCCGTGGACCGAAATATCGGACATCGGGATCTGACCGTCCCTGAGACTGTTTATGATGGTTACGAGTTCAAAAATCCGTGCCAGTGCCTTTGGAGTGTTAAAATCATCGTTCATGTCATCAAATGCCAGGGATATGATCTCTTCGCATTTGGCGTCCAATGGAGCAGGTGTTGTCAATGCTGAAGTGAGGCTATCTAGGTTTTTAATGGCTTCAAAAAGCCTCTTGTACCCCTTTTCGGCAGCCTGCAATGCTTCATCGGTAAGGTCATTGGGTGACCTGTAGTGTGACTGCAGCATAAAAAACCTGACTACCATAGGCGAGTAACCTTTGCTGACGTGGATACTTTTACCAGTAAAAAGCTCTTCCGGTGAAATAGTGTTGCCGTCGCTTTTAGACATTTTTTTTCCGTTCAGCAGCAACATATTGGTGTGCATCCAGTAGTGGGCTGGCTGGCAATTGCAGGCTCCCATATTCTGTGCGATCTCGTTTTCGTGATGGGGAAACTTGAGGTCGTTTCCTCCGCCGTGGATGTCAAACTGCTGACCCAGATATTTTGTGCTCATAGCACTGCACTCGAGGTGCCAGCCGGGAAACCCCACCGACCACGGCGAGTTCCACTTCATTAGGTGCTCATTCGTCGCCTTCATCCAAATGGCAAAATCCGAAGGATGGTTCTTCTCGTCCTGGTTTTTTAGGTTGTCCCTTGATTCAGCGAGGAGTTCGTCAATCACTCTGCCGGAAAGTTTGCCGTACTCACCTGTTGTCTGGGCGTACTTGAGTGTGTCAAAATACACAGATCCGTTACGAATATATGCAAGCCCGCGGTCCAGGATGGACTGAACCATTTCTATTTGCTCCAGGATGTGACCAGTGGCTCTCGGTTCGATGCTGGGTGGCAGGGTGTTGAAAATCTGCATCATCCTGTGAAACCCGTTGGTATATTTCTGGGCGACCTCCATGGGCTCGAGGTTGTCAAGCCTGGCACCTTTGGACATTCGATCCTCTCCATCATCAAGCAGATGGCCCACATCGGTGATGTTTCTGACATACCTTACCTTAAAGCCGAGGTGACTGAGATACCTGTATATCATGTCAAAACTCATGAATGTGCGACAATTGCCGAGATGCACGTCATTATACACGGTAGGACCGCAGACATACATGCCTACAAATCCGGCATGAATGGGCTCAAATTTTTCCTTCTGCCTTGTCAGACTGTTATATATATACAGCTCGTTATTCATATCGTCAATATTCCTGAAAGTATTGCAACCGTTCACTAAACAGCCGCAAAGATATTAGCTAAAACCCATATCTATTGTTAATTTCTTGTTATAACAGCAGTCGCTGCTGGCTTTTCAGGGTTGTATTTTCAGCGGATTTGGTTTGTAAAATTTTGTAAAAAGCTTTGGAAACGCACAATGGTTTCCCCGGGGGATGATTATCTTTGCTCCGCAATCAAACAATACCAGCAATGCCAAACGGACTTTTGAAAGGAAAAAGGGGAATAATTTTTGGAGCCCTCGACAACAAATCCATCGCCTGGAAAGTGGCCGAAAGATGTGTGGAAGAAGGGGCAGTCATTGTACTTACCAATGCCCCGGCTGCGATGAGATTCGGTGAGATCAATGAACTGGCTAAGGTGCTTAATTGTCAGGTAATCCCCGCCGACGCTACCAGTACTGAAGACCTGGAGAATCTCCTGACTCAATCCGTGGAAATTCTGGGGGGAAAGTTGGATTTTATCCTTCATTCAATAGGTATGTCCGTCAATGTCAGGAAAAAGAAAGAATATTCCGACCTTAACTACGAGTGGATGAAAACCACACTTGACGTTTCGGCCATATCGTTTCACAAGTTGATGCAATCCGCCATGAAGCTCGATGCCATGAATGACTGGGGTTCTATCCTGGCATTATCCTACATTGCCGCTCAGCGGGTGTTTCCCGACTACAGTGAGATGGCCGATGCCAAGGCACTGCTCGAAAGTTTTGCAAGGAGTTTTGGTTATCACTGGGCTAAAAAGGCCAGGGTTAGGGTTAATACGATATCACAGTCTCCCACCGTAACGACGGCAGGTTCAGGTGTTAAGGGCTTTACTGATTTCTTTGGCTATGCCGAGAAGATGTCCCCGCTTGGAAATGCCAGTGCTTTGGCTTGTGCAGATTATTGTGTGGCGATGTTTTCAGACCTGACACGTATGGTGACGATGCAAAACCTTTTTCACGACGGAGGATTCAGCAGCATGGGTATGGCTCCGGAATTGCTTGAGGAATAACAGTAATCAGGTTTTTACCGATTTTTTAATAAGTTTTAGGGCCCAGGCATAATGGCTTGAGGTGGCTGATACAAGGTATGCTCCAAGTGAAGTGGAGCCTGTCCATTGATATTTTCTTTTTTCAAATAGCTCAGGGTCAGTGTGGCCTTCAATGAGAGCCATTACTTTGCGGTGACTTTCGTCCAAAAGGTGTAGGGCATCTTCAATGATTACATTACAATAGAAGCGATTTATCCATAGATTGAGTTCAGGTGTAGTTTTCCATGTGTAGCCTTTGGCTGGCATTTCCGGCTTTTTTCCTGACATACCGGTTTCATACCATTCAAGGAGCATCAGATGCCAGTGATGGAGATGCATAAGCACATCCCTGACGTTTCTGTTCAGGGTTCCGGAGCCAAATTCACTGTTGACAGTATTACTGTCCATACCAGCAACGGTTTCTGTCAGCAGTTTGTATGTTGCTTCGGCTTCGGTCAGCAAGTCATTTTTATTTTGGGGTCTGGGCATGGATTACATCCGGGAGATCAGCTGATATACCTTGCACTGCCTATGAGTACACCGGAAAAACCGGCAACCGCCGTCACGACGGTATCCGTGATGACAAACCACCCAGGGAAAAAATAGGAAAAAAGGTAAATCATTACGGCTATAAAAACTATGAGTATGGCGATCATGCCAAAAATCATGCGGCTGGACCCGGCAGTCAGGCTGCTGATAAGGCCCGCTGCAAACGAAGCAAAGCCATGGCTTATGGCTATGATTACAAATGCCTTGGTTGGCAGTTTGCTCATCCATATCTTGATGAAATCGCTGTCTGCATCATCGGGTATGGGAGGCTGGGGATACATGCCTTCGCGGATCATCTGTGCCATGAAGACGATCAGGATGGCCGTTACAAGTCCTGTAAAAATGGCATATGCCGGTCTCATTGCTTTTAAGCGGATTTATTGCATTGGACTGCAAAGATAGTCAAATCAGTCAGAAAGCCACAATTCATTTTACAGGGAACAAGGTTATGAACAATGCTATCCCTGCATCCGGCTTGGTTTAATTCCTGCCAAAAACCTTGAGCAGCAGATCGCTCGTACGCTGACTGACATCGTGCCTTATGCCTTTTTCCTTTACGGCAATTAAGCCGAACAGACCATCCAGTGCCTTGTTGTTTACATGGTCGTCCAGGGCGGGGTTCATCTTTTTGACAAAGGGCAACCTGTTGTATGCTTCCACCACGGAGGTCCAGTAAGACCGGGCATTGACTTCGTCGAGTGATGATTGTATGACAGGTAAAAATGCTTCGTATAGTTTGGCTCTGGATGTTGATTGCAGATACTCTGTAGCAGCATTGTCTGGTCCTGTGAGGATGGCTTTGGCATCCCGGAAGCTCATGTCTTTGATTGCATCGGTAAAGATGGGTGTCGCCTTGTTGGCAGCCAGCTCTGCGGCTTTGTTCATTTGGCTGATGAGTTTTGTCTCCACATCCTGAAAACCCGGTACCAGTTTGACCTTGTCGATGACTTTGCGTGCATCTTCAGGAATCAGAATTTTATACGGACTTTCGAAATAACCCTTGTCTTTTGAAAGGGATTCAACGGCTGATCCAACACCGTTGTTCAGGGCTTCCTTAAGCCCGGCTGCCAGATCAGGGTCTTGTCCCTGCAGCTTTGCTGCTGCATTTTCTGCTTTTTTCATGAGGTCTTTGATCTGGGAATAACCCGGCTGTGATAGAAACAGGGCAATAACTAAGGATGCTGCTGACCAGAAAATCTTTTTTGAATACATTCTATGATTAATTTGCATACATAACGTGACTGCTGCTGATTTGGTTCTGCCCATGACGTTAAGGAAACATTAATCCACTTTATGGCTGTTTGGTTACCACTCTTGTCGACCCAAACATTTTAAACATCCGGGTGTTTGGTTCGGACAATAACAAAAAAACGGGATGAAGGTATTGCTGACCGGAGCCACCGGATACATAGGAAAACGGCTCTTGCCCGTCCTTGTGGAATTGGGTCACCATGTCGTTTGCAGCGTGCGAGACAGGAACAAGTTTCACCCTGAAGCCTCACTAATAAGTAATATTGAAATAATCGAGGCGGACCTCAATGACCGTGACTCGCTGGCTTCCATACCCAGAGATATTGATATCGCCTATTACCTGGTGCATTCCATGTCC
>JAGVTV010000098.1 GCA_019136675.1 Bacteroidota bacterium
TATTGGAGAGATAATTTTTAAATATTTATATTTATATACTGTATTTTTATGTTTGTCAATGCTGTATGTAAGGTATTTTTTATATACAACTTTTAACATTACGTATGCAGAAGCGAAAAAATTATGAGTTGGTGTATAGAGTTTGGGATTTATCCTGTGTTAACGCAGGAATCAAGTCAGAAAAATGCACGGCAAATTTGTACCCTTTCATTAGGTGGAATAGAGGCTCAATCCTTCACCGTCGTGAACAATGCTGATGTGTAGTCTTGCGTAATTTTAGGCACGTTATATCAAGTGCCAAGTAAGGATATACTGGCATTTTACATAGTAAAAAATGAATATTTGAGCTTGCTGTAAGTCGTAAAAAAGCATTTTCACGCCCTCTCAAAAAACTTAGCTGATCAGTTTACCTGATCGGTTCAGAGTGTTTAGGTGTTTTGTACATTGCCTGGCGGAGCAATGCACTGTCTACATGGCAAACTTTTATTTTACCAATCCTGCCCCGGATAAGCCCGCTGCATGTATTGAAGCTCAGCCAGGATAAAGCCTAGATTTTCAGTATGGTAGCCTGATTTTCCGCCTTTTTGGTTGTGGTATTCCCTGGGTATTTGCAGGGTAGCTTCGCTGATTACTTCCTGAAATTTGTTGATGGCACGGCTTCTGATATCTCCAGATGATGGTCCGTATCCTTCATCCTGACACCAGGTTTCATAAGGCTCCGGAATAAACATCTCTTCAAAATAAGGCATCAGGTCATCGAGAGAACCCTGAATTTTTTGGTGACTTTCGTTGGTTCCATCTCCAAGTCTTATTACCCACTCGCCGGAGAAGGCTATGTGGTAGGCGGCTTCCTTTATGCTCTTATGTGCTATGGCTGAAAGTGTTTTGTCTTTTGACCCGGTGAGGCCTTCCAGCAGGTGATAATGGTAACAATCATACATAAATTGCCGCATAATGGTATCACCCCAATGACCGTTTGGCAGCTCGCATAGCAGGAGGTTTCTGAATGACCTTTCATCCCTGAACATGGGGTAGTCGTCCTCCTTTTTGCCTTCTTTCTCCGCCAGGTAATGATAGTAATTGCGGGCTTCGCCGATGATATCGAGTGCAATGTTTGTGAGAGCTATGTCTTGCTCCAGTACGGGACCATGACCGCACCATTCGCCCAGTCGCTGGCCCAGGATGAGGCCTGAGTCAGCCAGCATAAGTATATATTCCTTAAGATTGTTATCCATGATTACATATGTTTTAACTCATCCGGCAATTCATAAAATGTCGGGTGCCTGTACACTTTATCGGCTGCCGGATCAAAAAGTGCTTCGCTTTCATCCGGATTGGAGGCGGTGATGTACTTTGATTCGACTACCCAGATGCTGACACCTTCATTTCGTCTGGTATAAACGTCTCTGGCATTTTGAATGGCCATATAGGCATCTGCAGCGTGGAGACTGCCTACGTGCTTATGGTTCAGGCCATTTTTTGACCTGATAAAAATTTCGAATAAGGGCCAGTCTTTCATGTATTGTTCAGGTTTTTAATTTTATATTTTCAGTTTAAGCAATTGGCGGGCATGGCGATCAGTCTGCCCAGGTTTGACATATGTATAAGGTGGCACGTTCCGTCAGGTGACCTCATGAGTATGCCTTTAAGCAGGTGTTCGATCTGCAGGTCGTTGGCCTGAATGATGGTATAGGAAGGCGGCAGATTGGCCAGTGGTGTTGTGGTGACAGAGCCGGTGTCAGAAACTCCTAGTCGCCAGTAGCTTCCGGAGGGCGATTTAAGAATAACACCTGCGGAGGGGTCTAAATTAAAACTCGCCCCGGATACTTTTATGAGGCCGGTCGCTGCTGATGTAATCTGTGTTACCACCGGTAGGCCGGTATTATCCACCTTTACGGAAAACAAGGTGCCTGACGGGCTGGCCATAATGACCCCCTTTGAAGCATTGTCAATGACTATACTTTGGTTTTGCTTTACATAAGGAGTATAATTTGAAGCCAGGGCCATGTTTACAGCATCCAGGATATTGAGCCTTCCGAAGCCAAAGGTATTGTTGGGTATGTTGGTTCCGGGAGTGGTGCAGGATTGGGTGCTGGTCAGGTGAACGGATGTATAGCTCAGGATTTCCTCGATCTTGTCCACTTCGCCTGCGAGGGCAGGATTTGCATTTATGAGCAGAGCCACCGCTCCGGCTACATGCGGACCGGCCATGCTGGTACCATCCGAGATGCCAAACATGTTTGTACCGCGGATGCAGGACCTGACACCCACTCCCGGTGCCGATATGTCCGGTTTCATACGGCCAGAACCATCCACAGTGACAGGGCCTCTGCTGCTGAAGTTGGTTATGGCATCGGTATTGTCGGTAGCTCCTACCGAATAACTTCCCTCAAAAATGGCAGCCGGACTATTGACTGTGGAACAATTGCCACCGTCATTTCCCGCCGAGACCACGATGACGCATCCTGCATTTCGCAGATTATTAAGTGCGGTTTCCATGACGGAAAAATTGGTGGTATTGCATCCTTCACCCGTTGGGCATCCCCAGGAATTATTAATGACATGAGGCATCATAGCCGGGTTTCCTTGTGTGGGATTGCCGGATACCGGGTAGGGTGCAAGAAACCATTCAAAGCACTCACAATATGTGATTATTGTACCCCATCCGTTTTCCATATTGCGGCAACCAATCCATTTGGCTGCCGGAGCTACGCCTATCTGGTTGCCCAGGCCGTCATCTCCTACCATTGTGCCCATGGTGTGTGTGCCGTGATTGTTGTCATCACATGGTACAGGGCTGTTAAACCCGCATGCATTGGACCCTCCGCTGAGAGGGTTGTCCATGTGTATAGCATCGTGCCAGTTGTAATCGTGATTGGCGGTGGTACCGTTCCATCCGCGGTATTTGTCCTTGAGGCAAGGGTCATCCCATTCATAACCCGTGTCTTGTCCGCCTATTACCACGTTTTGCCCCGTAAAGCCCAAGGACCATACTGCCGGGGCATTAATTTTGGTCAAATTCCATTCTATTACCCTCTCGGCAGGTCCACTTCTGTCTGTGTGTGTTTCATGCATTTTAAAATTGGCGTCTTCGATGACCCGGCTTACAGATGGGAGAGCTGCGAGTTTTTCAATCAGGGCCCGGTTGGCTTTTAGTGAGACCATATTTACGATATAAAAACTCCGGAAGTTTACGCCTTCGTTTTTGAGAAAAGCCTTTACTTCCCCCTGCGTGGTTTCAGCTTTTTCGATTAAGGTCCTGAATACAAACTCAGCCTTTTGGTCCTTGCCTCTGATGTTTCGTGCTTGCGATACATCTGCCTGGTCCTGCAGGATGACCACAATGTTTTGGGCGGTTGCAGGATCAGCTTTTAGCAGTTTTTGATCTATTTTTCCAATGATTTGACCATTCAGGGAAAAACACGCCAAAACCAGAGCAAGGCTGCCAACGAGATTCCGGACTTTTAAATATTGGCTGTAAGGCATTTGTGTTTTTTGGATTTTGAAAATACTAAGACGTAAAAGCTTTGCTATGCAGCAGAAGTTTCCTTTTTGCTCCTTATTTTTTCAGCATAGGTCATGGCCGCCTCCCTCACCCAGGCACCTTCTTCGTGTGCCCGTACTCTGGCCTGGAGCCGCTGTTTATTGCATGGGCCATTGCCTCCCACCACCTGCCAGAATTCCTCCCAGTCGATATCTCCAAAGTCATAATGGCCTCTTCCGGCATTATATACAAGCTTGTCGTCCGGAAGTCTTATACCCAGGATTTCTGCCTGTGGCACTGTCATATCGACAAATCTTTGTCGGAGTTCGTCATTGGAGAGTCTTTTGATCTTCCACAGCAGGGACTGTGCCGAATGTGGTGATTCACTGTCATTGGGGCCAAACATCATAAGGCTGGGCCACCACCACCTGTTTACAGCATCCTGGACCATCGCCTTCTGCACGTCAGAGCTCTTACACATGGTGAGCAGGATGTCGTATCCCTGTCTCTGGTGGAAGGATTCTTCCTTGCATATGCGTACCATGGCCCGGGCATAGGGTCCGTAGGATGTACGGCACAGGGCCACCTGGTTCATGATGGCGGCACCATCTACCAGCCATCCTATGGCTCCGATGTCGGCCCATGTGAGGGTGGGGTAGTTAAAAATGCTTGAATATTTGGCCTTGCCGGTATGCAGCTGATCAAGCATTTCATCTCTTGAAGTGCCCAGTGTTTCGGCAGCTGAGTAAAGGTACAAACCATGGCCGGCTTCATCCTGTATTTTGGCCAGAAGGGCCAGTTTTCGTTTCAGGCTCGGGGCACGGGTGATCCAGTTTCCTTCAGGCAGCATACCTACGATCTCAGAGTGTGCATGCTGAGAGATCTGTCGCACCAATGTCTTGCGGTAAGCTTCAGGCATCCAGTCGCGGGCCTCTATTTTTTCTTCGTCGTCTATCCTCTGCTGGAATTTTGCTTCAAGTGAATTTATATTGTCCATGTGGTCAGCTATTTTGTCATCTAATTGAAAACTAAGGGTTTTTGTTCAGGGATCTCATGATAAAGTTTGTCAGTTCTGTCTGCAGGGCCGCCTTTCCGTATTTGCGGCTGACCTCATAAGGCCATGTCAAAGACTGTATAATAATATTGAATACAATTTCTGCATTGTCAAAGGTAAATACACCTTGATTTTTGCCGGCTTCCAGTATGGATTTAAACCTTGTTTCATAATTTTTTCGGCTGGTAATAAACTCTTTCAGCCGATCATCCGGAAGGTGCTTCCACTCACCGTTAAATACAACAATACTACCGGGAAATACATAGGCAATCTCCAGGTGTAACTGTATCAAAGCATGCAATTTGTCAGCCGGAGATTTGAAAGTCTTTTCCGTCTTGTCCATGCCTTCTGAAAATCTCCTTGCACTGTCCAGACAAATTTCTGCCAGTATTTCTTCCTTTGAACTCACATGGCTGTAAATGCTGGATGGCTCGATGCCCACAGCAGCAGCAAGGTCACGTATGGAAGTGGCCTTGTAGCCGTTTTTTCTGAATAGTCCGGCTGCTATATTGATGATGTTTTGCTTTTTGGAGGTGGTTGCAACAGCCATACCGGATTTATTTTTGGTCAAAGTCTATATAAATATGGCTGCTCC
>JAGVTV010000221.1 GCA_019136675.1 Bacteroidota bacterium
TTATCGTCAAAACACACTATTATTGAGACAGGGCAAACACTAAATTACCTGCAGATGTCAGACAATGGGAAGGTAATGGCTGCAGTGTTAAAAGATACAATCAGTATTTTTGATCTGGGAGTTAATAATAATTGGGTAGAAAGGACCAGAATAACAGGCTATAAATATCAATCTATCGGTCCTTTTATTCAATTATCGCCTGACGGTATGACCTTGGCCATCATAAGTAAAAAACCTGAAGATTTTTATTCTTCTTTGATATTATTAAATTGGTCAGGTAGTAATTGGAGTACACTATTAAATAAAGCAATTAATTCAATTGGAGGATTCACTTACATGAATTTTGACAATACCGGAGAAAAGTTGTTTTTTTCAGATGCATACAGAAATTTCGTAGTAGTAATAAAAAGTAAAAATGGAGTATATACTGAACAAAGACAAGATTTTGTCAGTGATAATCCAGGGCTCTACTCTCAGAAACTCTTCTCCAAAGACGCTAAGCATTTTATTGAAGTAAGGGATTTGAGCTGTACTGATAAAATGCTAAGTATCCGGGAATATATTATAAGCGAAAACAACATTACAGAGTCTAACCACCAGATACTGAATCTCTGCACCAACCGCTATCAAATATTGTCGGGAGATGGAAACACCCTGGTATTTAGCAATGGTGATGTGTTTGATTTTACAGGGGATACTATTTGGGTATATAAAAGAGGATTGGATGGCAAATTTGTCCCTTTCGGAAACCCTATAACCTTTCCGGCTTTTAATTATTCTATTGGACTCAACATGAGCATTGATTTTACAGGGCAAACACTATCAATGCTCATTAAGCCAAATAATCTGGCAAGTGGCCTAAAATCCTACATTAGAACCTATGACCTTACCTTAGCAAACAACGTTACCCAATATGAATCTTCTGCACAGGATGTAAGTGTGTATCCTAATCCCGCCTCAGACTTTATTTATGCAGCTGAAGGAAACAACTTACTCAGCTTGTTTGACAGCACAGGCAAAAAGGTACTATCGTGTCAACCTGAGACCAGCATCATTGATGTAAGGGACATATCGAGTGGCATGTATTTCCTGCTCACGGAAAAAAATAAAAAACCAAAAGTAACTAAGGTCATTAAACTCTGACACCCGCTCACAAAAGGCCATTTCCATGCAAAGGGTCCAGAATTTCCAGCAGCAGGTTAAAGTTCCTGCCTGTCATAATGCTGAACAAAAAAATGAAGTTACCTGACCACTGAGCCGGTAACGCTTGAAAAAAAATTCTTGGCAATTAAAAAAATTACTTATTTTTATTTCATAATTTAATTTTTAACTCCAAAACATCAACGAAATGAATAACGCAATAAAAGTGGCATGCTTTGTAATTATGTATTGTGCTTCCGTCGGGGCTCAAACCACACCAGCCAAAGAAACTCCCGCAAAAGTAATAGAGGAGGAAGTATTTAAATTTGTTGAACGTATGCCATTATTTCCGGGATGCAATGATATGAAGATGGCAGACACCGAAAAAACCCAATGCTCTAAGGACAAGTTGATAAGTTATATAATCGGAAAATTAAAGTATCCGGAGGATGCCAGGAAAAACAAGGTGCAGGGAGATGTTGTCGTTCAGTTTGTTGTGGAAAAAGACGGATCGGTTTCCAATGTGAAGGTCGTAAAGGATATTTGCACCGGATGTGGTGAAGCAGTGGCCACAGCAATCAACAGTATGAATTCTTTGCCGGAAAAATGGACTCCCGGAAATCAAAGAAATAGACCGGTAAGAGTCCTATATACACTCCCGGTGAAATTTCAAATTGACCGTTGACTTATCAGTTGATAAACCGAAGCTGTTATCCAAACAGATACCATTACAGCAGTATACTATGTAAAGTATGAATTATTTCCCTGCAAAGGGGCTTCCAAAAATTCCCACAGCCAGTTCAAGCCAGATTAGTACCAGGATACCCAAAACGGCAAAACTGAAAACCAATCTCTCCAACTTGCATTTTGCCAAAATAAATATTAAATAAATAGAAATAAAGGCAGCAAAAAGCAAGCCACCAGCTAATGCAAAGTCCTCGGCCCCCCATTGCACCTCATCAGTAAACTGCATAGCGGTCAGCGGCACGAGTAAGACGAATGCTACTATACCTATGATGTAAAGCATTGGCCTGAGAATTTGTGAGTCTTGCATTTGGATGCGGTTAATTATTAAACAAATTTATGAGACTTTTTTGTTTTCAGGAATGACCTCCTGCCCTGCCCCTCATACCGTAAAAGGCAATTACCAATGCTGCACTCAGGCCAGCAAACCATGCATAGACAGCATGAAATCCATACTGATCTGCCATGTTCATACTCATAAACGGTGCCGCCACATGTGCTATGCCATAAGCAATGGAATAAAGAGCCATATATTGACCACGTCTGTCTTCAGCTGGCCGGGATACTGCATAGTTGGTCATAAAAGGCATGGCAAACATCTCAGACAGCGACATCAAAAGTATAAAAACAATGGCAGGGACTAAAGTAGTCACACCTGTAAGCAGAGAAATAAAACTGCCTGCCAGGAAAATGCAGCCGGCAGATATCATGATCATGTATCGGTTGTAGTTTTCCATCTTCCGGATAAACGGCATCTCAAAAACCACGATGATGAGACCGTTTAGGGCAAGCAATAGTCCAATGGCAGTCTTTGAGTAACCCCATTCTTTGTCCCAGAAAACAGGTACACTGGTAAAAAGCTGGAAAAAAGCAATGGCATACAGGGCCACAAAAAAAATGAAAGCCAGGTATCCGGTATCCCTGTATGCTGAGGGAGAAGAAGGTGGTGGCTTTCTCAGAGGAGCTTCGCCCGTTGCCTTGACCGGCGAAAGCCAGGCAGCCAGAATCCAGGCCGCTATAAGGCACGTCACGGCATCCACAAGGAAGATCCATTTGAACCCTAGCCATGCGGCTATCAATCCTCCGGCAGCCGGACCTATCGAAAAGCCAAGGTTTATAGCAAAACGCATCAGCGAAAAGGACCTTGTCCTGTTTTCCGGTGCTGAAAACGCAGCTATGGCCACACTGTTGGCTGGGCGTAGGGCGTCAGATATTGTGGCAAAACTAAATACCGTCACAAGGATAGCCATATACGATGTGAGAAATATAAGTGCCAGCAGTAACCCTGCACTAATAGTCAGGCTGTATAACTGCACGTGATAGTATCCGTACCGGTCAGAAAGTTGGCCACCTGCGTATGCACCTAAAATGCTGCCAATGCCATAAACAGCCATCACATTACCGGCCTGTGGCAAAGTAAAACCTTGTTCGGTAGTGAGATAAAGCGTCATAAAAGGCAGGACCATGGCCCCGGCCCTGTTGATAAGCATGATGAGACAGAGCAGCCACACATTGCGGGAAAGACCTGAAAAGGAGTCCCTGTAAATGCTGATTAAATTTCTGACCATATGTACGCCATTACGTTAAGTTTATTAACTCTCTGGCGTTGGCTAAGGCAGCATCGGTAGGAGGATTGCCACTTAGCATCTTGGCGATCTCGGTGATCTTTTCGTCTGCCGAAAGCTGCTTCATGGCCGTGATGGTGCGGGTATCGGTATCTGATTTATACACCCAGTAATGGCAACTTGCCCTGGCTGCGATCTGTGGAGAATGGGTGATACAGATGACCTGGTGTCTCTCTGCCAGCCGCGAAAGTATTTTTCCCACCTTCCCTGCCACATCTCCGGACACTCCGGCATCTATCTCGTCAAAAATTAAGGTAGGCAATGTGATCGCTCCTGCCACCAGGGACTTGATGCAAAGCGTAAGCCTGGACATTTCGCCCCCTGAGGCTGTATCTTTAAGCGGAAGAAAATCACTGCCTTTATTGGGTGCAAAAAGCATATTTACCTCATCCAGTCCGGTCGGTCCCGGTTCGCCCAAAGCATTAATGGCTACCTTGATCCTGGCATGGGTCATGCTCAGATCAGCGAGCAAGGAGTGTACCTCTGATTCAAATCTGCCGGTACAGGCTTTTCTGTTTTCCGAAAGTTTTGTTCCAATGCCAAGAAGGGTGTTTTTGATGCTTAATATTTCTTTACTGGTAGATTCAATTTCGGTGCCAAGGTCCCGAAAGCCGGCAAGCTGTTCAGCGGTTTTGTCCCTAACAAGGAGTAAGTCGTCCAGGTCAGCTGCCTGGTGCTTTTTCATGAGCCGGTATATGACATTTAGCCGCTCAGTAGTGGTGTGTATGGCTTCTGTGTCGTATTCCGTAAGGTCAGAGATCCGGGAGGCTTCCCTGGCAATATCAGCCAACTCCTCACGGGACGAAAGCAGCCTTTCGTACAGTTCGTGGTAGACAGGATCCAGATCCCGTATGTGTGACAGTTGCGAAGCCAGTGACTGAAGTGTACCGTTGACGGCCCGTTCGTCCTCTTCCAACACATGGCTTACCAGGGTGGTCAGCCGTTTGACATCTTCGGCAGCGGTAAGCTTGAGCAGGGCAGATTCCAGTTCTGCTTGTTCGCCGGTCTTGAGTGCTGCTTCATCAAACTCCTGTATCTGAAAAGTAAGGAAGTCCATCTCACGGGCTGCAGCGGCCGATCGTTCTGTGAGTTCTGACAATTTACGTATCAGCGACCTGTACCGGTTATATTCTGACTTATACGCATCGAGCAGCGACTGATTTCCGGCCAGGGCGTCTATCATGCGGAGCTGGAATGTCGGTTTTTGAATGTCCAGAATATCAAATTGCTGATGGATATCTATCAGATTTTCGGTCAGTTCGGCCAAAATATCCAGAGTGACGGGCGAATCATTTACAAAGGCCCTGCTTTTGCCTCCCTGACTGATCTCGCGGCGTATGATGAGCTCGGGGAAATAATCCAGCTCCCGGGCCTCAAAATAATCCCTGAGGTTGTAGTTGGAAATTTCAAATACAGCCTCCACGTAACACTTTTTTTCAGGGTCATACATCACCTTTGTATCCGCTCTTTTACCCATGACAAGCCCCAGGGCCCCGAGCAATATACTTTTACCAGCTCCTGTTTCACCGGTAATAATGGTCAGACCTTCCGGCAGAGAGATATCCACCCGGTCTATGATGGCATAATTTTGTATTTCAAGTCTGGTCAACATACAGGAGGCAAAAATACGCCTGATTATTGAGAACTGAAAGCTGATAAAAATGTAAAAGTGCATCTAATGATGTTTTATAGGCAACCTATTCTGCTATGCAGAACAACTTCACGATATTAATTTTTCAATTAAATACAAAATATATATTCAATATTTCATTTTTTCAATTATATTTACACTTTAATTCCGCATTTCGATTGTTTTTCCATTTTAATATTATTATTCATCATTACATTTATTAACCATAAAACTTCAAAACAAAATGAACACCATGAAAATTTTAGTAGCCGGATTGATAGGCGGAATTTTTGCTTTTTTTGCCGGCTGGCTTATCTATGGTATACTGCTGAAAGGCTGGATGCCTTCCGGAATGGCTGCGGTGCAAAGACCTGAAACCGAAATGGTATGGTGGGCCATGATTGCCTCAAATCTTCTGTGGGGTATCTTTATTGCTTACGTTTTTGTCCAATGGGCCAATATTTCGACTCTGCAGGGAGGGGCCGTCGCAGGTGCAATCTTGGGTTTCCTCATTTCTGCGGCCTTTGATACCGGCTTGTATTCCATGACTACCTTGTATGCTACGGCGGATATAGTAAAGGATGTGGCTATGACTACCGTTTTTACAGCTTTACTGGGTGCAGTGGTAGGATGGTGGTTGGGAAGAGGTTATGTCAAATGACCAAAAAAACCGCCCTTTTAACATAAAGTAATCACCTTAAAGGCATTTTTTCCTGTTTTTTGGGTAAAAAAAATCAAAATATTTTCCACGTTGGAGATATTTATCTACTTTTGTGCTCATTTTTCAAATAAAATATTAACCACCATGATTGCAATCGTAAATATAGCTGGTCAGCAATTTAAAGTGGCGGAAGGCAATGAGCTTTTTGTCCACCAGCTAGAAGCCGCAGCAGGTGCCTCTGTTTCATTTGACCAGGTAATGATGGTCGTTAACGGGGACTCCGTACGCGTCGGCACGCCGGTATTGAGCAATGCCAGAGTAAATGCCACTGTCATCGGCAACCAGAAAGGTGACAAAGTGATCGTTTTCAAGAAAAAAAGACGTAAAGGCTATCAGAAGAAGAATGGCCACAGACAGTCTTTTACCAGGATCAAGATCGATTCCATAACTGCGTAACCGGGAGGGTTGGCATTATTTATTTATTGACCAAAAAGAAAAAATACAATGGCACATAAAAAAGGTGTAGGTAGTTCGGACAACGGACGTGACAGTAAAAGTAAAAGATTGGGTGTAAAGTTGTTTGGTGGCCAATACGCCAAGGCAGGAAATATCCTGGTAAGGCAGAGGGGTACTAAGTTTCACGCCGGTCAGAATGCGTACCTTGGCAAAGATTTTACCATCCACGCTATGGTTGACGGAATAGTTTCCTTTTCAAAAGGCAAGGAAGACAGAACATGGGTAAGCATCACTCCCAGGCTCGATGAGGTGAAGGAAACCGTTGCTGCAGCTCCTAAAAAAGTGCAGGCTCCAAAACAGGCTCCCGTAGCACCACCTCCGGTAGCTTCATCAGAAGAAGAATAAAGTGTAGTGTGAAAATTTTTTGAATTCCCTCCCAAAAATTCAGTAAGGGTTTTAAAGGAAGACAGATTCAAATAATTAAATTAGCATGTAAAAGGGAATAAATCAGTGATTTATTCCCTTTTTTCTTTGATTGCAACAGTGTTCGTATGTTGTGCCATGCCACAACTGTTTCTGACATCCAGGGGAGAAATAGATTACCTTTAGCCGCCTACTCTTTTGCTTTCGTCCTCGATGCCTGTATTACGCTTCCTAGATTTTACATTGTTGTTGCCCAGGTCATAGCTGATGCTGATGGTTGCCCTCCTGCTGTCCCAGTTGCCGCGGCCATTTCCCACCTGACCATTAAACCTTGATACGCCGCTCCAGCCGGATTGGTAGGTGATATCTCCGGCACTCAGGCGTACATTCATTTTTTCTTTAAAGAATTTTCGTTGAAGTCCCAGATTGAGACTATAGCTGGGATCATATAAAAACACACCACCCCAGACACCCGGTCCGCTATACCAGCCTGAGATTTCACCTTTCCACTGCTTGCCAAGTTTAAATGTATGTTGCTGGTAACAACTGTATGAGCCGGCCTGCACATCTACTACTTTGCCATTTCCATAATCTGCCTGATTGTCAGTATAGGATGCTGAAAAATTCATATAAGCATTCCACCACCCTGTTATGTCCACAGGAAGTGAGAGGTTTGCACTGTATAGTTTTTGTGTAGCCAGATTATCCCAGCTGATGAATCCTGCCCGGGGGTCTAATTCATCGGGGCCGATAAGGCGTGTGATCTGATTTGATGTATTGCTGTACGCAAGCTTAAAAGAGTACCTGTAGTTAAAAGTATAACCTAACTCTATGTTATTGACGATTTCAGGCTGTAAAAATTTATTGCCTTTGCTGTAGGACAATTCACTCAATTGTTCTCTGAACGGATTTAGCACATTATAGTCCGGGCGGTTTATGCGGCGGCCGTAATTAACAGAAAAAGCATGCTCTGGCTTATGCTGATATGTTAAGCCTGCAGACGGAAAATAACTCGTATAGTCAAAGGTAGCAGGGGGTTCTTCCAGGTCTGTGGCAAATGCTGTCAATTCGCCGGTGGCATCTGTGTTTTCCACTCTCAGTCCGGCAGATGCATTCCATTTTGAACTAAGATTTTTTGAATAGTTAACATACCCAGCCAGTACGTTTTCATTGTAATTAAATTGATTTGACCTTCTGTTGTCTCTCGTGGCAACACCATTTTTTACATTGAAAAACAGAAAAGTATTGTCAGTGGCCACATTGCTGAATTTTGTTCCTATCCCCAAATTGCCGCCAAAAACTTCTGTTTCAAAGTCGGCCTTGGCGGTTGCAATATCGATTTTGACAGGGGTATTGTATGAATTGATAATTTGGCTGATGATGGCTGTTTCTCCGGCATTGTAGTAATAATTTGGCTGTAAATAATCGGCTTCATTTCTGAATGAGCCATAATCTGCATCAATATTAAGTCTGTTTTTGCCAGACTCATATGCATAATTAAGATTGAAGGTGGCCTGTTTTCTATCTCCTGTTGAAGTATTTGGTGCTGTAAGGATGCTGTCGATTTTATTGGGATTGCTTTCTGGAGAGATAAATGTCCTGTTATTGCTGTAGTTTTCTATTAAATTGGATTGGGCACCGATTAAAAATCCTATGGTGCTTTTAGGACTGATAAAAAAGTCCGAACCCAATCTGCCATTAATGCCCTCAAAATCACCGGTCGACCGGTTGGTTTCATCCAGCCTGATGCCATTCTGGTAGGTATCAAATATCATTTCATTCCATCGGGTGCCTTTATTATAGCCCACATTACCAAAGGTATTAAGTTTTTTATTCCGGTAATTACCAGAGGCATTTGCGTTGCCGGTTCCATATCTTCCATGGCCATAAGTAGTGCTCAGAGATCCGTTGTAACCAAGGTTTTTATCCTTTTTAAGTCTTATATCGATGATACCGGCATTGCCCTGGGCTTCGTATTTGGACCCTGGATTGGTGATAATGTCTATTTTGTCTATTTGCTCAGAAGTGAGATTTTCGAGATAATTTGTGAGGTCGTCCCCTGTCAGGGGTACCCTTCGCCCATCCACATATATGAGCACACCCGCACGGCCCAGGACCGAGATGCTGTTGTTGTTATCCACGAGTACACCGGGAGCTTTCCTCAGCAGGTTGAGGCCATTTTCTCCGGCCGAATTGATGGTACCTTGCACATTAAATATAGTCCTGTCAGCTTTGACTTCTATCAAAGCCCTCTGACCAGTTACTACCACTTCTTCGAGTTGTTTGGCATTTTCTGTAAGTACAATGGTTTGCAGGGTTTGTGGCTTGCCGGAATGGTCAAATACTTCTGACCTGCCTTCCGTGAGACCTATGTACGAAGCCTCGGCAAAATACTTGCCCGGTCTGATATTTTGAAACACATACAAGCCGGATTCTGTGGTGACGTCGGCCTTGACGATAGATGAATCCTCAGCCATTTTTAATAGGATGGTAGCAAATGGGATGCCTGCTCCTTTTTCATCCTGCACTGAACCCTGCAAAGAAAAGTCCTGACCGGATAATACATTAAAAAACGCAAAAAATATAAATATGAGAACTGCTGAAAATGACCTGAACATAAGTGTCTTGATTTATCGAACATCATTAAATACACAAGTGTATAGAAATAGTTGCTATTAAATTAATATAAACGACCAATGTAAAAATTTGTCGACCAAGGATAAAAATCCGAAGGATGGCGATATGGCCGAAAATGGCTGAACCCATCCTAAAAAAGTGAGGGATAGAAGCGGACATCCCGATAAAAATCGGGATAAAGCGGATAGCCCGACCCTGATCGAAGGTCAGGGGCACTCCCAAAACTAAACTACTTTATTACATGGACTGATGCGGCCTGTAGCACGCTGACATCAGTGGGGCTGGAGCGACTGACCATGACGATTACTTCCATATTCTGGGCATTCCAGAGGCCAGGAACATTTGACGGCAGTGTGTAGGAATAATTTTTCTTGATTACCTTGTTTTTCTCCAGGTCTGTGGCCAATACGTCTCCACTGTGTTTTGTCATCATGTCCATCAGCACATGTTTGAAAGTAAAGTTTTCGATGATAACGGTCCCGTCAGCCTGTGCATCCACGATGCCGGATTCTGTCAGGTAGATGCTTATGTTGTAATTGCCCGGCAGGTCGGTGAGCGGGATGACGGCGATCTCAAGGTCTACCTGCCTTGTATCGGTATTGTATTTGGTATCAAGCAGGATGTTCATTACATGAGGTTTCTGCAATTCCCGCTCTACCCCCGATAGCCAGAGGTCTGGATTGTCCTGGACGATCAGTCCCGACGAGGGGTCTACAGACCTGTTGACGGAAGCAGAGGGCTTGCCCTGCCAGCCGGTAAACCAGGCTTCCAGTTCCTTAGCTTTTTGATTGCGGAAGTCGTACTTGCTTTTGGGTGTAGGATAGGACAAAAACTTGCCGTGCACTCCTATGGCCACTACTTTGCCCTCATGGCGGGAAAGGATATTATCAATAGTGGCACTGCCCTTGGGACAGTTGGAACAAGAGGCACCTGTCAGCTCTTCGATAAGTACGACCCTGTCAGACTCGGGAATAAAAGGGTCAGATATGGTGATGGGAATTTCCTTGCAGGAAAACAGCAGGCCCGCTGCCATAATAAGCGAAAATTTCAGGGTGTGGGTCATGATAATATACTTTTTGTACAACTTGGCAAGAGTATTTAATGGATTAAAACGTGGTGGCCATATTAAATCGTATGCCGCTGAATGCAGGTTCAAGCCGGCAGATACCGCCGCTGCAAACTACACCTTCTACCTGCTTTACATACCTGAGGGTATACCGCTGTGCCTCGTGATAAAACACCACTCCAAGGGTAGGATACAGAGTCTTTTCGATCTCACCCTTGCTGTTGGCCTTTTTGGGGTGGGTGTTGTACATGCCCGAAGCTTCAAAACTCCACTTTGGGGCAATGCTGTATTCTGCCAGTCCAAATAACCAACTGCCAAAATCCTGTTTGGTATCCATATACTGAAACTCTGTCCTCAGCGTATTTTTTGAATCAAACCGGTACAGGAAATCCACATACGGCACCACGGTTTTTACCAGGGGCACCTCTGACTTCATCTCGTATATCTCCTGGTTGTAGGTTACAAACTGTATGCCCGAGGTGAGCTGCCACTTACGCTTGTATTTGTATATGAGCTCGGTAAAAAGTTCCTGAAAAAGCCTGTCTCCCTCGATGGTCTTTATATCGGAAAAATTGACATTGGCACTCAGAGACTTACTGAACTTATACCTCACATCTGCTGCAAAGGCAAGCTCGGATATGTCCTGGGCGGCAGGATTGTACCTGGCTGTCAGCCGATAAGTATTCTGCCTGTTAAGTGGTGTCAGGTAATTGACCAGTCCACGGAGCAGCCGCTGGTTGGGGTCGATTCTGAAATTAAAATTACTGGTTCTTTTTGCCTCAAGGGTAAGACCCAGCTTACTTTTTGTATATGAAAGGCTGCCATACAGGACAGATCCGGATTTCTGCTCCAGCTTACCCACTGTGGTGCCTACCAGTTCCGTCTTAACCGCAAAGGGGTTGTAAAAAATGTCGGACGACTTCAACGCAGCCTCTGTATAAAGTCTTAATCCCTTATAAGCCAGGGTATTGTAAATGGTGCCTGAGTAAGTATTGTGGTTGGGAATAAAGCGGTCCACATCCTGATAGGTCCGAAGTGCGTCTACCACACCTGCCATATTTTCGTCAGATATCGTACGGCCCACAAATCCCGCTCCGGGTGCCAGGGTGACAGGCGATTCTTCATTGCCAAAGCTGAAAAAACCCTCAAGACGTGCTCCTTTAAGGTTGCCTGTATAGTTAGAGAAAGCATTTTTTTGCTTACCTGCAAAACCCATAATCTGCCATGTATCCGAAAAATTATACTTAAGCATGGCACCATACAGGGCATTGTCTATAAAAAGCGGCCTTGTTTCAAAAGCCTTGAAGATAAATCCGGAACCTATCTGGTCATAGAGGTAGCCGGCACTGATTTCCAGTTTGTTGATGCTTTTTTTGGCATACCAGCGTCCTATACCGATGCCGCTGTACGAATCAGTGGGTACTCTCAGATTTGAATTATTAAACATATCAAACCTGCCGCCGATGGTCAGATCCTTATAGCTGTAATTAATACTTAGCCAGGACTCCCCGCCATAAAACTGCCTGTCATACTGTGGTGTATTAAACGCATTAATGGCCGAATCTCTGAGGAATACATTGACATTGGTCTCAAAGGCTCCTGAAAAGGTACCCTGACCTTTTGTGACAGAAAAAACAGCCAGTAGGGCAATTATGGTAAACTTGATCTTCATACCTCAAATCCAAAATTAGGAAGCAAGATAATAAGAATCCGCTCAAGGCGAAAAAATTGTACGATAAAAATAAATAGACCTTTAAGCCGCCAGTCACTAAAAATTTACATCACTCCGCAGGAAAAATCCTTTCTCTCCAAAACGGGTCACACCGTACTCACAGCTAAATGTCATTGTATTAAAAAGGATGGCATCAAAAGCAGGGCCAAAACCATACTGGTGAGTATTGGAATACTGGTTTATAATGCCAAAAACGGGGTCATTGGCATAGCCGTAATCAAATGAAAATCTTAGAAACAAACGTGCATTCATCAGCTTGTAAGCCTGTGGAAACCACTCTGCCATCCTGAAATTTCGGTCCAGGATCCTGAGTTTTATGGAATTATTGGACAGGATAAAATCCCTTCCATCGAGCACATACAGCTGATATCCCATCATATTGTCATCCCTGTATCCGATGCCGCCATTGAGGTAATAGGGAAGCGGATTATTGAGGAGATTCTTTTTTGCCTTCAGTCTTGTGCTGAAAATAAATCGTGATAAAAACGGGATGTGATATTCACCGGCCAGGGCTATCCAGGCATTATCCGTATTGCTGAGCCATCCCAGTCCTTCTTTTCTGGCATTGGCCTCCATCCGATACCCGCCCATGGGGTAAAGCGGATAAAGTGTCCTGTCATACCTCAAAAGGTAATCCAGGGCGAGAAACCTGAGTGATGTGCGACCCTCGCCAAGAAATCTGTCATTGTATTCATTTACCAGCACTGAGTCAACGCTTACATTATTATATTCGGCCGAAAATTTATGGTAAAGCCAGACATTGGACCGGTGCAGGAGGCTGATTCCCGCCCTGTGACTGCGGAGGAGGGTCCGCTCATCACCAAGCCGGAGAAAAACGGGTTTGTTGTCCCGGGCTATATAGGCCGTTTCCCGGTTTTGGGAATACAGGTAATTTGCAGAAAGCCCCCACCCTCTCAGGAGGTAGGGATATTCATATGTGATCTCATATTTGTGTGTAAATCCTTGCTGAAACTTCAGTTTCAATTTGTCCTTGAGGCCTGTAAAATTGATGTGATTGAAGGCGACACCATAGTTGACCCTTTTCAGGGAATAATTTTGTTCCCTGCTCCAGACATTAAAGTTGCGGTCGGCTAATTCAAAGATCGGATAAGGATAGATATACCAGTTTTCGCGTACTTCAACAGCCAGATTACAGGTAGAATTATCTGTATTCCAATTTTTTATGTTAATGCTTACCAGGGTAAAAAGTCCGGTGCTCAGTATCCTTTTTTCATTGGCTGTGATTTTTTGGGCCATCTGACCCAGCCCGATGGTATCTCCGGGTTGAAGGTCGATTTCACGCATGATCACCTCCCTTTTGGTTTTTTTTATTCCTGTGACAATTACACTGTCAATTATTACATAGTCGACCTGGCCGGGCAGTTTAAGGCCTAAAAGCATTATCAAAACCGGGACAAATATCCTCAGGGCTGTATACTGGCAACCCATCATACGGAAGGTCAGATGTTTAGGTATGACATGAGGGAGTCGTATCTTTCCTTAAGACCCTCATGGTACTCCAGCTCAGAGTAGGAGGCGGAGATCTCGTATCCAAACCGCTCCAGACTGGCTTTAAAATAGGATATGTCCTGGCGGTTAAGTTTGAGGGTGATAAATATCCTGTTGGTATCCGGGACCGTGTGGATAAAACTAGCGAGAATGGTCATATCTTCAGACTCGGCTATCCTGGATATTTCAGACAAAGAATAATTTCCTTTTGACGTCTCGATGACCAGAATGGATCCCGGGCTTGCAAAAGAATAGTGCGTGGCAAAATACTGCAATATATCTTCCATAGTGACCACACCCAGATAGGTTTCTTCCTTATCAATCACCGGGATAACCGTAAGCTGAAATCTGCCCATCTTGGCCATGACCTCAAAGATATGGTCCTGATCCGATGCAAAGGGCCTGAGGAATGAAAGCCTGTAGGACCCGATAGGCTCCTGTACGTTGTGGATGAGGATATCCTCTTCAGACACTACCCCCAGCAATTGTTCGTGATTGACTATGGGAAGATGCCGCACATGATATACCTGCATCTGATGCAAAACTTCCTCACCCGTATCCGAAGTCCGGATTGGAAAAAGAGTTTGTGATATCAGTTCGCGGGCGATCAATTCAGATGATATTTTAAGGTTGTAACAGTAAGAACTTTCGGATTACTATTATAAATTGAGACGGAAAGATAGGTAAAAAAGTATCAGGACTCACTGGTTTAACACTTTTTTACGTTCGGCAACAAATTCCTCCTCTGAGAGGATGCCCTTTTTCCTGAGTTCTGAGAGCTTGTTCAATTGGGCCAGCAATGAGTCATCGAGCTCAGTCTTATCCTGGGTGTAAGCAGCCGTTTTGGGTGCTGACGGCTGGCTTTCTTTCACCTGCCTTTCGAATGGATTTACCCTGAATCCTCCTGCACGGAAATCATCCCACTCAGGCTGAATCCTGACATAAGCCAGGTCGTCATGTCTGAGGATCCTCTCCACATCTTTCAGGCCCAGGGATACTGCCTTGCCGAGGTGGTGGTACGCCAGTGCCTTTTTTTCGGTGAGCGAGTAGGCACAAGCAAGATTAAAGTGCAGTGCCACATCGTTGGGTGATATTTCCAGGCCCTTCTGAAAGTCGCCGATGGCATCCTCCAGGTCAAAATCCTTGTATTTTTTAATGCCACTTGCCTTGTAGGGATTTGCCCTTTGCTGGCGAAGAGGACTGGTCTGTGCCCTACCCTGGCTGCCATTGTCCTGCTCGTAGCGGCGGAGTTGCTCCTCACGACGTACATCAAGAGGCCCTTTGCGAACAACTGCGATGCCTCGATTGTATCGCTTGTCAAATTCCTGATCGCTCATCTGCAGCAATTTGACGCCCTGCATGACCCCTGCTATTAATGTAATGGGGATACCTACGCTGAGCGAAACCATTAAAAGGATCATAAAGCCAATAAACCCTCCTGTTTGTTCGAGGTATAGCTTATGTCCCCCCACAATTCCTGTGAAAAATGCCAGCATGGCTGCTGTTACTCTGTTTCTTGGTGACATTATTTGACTTTATGGTTCATGTCAGTAAATTTTACATGTAAGCACGGCAATATCGTCGGCTATCTCCTCGTCTCCCCTGTATTTGTCTATCTCACCCAACAACTTACTGTTAAACTCCTCGGGGTCAAGTCTCCCGTTTTCCCTGACAAAATTTTCCAGATATTTATCACCGAAATATTCATCCCCGCTGTTTTTGAGATCCGGCAGCCCGTCAGTAAAACTCACGATGGTGGCTCCTGGTTTCAGATCAATTTTTACCTCGTGGATATGGTCCAGCTTTTCAAAGGCACCTATGAAGGAACAACCCTTGTCAAGCCGCATGAGCGTTCCGTTCATGGACAGGATGGGAGGAAAATGGCCTGCATTGACGTATTTCAATGTATGATTTCTGGTATCTATTTCTGCTACAAAGAAAGTAATATAACGGTCACTTCTGGTAATTCTATAGACAGACTGATTTAAAGCAAAGACGAATGTCTCCAAATCCCGGTACTGAAAGATAAGGCTCTGTATCATGGCCTGAAAATTTGCCATCAGCAGGGCCGCTGCCACACCCTTTCCGGAAATATCCGCAATACAAAAAGCAAATCTGTCGGCATCAAACCTGATAAAATCGAGGTAATCGCCACCTATATTGTAGTGTGGCTTGTAAATCTTTGAAAGGGCAAAATTTTTTTCAACTGGAAGGTGCTCAGGTATCAGCATTTGCTGCACCTGGGATGCGAGTTCCATTTCCCGCTTGTACCTTTCCTGCTCGATCTGCTTTTTAAACAGCCTTTTGTTTTCAATGGCTACTGCAATGATATTGGTAATCGTGGTGATAAACTGGATCTTGTTGTACAGATCTTCCTTTTCCTTGATACCGCCTATTATGGCATATGCTATAGGTATTTCTTTATGAAAAACCGGAATGATGATATCAAAGCCACTAAAAGCATCATGGTCGCCCGGCTTTATAGTGTACATCCTTTTAAACCTGGACAGAAGCGGCTGGTAATCTACACTGTTGTCCATGGTAAAATTGATGGCCGTAGTACAGTGCCAGCCATTGTCATCGATGACAAAAAGGGCCATTTTTTCAATGCCCATCTCCCAGCTGAGAAACGACTTGTACATATTAAAGAGTCCCTCAGCAGACACGTTGTCATTGATTGCCTGGGTAATGGTCAGCAGGGATTTGATCTGAAGCTGTTTGAGGTTCAGTTCCTTTTCAAGTTTCTCCAGCAATGCTATCTCCCTGTTCATGTCACAAACCTAATAAATTTTCCCCAAATATTATTAAGCAGAAGTATATATTAAACTTAAATTTAATATTTATTAGTGCCGGACAGTCTTTTTAAGTACAGCTGGAAAAAAGATTAAGCTTCCCTTCCCTTGAATTTGGATTTGAAGTAAGATCTGTTAAGGAAGGCTATGTTGTCCAGCTTGATCTCCTTGGGACATTCTGCCTCACAGGCTCCGACATTGCTGCACATACCAAAACCTTCCTTATCCATCTGGGCTACCATGGCACTTACCCTTCTTTCGGACTCGACCTCACCCTGAGGCAGCAATCCCAGATGACTTACCTTAGCGGAGGTAAAGAGCATGGCAGATCCATTGGGGCAGGCAGCGACACAGGCACCGCACCCGATACAGGCTGCAGCCTCAAAAGCCCTGGCAGCCCTTTCTTTCCCAATCGGAATAGAATTGCCGTCAGGAGCCTGACCTGCATTGACCGATATGTAGCCACCGGCCTGGATTATTCTGTCAAAAGCTGCCCTGTCTACGACCAGGTCTTTGAGCACAGGAAATGCTTTGGCCCTGTATGGCTCCACCACGATGGTGTCACCGTCTTTAAAAAATCTCATGTGCAACTGACAGGTGGTCGTGCCTGCATTGGGTCCGTGTGGTCTGCCATTGATCACCATGCAGCAGGTGCCGCATATACCCTCGCGGCAGTCGTGCTCAAAAGCGATTGGTTCCATTTTTTTGGATACCAAATCTTCGTTTAGTACGTCAAGCATTTCCAGAAATGACATATGCTCATTGGCATTGACCTGGTAAGTTTCAAAGGCTCCGGAAGCACTGCTGTTTTTTTGCCTCCAGACTTTTATATTGAGTTTCATGTCCATGATCGTCGGGTATTTTTTTTAATTATTTGTAAGACCTTGTTTTCAATTCTACATTCTCAAACACAAGGTTTTCCTTATACATGACAGGGTTGTTATCGTCCCACGCCCAGGCTGCTACATAAGCAAATTCCTCATCATTTCTTTTGGCTTCACCATCAGCGGTTGATGATTCTTCGCGGAAGTGGCCGCCGCAGGATTCCTTTCTGTTGAGGGCATCGAGCATCATAAGTTCGCCCATTTCCAGAAAATCAGCCACCCGAACCGCCTTTTCCAGCTCCGGATTATATTCGTCATTGCTGCCGGGTACATATACATCCCTGTAGAATTCCTCCCTCAACTCCCGGATCATCTGCCTGCCCTTAATCAGGCCTTCTTCGTTTCTTGCCATGCCACAATTGTCCCACATAATCTTACCGAGCCTTCTGTGGAAACTCTCTACAGATTGGGAGCCTTTTATACTCAGAAGCCGGGATATAAGATCGGAAGTTTTTCGCTCAGCCTCCAGAAATTCCGGTAGGTCATTTTTTATCTTTGGAGTGGAGATTTCGTTGGAGAGATAGGTTCCGATGGTGTAAGGTATTACGAAGTAGCCGTCAGCCAGTCCCTGCATGAGGGCAGATGCACCGAGTCGGTTAGCTCCGTGGTCAGAAAAGTTGCACTCACCGAGGGCAAAAAGTCCGGGGATATTGGTTTCCAGGTTGTAATCCACCCAAAGGCCGCCCATGGTGTAGTGGACAGCCGGATAAATCTTCATGGGTTCTTTGTACGGGTTTTCTCCTGTGATCTTTTCGTACATCTCAAAGAGGTTTCCGTATTTGTCGGAGACTACTTTCTCTCCCATTTCTATGATTCGGGCTTTGGGCAGGTCATGAAGGCCCTGCTTATTGGCCTCCGACCTTCCGTACCTTTCGATTGCAGCCGAAAAATCAAGATAAACGGCCAGGCCCGTGGGGCTTACGCCATGTCCCTTGTCGCATTCCACCTTTGCAGCTCTGGAGGCCACGTCACGCGGAACCAGGTTGCCAAAAGCCGGATATCTCCTCTCGAGGAAGTAGTCCCTGGCATCCTCGGAGATCATCGACCCTTTGAGTTTGCCGGTTCTGATAGCCTCTGCATCCGCTATATTTTTTGGTACCCAAACCCTGCCGTCATTCCTGAGTGACTCTGACATGAGGGTCAGCTTGGACTGGTAATCTCCTGACACGGGAATACAAGTAGGATGGATTTGTGTAAAACACGGATTGGCCATTAATGCTCCTTTTTTTACGGATTTCCAGGCTGCAGTGACGTTACACATCATTGCATTGGTAGACAGGTAAAATACATTGCCGTAGCCGCCTGTGGCCAGTACCACCGCATGGGCAGCATGTCTTTCGAGCTCACCCGTGAGCAGGTTGCGGGCTATGATGCCCCGTGCTTTGCCATCGACCATGACAAGATCCAGCATCTCATGGCGATTGTACATGTCGACAGTGCCGAGGGCTATCTGCCTTGAAAGCGACTGATACGCACCTATGAGCAGCTGCTGACCTGTCTGGCCCCGGGCATAAAAAGTCCTGGATACCTGCACTCCTCCAAAAGAGCGGTTTTCAAGCAGTCCGCCATACTCCCTGGCAAAAGGTACTCCCTGGGCTACACATTGGTCGATGATGTCTACGCTGCACTCCGCAAGACGGTGTACATTGGCTTCGCGGGCCCTGTAGTCTCCGCCTTTGACCGTATCGTAAAAAAGCCTGAAAATACTGTCCCCGTCATTTGCATAATTTTTTGCGGCATTGATACCTCCCTGAGCGGCAATACTGTGGGCCCTCCTGGGGCTGTCATGAAAGGTAAAGCATTTGACCGCATAACCGAGCTCCCCGAGCGATGATGCTGCTGACGCACCGGCCAGACCGGAACCAACCACGATCACTTCAAGCTTTCTCTTGTTATTGGGGGCCACTATGGGAATAGTGGACTTGTATTGTGTCCACTTGGTATTTATCGGGCCAGGAGGCACTTTAGAATTTAAATTCATGTTTTTACTTTGGATTTTATAAAAAAACTGAATTGGTTCAACTTTTTATCAGGCATGATTGAAATAATGCCATATCGGAATAATGGCATACGCCAATGGGATCAGGATGGCAAAGGCTTTGCCTGCTGCCCTGATAAGTGGTGAATATTTAGGATGATTGATGCCCAGGGTCTGAAAAGCACTCTGGAAGCCGTGCCATAAGTGAAATGACAGGACCGCCATCCCTATCAGATAGGTAATTACAATTAACGGATCTGAAAAAGCCTCAGCCGTCCGGGCATAGAGGTTTTTGATGGGCCCCATCTCTGCATCATAAGTGACGTAAGGCAAAAGATCGGTAAACTTCATCTTGTACCAAAAGTCTCCCATGTGGATAAAGAGAAAAGCCAGAATCAGCGTACCCAGCAAGGCCATATTTTTTGATGCCCAGGATGTATTCGGCGAAGATGCTGACACAGCATATCCCTTTCCTTTGGCTTGCTTGTTTGACCAGGCAATCAGGATGCCAACCACCGCATGCAGCAGAATAAAAAAGTACAATCCGTACGAAACAGTCTTGATGAGAGGGTTGGAGGTCATAAACTTGGCATAGATATTAAAGGACTGTCCATTGTCGTCTTTTAAAAGCTGAAGATTACCAGCCAAATGTACCACCAGAAATATAATCAGGAACAATCCGGTAAGGCTCATAAGTAATTTTTTGCCTATACCAGAGCTAAAAAACTCCACTAACCACTTCATAAAAGGAATTTTTATTGATTTTTGCAAAGCTAAACAACAGCAAAGAAATTTTGATCGTAAGTTATAGCAAAAATATTATTTAGATTTATTCTATATTTTAAATGGCTGATTTTCTTACCTTGCCGTTAAATTTTGATATATGTTCGGGAGTAAAAAAGACGAAGTCAGGATTGAAAAATACAGAGATCTGTGCTACAAGGCTGGGCTGGACTATGTGGATTCTGACGAATTTGGCGAAAAAGCCCTTATGTCATGCTTTGAGTTGTTTAACCGCCGCAGGGGCAAAATCAGGAATCTGTGTCTCTCCAGGTCTGACATCACCGAGCCCAGATACCATATCTTTGACTACAAGTACACGGTCGCCTACGGCAATCACGTCAAAACGTACGACCAAACCGTATTTTTTGCCAATTCGAGGGAACTGGGACTGCCGGCATTTATCATGAAACCCGAAAACTTCGGACACAAACTGGGAATGTACCTGGGTTGGGAGGACATCAACTTTGAAAACTATCCGGTTTTTTCGGACAAGTACCACCTCAAGGGCGATGATCCCGATTTTATTCGCCACGCTTTCAGTGACCAGGTACTCAAGTTTTTTTCTAATACCAGCGGATGGACAGTAGAAGCGGCTAACTACTACCTCATATTTTATGCCCATGATTCGCTTGTGCCAGCCAACATATTGCAGGATTTTTACAGACTTGGCACAGGTATTGCCGAACTTTTCCGATCAGAATCAAATCAACCCAATTAAAATTTTTGTTCCTGACAAATACCAGGGTTTTACACACATATGACCTTTATTGCCCTGCAAAATGACAATCCTCATTTTACTGACACCGGTCAGATGGTTTACTTTGTGCTAAAATTAAGATATTATGCGTATCCCAGTTACATATACAACAGCTGAAGAATCCCTCCAAATGGTCAAAAGCGGTGACCGGGTCTTTATTCAGGGCAGTGCCCAGACCCCCACAACCATGCTCAGGCATCTGGCCCTGCAGGGAGAAAGGCTGCGTGACGTGGAGTTGGTTTTTATAAGCGTTTTGGGAGAGATCTTTGTGGATAAGCCCAATTTGCTGGACTCGTTTAAGATCAACGCACTTTTTGTTTCGGAGCCCATACGTAAGGATGTAAACGAAGGAAGGGCGGATTACGTACCGGTGTTTCTGAGCGAAATACCCGAACTTTTCAAGAGGAATGTACTGCCTATCGATGTGGCCATAGTACAAGTATCACCACCTGACAAACATGGATATTGTTCTATGGGTGTTTCCGTGGACGTGGCCAGGTCGGCAGTAAACACTGCCAAAAAAGTAATCGCACAGGTAAACCCCAATGTACCGAGGACACACGGAGACGGACTGATCCACACCAAGAGGTTTAGTGCCATGGTCTACTGCGAAGACAAGCTCCACGAGGTCACATATGGCAGCCGAGTTAGTGAGGACGAGCTCAGGATCGGCGAACATGTGGCCAATCTCATTGAAGACCGCAGCACACTGCAGATGGGCATCGGTGCCATACCCGATGCCGTCCTTAAATGCCTGGGTAACCACAAGGACCTGGGTATCCACACAGAAATGCTTTCTGATGGCATCATCGAACTTTTTGACAAGGATATTGTAACCAACAAATACAAAACCATCCACCCCAATAAGATTGTGACCGGCTTTGCCCTCGGCAGCAGGAAACTGTATGACTACATCGACGATAATCCTGCATTTGCTTTCCTGGACATAGACTATGTCAATGATCCGCACGTGATAAAAAGAAACCCCAAGGTTGTAGCCATAAACAGTGCCATTGAAGTAGACCTGACGGGGCAGATTTGCTCGGATTCCATAGGCACGTACCAGTACAGTGGTGTAGGCGGACAGATGGACTTCCTGCGGGGAGCAGCCTTGAGCATGGGTGGAAAACCTATCATTGCACTGCCGTCCAGAACCAACAAGGGTAAATCAAGGATCGTTCCTTTCCTTAATCCAGGGGCCGGCGTAGTGGCAACCAGGGCACATGCCCACTACATAGCCACAGAATATGGAGTTGCTTACCTGTACGGCAAAAATCTCAGACAACGGGCTAAGGCTCTCATCGATATTGCACATCCTGATGATCGTGAAAGTCTCGAAAAGGCTTGTATCGAAAGATTTAAATCGTTTTAAAGAAAAATAATATTTAACTGTTTTTTTATAGAAAGGATTGACTTACTTTTACCCTGAAATTATAAGAAAGTAAACACATTCCTTACAATTGAAAGACAGATAAATGGCTGAGAGCTATTCAAAGAAATGGATATGGGCTACTTACGTATCCCAAATACTTACTGGTGCCATCCATTCACTGAGTTTTTTTAAAAACCCAGAACCAGCCAATGAGACAGAAAAGCAGATGTATGATCTTATGATGAACTACAAGCGGGACCTTGGTGCGGGGTTTTCACCAACCACCATGGATTTGTTTACCGCCCTGAGTGCCTGCATGACCATGCTTTGCCTCCTGAGCGGACTTTCTCTGTGGTGGCTCTCCCGGCACAACACAGGCAAAAAGGAAATGAGGGGAATCATGGCAATAAACACAGTGATATTCGGGGTTGGATTTGCGATAATGCTGATGCTTACCTTCCTGCCACCCATCGTCTGTTTTGGAGTCATATTTTTTGCAGCTGCCGGAGGATATATTTCACTGTCGGCACGGCCGGACGCTTAAATCAAAAAATTATAATACTAAACTAAACATCAATGGAAAAAAGAACATGCATCGAATGCGGAGACAAATTTGACGGAAGAAGAGACAAGAAGTATTGCTGCGATCAATGCCGCACTTCTTACTTTAACAAGCAGAATTCTGACCAGAATAAGTTTATGCGTAACATAAACAACATCCTGCGTAAAAACCGGCGTATCCTTGAGACCATGAACCCAACCGGCAAAGCTACGGTGACCAAAACCGACCTGCTGGACGAGGGCTTCAAGTTTTCGTATTTTACCAATGAATACAAGACCAAAACAGGGAAGACCTACCGTTTTTGCTACGAACATGGTTATCTGCAGCTGGAGAGCAACCTGTTTGCCCTTGTCATACGCAAGGAGTATGTGGAGTAAGGTTACCGACTAATCCGCCGCCACCAGGAGGGGAAACCCGGTCTGGCAATGTTTTACTTAATTTCAAACCATTTTATGCATTAGAGCTTCGTCGTGAAGCTTGAAATAGCAATAAAATCATGTGATTATCCAAAGAGACAGTGTCACACCTTTGGTGACCATGAGACCTGTATATTCTTACACCCCTCATTTACCTTTTTGTGTATCTTTGTATATAAATGTGAGTTGCAATTGAAAAACGTCATTACCACCTGCCTTTTGCTCGTCGTGAGCTACTATGTACATTCACAATCGGACACGATATTGGCTTATCCTATCATGGGGCTGCAAAAATTGTCTGTAAAAGCACTTGGCATAGAATTTCCATCGCCCCTACGCGAAAAAATCCAGGGTTTAGAAGTAGAATTTATATTCGATGTGGATGAATATGGAGTAGGTAACCTTGCGGAAATAAATGGTGTAAATGAAGCAGCAATCAAGGATAGTTTTCAAAATGTGTTTAAGCCATTTGTATTGTTCAAACCTCTGCTGATTGATAGTGTTCCGTATCCAAGTTTCTTTTTCTTTAGAGTAATTTTTCCAACATATCAAAAAAGTGGGTATCAGCCGGTTTATATTATTGATAGATTTTCATTTCAACGATTAAAGCTTTCCGATTTTGAAACCATTGAATTTTCAAAACATAGAGAAGAAATTAGTTTAGGTGGTTTTTATAAAAGACCTGTATCAGGCCATATATATAATTATTTAGGCGGGGGTGGTGGCATGGATATTGACCTTTCATATTTGTTTCCAAAAATACTGGTTGGCTTAAATCTGAATGTCTCTGGCTCAAAGCGAATAAAACTGTGGCCGGAACTGAATACTTCAATTGAACAACCAAAATATCCATCTGCTTTGCATTGTAATCTGTATGGCGGATATCATAAGGGCAACAAAAGCATACAAGTAGAGGCTGGTTTCAGTTTAATGAATTTAATTTTTAATTCTAATGAAAAGAGTAATGATGGGATCCAAAAAAAAGGGTCAAATTTCGCAGTGACTTACAAATATAAATTGCCCATTAGCAAAGACAAACCAACAACCGTATATGGCACTCCATACATACTTAGATATGATTTACATTTTCTAATGAGATCCCGCTTAACCCAATACGATTATAAGTATGTCAATGGTTTTTCTCTTGAAATAGGGTGTGCAATCGCTACTCACTATAAAAGAATTAAAAATTTCAAGCTAAAAAATAAAATTAATAACTAATGCCTGGTATGCATTAAAAAACACTTTTTTTAATTTAATGTCGAATTATAAAATAATCGTTGCCCTGGTTTTGCTTTTTATCCTTTTCGGTATTTTTTTATACTTTGGCAGAAGTATTTACATACCTATTTTTAATAAATTCAGGAAAAAAGAAACCGTAGACACTATTCTTAAAAAAATAGAAGGCGACGTATTGACCAGGCTTGAAAAGGAACTTGCAATAGCCGGTTATAAAATGGATTATCCTCACAAAATTATAATTGCAGCATTTAAAGAAGAAAAAGAACTGAATGTTTATTCTGATGATTATAACGGAATAAAATTCATTAAAAAATATTCATTCACAGGTTATAGCGGAACTTTAGGGCCAAAGTTAAAAGAAGGTGACAAACAAATACCTGAAGGAATATATAAAATTGAGCACCTCAATCCCAATAGTGCATTTTATTTGTCTCTTAAAGTCAATTATCCAAATGATTTTGACAAATCAAAGTCTTCTCCGGAAAATATTAATCAAATGGGT
>JAGVTV010000196.1 GCA_019136675.1 Bacteroidota bacterium
AATGGTCGCTGGGGGGCGACCATTTTTTTTGTCCAAACTTAAATATCCTTAACGGAATTTGGATTGGCCATTTAGATTGTGTCGACAAAAAGGCTAATATCAAGGCGGAAAAAACAGACGGAATGGGTACTCCGGCGAGGCTTTCCAATGATGAGATTTGGCTTTTTGACAACAAGATGGACGGTCAACTCTATTTCGGTTTAGTATAAACCTGCTTTTAAGCTGCGGCAGACTTTAAAAAACGAAGTATTATGCCATACCCGCAGTAGGGAAGTTCATATTGGGTATCATTCCGGCTTCCGGGTCTTCAATGTTACCAAACTGGTTTTCATATCTTTTAATATTGTCATTCAGGGCTTTCATGAGCCTTTTGGCGTGCTGAGGGGTCAGGATGATTCTTGATTTTACCTTGGCCTTGGGTACATTTGGCACAAGCCTGATAAAATCCACAATAAATTCTGAATGAGAGTGAGATATGATCGCAAGGTTTGAATACACACCTTCTGCCACTTCTTCGGACAATTCAATATTAATCTGGTTCTGGTTGTTTTCTGACATAATGATTATCTGTATGTGTTTATAAATATATTTGCAAAGATAATCATTCTGGTTCAATCTCCGGACAACTGAATCAGTGGAGGCAGATAATTAAAGTGCGAATGGCTTTTAAACCGCACCACATTTTATTACCTTTGCAACCTGTATAATTAGTTCATTTTTAAAAAATTATTTTCAAATGGCATTCAACAAGATAAAAGTAGCCAACCCGGTAGTGGAGTTGGATGGTGACGAAATGACCAGGATCATCTGGAAATTCATTAAGGAAAAACTGATACTTCCGTACCTTGATATCGATATAAAGTATTATGACCTCGGCATCGAATACCGTGATGAGACCAATGACCAGGTGACTGTAGATGCTGCCAATGCCATCAGGCAGTATGGTGTAGGCATCAAGTGTGCCACAATCACGCCTGATGAAGCCAGGGTGGAGGAATTTGGCCTCAAACAAATGTGGAAGTCTCCAAACGGCACCATCCGCAATATCCTGGACGGAACAGTGTTCAGGGAGCCCATCGTGATGCAAAATGTGCCCAGACTCGTACCTAACTGGACCTCACCGATCATCATAGGCCGTCATGCTTTTGGCGACCAGTACCGAGCTACCGATGTCGTGACCAAAGGCAAAGGCAAACTGACCATGACCTTTACGGCGGAAGACGGCACGGTATCGTCCTGGACCGTCTTTGACTTCAAAGGTGACGGGGTAGCCCTCTGCATGTACAATACCGATGAATCCATCCGTGGATTTGCCCACTCCTGCTTTAAGATGGCTCTTTCAAAGGGCTGGCCACTGTACCTCTCTACCAAAAATACCATCCTTAAAAAATACGATGGCAGGTTTAAAGATATCTTTCAGGAAATTTACGAAAAGGATTATAAGGGCCAGTTTGAAGCCAATGGCATTGTATACGAGCACAGGCTTATTGATGATATGGTGGCTAGTGCCCTCAAGTGGAACGGCAGCTTCGTCTGGGCTTGCAAGAACTATGACGGCGACGTGCAGTCGGACTCTGTGGCCCAGGGTTTCGGGTCACTGGGACTGATGACTTCCGTGCTGATAACGCCCGACGGCAATATCATGGAAGCAGAAGCGGCCCACGGCACTGTGACCAGGCATTTCCGTGACCATCAGGCAGGAAAACCTACCTCTACCAATCCTATTGCTTCGATATATGCATGGACAAGGGGGCTGGCTTTCAGGGGTAAACTTGACAACAATCAGGAACTGATCCGTTTTAGCGAAGCCCTTGAAGAGGTTTGTGTAGAGACAGTGGAAGGTGGAAAAATGACCAAGGATCTTGCAGTGATAATCCATGGGTCAAAGGTCAATCACGGCGAACATTACCTGTACACGGAAGAGTTTCTGGAAGCCCTTAATTCGGGATTGAAGGCAAAACTCGGATACAATTGATGACGTGGCCTTTTGCATAAAGGCTTCCGGCAAAGTATAAAAAATAAATCAGGGCTTCATGGCAGTCAGGGTCCCTTTTGGTTGGCCGGATTTCAGGATATCTCCGGAGTGGTCACTTTTTCTCGACAGGGACGGGGTGATCAACCACAGGCTGCCCGAGGATTATGTCAAGACGTGGGACGAATTCCGCTTCTTGCCGGGAGTGCTGGATGCCCTGGCTATGATGTCCTTGTTGTTTGGGAGGATATTTATAGTCACCAATCAGGCCGGAATAGAAAAAGGAGTACTTTCACACGATGACCTGAAGGAAATACACCACCTGATGATGGAAATCATTTCATACCACGGGGGGAGGGTAGACGAGATCTACTATTGCCCATACAAGTCAGACCTGGATCCCTTTTGCAGGAAACCTAATCCCGGTATGGCCATGGAGGCAAAGAGGGACTTTCCGGATATTGATTTCAGGAGATGCCTGATGGTGGGGGATTCTGACAGTGACATGGCTTTTGGCAACCGCCTGGGCATGAAAACAATTCTCGTTGGCGATAAGCCTGACAACAACTTTATAATATCGGATTCGGTGCCAGACTGCAGGATGTCGTCTCTGGCCGATGTAGCAGCATATTTTTCAGGATTGGGCTAAATAGAAATCGACACCATGAAAATCAGAGTGAGCAGCGGAGCAAAATGGGAGCCGGTAGTGGGTTACTCCAGGGCTGTAATGTGCGGCAATACCATCGAAGTAGCCGGCACTACGGCGGTGGTAGACGGACAGATAGCCTGTAAGGGCGATGCCTATGGGCAGGCCCGATGTATCCTGGGCATCATCGCTGACGCACTGGATAAGCTTGGAGCCGGAATGGACACGGTAGTTCGCACAAGGGTCTATCTGGTGAATGTCAATGACTGGGAAGCCGTCGGAAGGGCTCATGGCGAGGTCTTTGGAGATATCAGGCCTGCAAGCACTATGCTGGCCGTATCGGCTCTGATCGATCCGGATATGCTGGTGGAGATTGAAGCCACGGCAATAATAAGCTGAAAGGATAATGTACAAGGTAAAGGAAATATATTACACCCTGCAAGGAGAAGGCTTTCATGCCGGAAGACCTGCTGTTTTTTGCCGCTTTGCGGGCTGCAATCTGTGGAGTGGCAGGGAGGAAGACCGGCTGTCAGCAGTATGCCGATTTTGTGATACGGATTTCAGGGGTACTGACGGTGTCAATGGGGGCTCCTATGATGCGGATGCTCTGATACACACGATTCGGTCATTGTGGCCTGTTGCTGCAGATGAGCATCCTTTTGTGGTTTTTACAGGAGGTGAGCCTGCACTGCAGTTAGACAAGGCATTACTTGACAAGCTCCACACTGCTGGCATGGAGGCAGCCATAGAGACAAACGGGACACTGCCTCTGCCACAGGGCATTGACTGGATTTGTGTGAGTCCAAAGGCTGATACAGATATCGTTATTAAGCAGGGCCACGAATTAAAACTTGTTTTTCCACAAGCTGAAAACACACCCTCCATGTTTGAACACCTGAATTTCGAACATTTCTATCTTCAGCCGCTTGACGACAAAAACAGGGAGGAGCACACTAATCGGGCAGTAGAATACTGCCTGTGTCATCCCAAATGGAAGCTGAGCCTTCAGACCCATAAATATCTGGGTATAAACTGAGACCGCGGATCCCTCATTTACCTTTTTTGAAAGTTTGGATTTTATTGAAACTGGCATAGGTCATCAAGCCGCTATTTACTGTTAAAAAGAGACCACCAGGAGCGGAATTATACATATACTGAATGCTGCTTGACCATGCAGAATATAATATTGGCAGTAAAATTGAGAAACCCTAAATTATTTTTGACTCATAAGAGAAAATCAGAATAAACTAATTTTGTAAATTGAAATACAAGGAGTTTGACGAATTATTATTCGTTTTATAAATAATAAGTAATAAAAAATTTTTTAGTATTTATTAATATTCTGTATGTCAGTAAGTTGTGGTATTTTGCCCTAGGAGTTTGTTTACACATAATATATTATTGATTTTTTTGGTATGAAATTAGCAATAAACCTACTGTAACCCGTAATTTTTTTAACCCGTATTGATATGTTATTGAGAAAACTTTTCTTATGCAAATTATTTGCAGGGCTGGTTATTTTTGCCCAGTCTCAAACCGCCTCGTTCCAACCGCTGGTTTTTACCTGGGAGGGGGCATTAGAGGGGAACAAGGCTATTTGGAAGGCCGACGACACCCTTAATGTCTACCGTAATATAGAAGGCATTGATGTAACTGTACACCTTGTAGACCCGTTAAAGCTGAACACGACCACCATCAATCCCAGCGAATTTAACGACTACACAAAGACTAATACGTTTTATGGCAAAGGAAACCTTGCCTTTCAGGTTACTTCAACGCAGAGCAAGCAACCGGTATATCTGGAGTTCATTTTTTCAAAACCCGTTTTTATGCATAGCTTCAATGTCTATGATATTGACATGCTGCAGTCAGCTACCAACAAGATGAGTACTTATCAGGATAGCCTCAGTTTCATGGCTTACAATCAGGCCGGATTGGTGCCATTGACCCTTCAGAAGCTTGATTCCCTGCCTACTTACACAATATACGGACAGTCTGTAAAGGCAAATTTTATAGCCGGTGTAAATGGTGATGTACATCACAGCAATAAAAGAGGAGCTGTAAGGCTGAAATCTGATGAAGCAATCCAGAAATTTGTCCTTTGTCACACCAATGGTTCAGAGGATGACGGCCTCAGCAACAGTCATGCGATTAAAATCCCTGAATTTGAATTTTCAGAATTACTGGGAAGGATAGAAGGCACTGTGTATGAGGTAACTACCAGGACTCCGCTTTCCGGTTCTGTCATCAGGCTTCTGGACCAAAACGGCGAATTGGTGATAAATAAGGAAGGATTTGTCATGCAGGTCATGACTGATGAGACGGGACACTATTCCTTTGGATTCCTGCCTGTGGGACAATACACCGTCGTGCAGATCAACCCTCCCGGCTATGAAAATGCCGGTGATGTTGACGGTGCGGATGATAATATGATTTTACAGACTCTATCC
>JAGVTV010000180.1 GCA_019136675.1 Bacteroidota bacterium
GGCGGCAAGGCTACTGTCAGTGTCAGCCCCAAAGGATACCGTGAGGTCTTCAAGTCAGGAATTATGGTCAGCGGTCTGAAGGTTCCCAATTTTACCAAGTACGCCGAGGAGCTGGTGGATTATCCGTACGGATGTCTGGAGCAGACCACATCAGCGGGTTTTGGCCAGTTGTATCTAGACAAGGTGATGTCGCTTGACCCGCAAAAAAACAGGGTCCGTCTCGAAAACCTCCAGGCCACCATCAATAAGATAGCCAGATATCAGCAGTCATCAGGCAAGTTTAACTACTGGGACAATAACTATTACCATTTCTGGTCAGATGTGTATGCCGGAAATTTTCTGGTGGAAGCCAAAAAACTAGGATATCTCGGCAGCAATTCGTCCATGCTAACCCAGTGGACAGAAGCACACTTTACCTCAGCCAACAACTGGTCATTTACCGAGCCAACAGACAGGTATAATTACGAATCCGAATGTTTTGCACAGGCCTTCAGGCTGTATGTACTGGCAAAAGCAGGAAAACCTGCCAAATCAGCCATGAACCGTTATGTCACAGGCGTCGACTCCAAAAATTCTGTAGCCTGGTGGCTGATGGCCGGGGCCTTCAAACTTAGCGGTTATGATTCCAAGGCCGATGAACTATTGGCGAAAGCCGAATCCCTCCAGAAAACATACAATGAAAATCAGAGTTACAACAGTTTTGGAGACCAGGGAAGGGACTGGGCTGTAATCGTCGATATCCTGAGTCATTTTGAAAAGGAGAAAAAGCGGATGGACAACTACTATGACCAAATGGTTGATGTGCTCAATAAAAACTCCTGGGCCAGCACCCAGACCAAAGGATTTGCCTTCATAGCAGCATACAGGTATTTTGGCCAGTCGATGGGTATAACTGGCACTTCAGAATATACAGTCTCAGGGCTGCCGGGAGGCAACAAAGCATTTAACCATTCCGCCTACGAGCCGAGAAGGATAGAGTTTGCCCAGGCATCATTTGACAAGACCATAACGGTGCAGAATACCGGAAAAAGCAAGCTATACATCTACCAGACAGACAGGTTTATTGACAACAACCTGGTTAAATCCGGAGCATCAGAAAACCTAGGAGTATCCGTTGATTACTATAACCAAACACGCAAAAAACAGGGGCTAACCGGAACCATGCTGGGCGACGACATTACCATCAGCGTTAGGGTCACCAATCCCTCCGCCCTTAGTGTAAACAGCCTGGCACTAAACCTGAAAATGCCTTCAGGATGGGAGCTGATCAACCCTAGACTCTACGAGACCGAAAGGCCTTCACAAGACAGGTTTACCTATCAGGACTTCAGAGATGACAGGGTATATACATTTTTTGATCTCGGGCCCGGAGACAGCCAAACCTATTTTTTCCGGGCAAAGGCCGCCTTTACAGGAGACTTCTATTTGCCATCCGTCTCATGTGAACATATGTACAAAGGCAACACAAGAGCTTCCACATCCACAGGCAGGACATTGGTCAACAGGTAAGGTAGCAGCAGTATGATGTCATCTTTTAATTTTGCATGTATGAAACGTCTGAAATACGGAAAGTCGCTTTTATTTATAGCGGTAATCTCTGTTTTGACAACATTGGTTTTTCCCCTTCCGGAATCAGGTGTTTCCTACAGCAAGGCTCTTTACAGCAAGGAAGGTATCCTGCTTTCGGCAAAAGTCTCAGAAGACGGACAGTGGTGTTTTCCCTATGAAGGCAACTTGCCTGATAAGCTGACGAAAAGCATCATTCTGTACGAAGATGAATATTTTCGGTGGCATCCCGGAATCAATCCTGTGTCCGCCGTCAAGGCATTTGTCCAAAACCGAAAACGCGGAAAAATAGTCAGGGGTGCCAGTACGTTACCCATGCAGGTGATGAGGATGCGAAATAAAAATGCATCCCGGTCGTGGCTAAACAAGATCAGGGAAATGGCCGGTGCAATTAAATACAGCCTTATCCATACCGATGAATATATCCTGAGGGAATGGTGCAACATTGCCCCTTTCGGCGGAAATACAGTAGGGATCGGGGCAGCATCCCTACGGTATTTCGGCAGACCTGTCACCCAACTTTCCTGGTCGGAATGTGCCTTGCTGGCTGTAATGCCCAACGGCCCTTCATCAGCCAACCTCAGGAAAAACAGGGAAGTCCTGAAGCAAAAAAGGGATCTTCTGCTTCATAAGCTGGCCAAAAAAGGTTACTTTAATACATCTGAGCTTACTTTGTACCTGGGCGAGGAAATACCTGTGGAAACCAGAGCCATACCCTCCCAAGCCTACCATGCACTCGAATATCTGGCAGCCAAACACCCCGAAAGATATGTGTTCCAAACGACAATTCCGGCTACCATCCAGGAGACGACACTTGGCATCCTGCAGCAGGAAGCTTCATTCCTCAAGTCTGACGGTATTGGCAACCTCGCTGCAGTAATCATTGACCTTGAAAACGACGAACTGACAGCTTACCATGGCAATATCAGGGATACTGAGACGCCGTTTTCGTATGTGGATGTAGCACAGGCACCCAGGAGTTACGGGAGCCTGCTGAAGCCTCTGTTATACGCACATTGCCTTGAGACCGGCACTTTTCTTCCTAATGAGCTAGTGGCAGACATACCTACGGCCATAGGGGAATTTCAGCCGGAAAATTTTGACAAGAAATACAGAGGGGCCGTACCGCTGGAAGAGATCGTGATAAAATCCCTCAATGTGCCGGCTGTCAGGACCCTCAACACTTGCGGGCTTCAGACCTTTTACGAGCAGCTCGAGAGGCTGGATATCCAATATCTCGACAAAGGTGCCGGCCATTACGGACTAAGCATCATCCTCGGCGGCGGCGAATCATCACTATGGGATCTGAGTCGAATCTACAAGGGGCTTGCCCTGAATTACAGCGGTCATCCTGACCCCTTCAGACCTGTCAGATGCCTGAAGGAAGAAAAGGGAAAGCCCACCAAGGATCCGGTTGTATTCTCAGCTTATGCCATGGATTACACTGTGCGGATTATGGCTGACCTGACAAGGCCGCGTGAAGAAAAATCGTGGGACCTTTTTTCCGGAAATAAAAAAACCGCCTGGAAGACGGGTACAAGCTATGGCCATAAGGATGCCTGGGCCATAGGATTTACCGGCAGGTATATGGTAGCTGTTTGGGTGGGTAATGAAGACGGTGAAGGCAGGTTTGATCTGACGGGGATATCCAAGGCTGCACCAGTTATGTTTAAGCTGTTTAATGTCCTGCCTGACAACCACTGGTTTAACAGGAGTCCAGCTTACAGCCACAAAGAAAAGGTAACCGTGTGCGGGGAGTCAGGAAAACTGGCCGGCCCTTTGTGCAAACACACTATACCATTGATATTAGAAAGGTCCTCACTTCAGTTTCAGCAGTGCAGCTATCATCAGACCCTGCTCCTGGATGGACAGGGTCAATCTCTCTCAGAGCAGTGTGCTGTAAAAGCAGTAAGCAGGGATACTCTTTTTAGCCTGCCGTCTTATATGGAATATTATTATAAGCCTGGTCATCCGGAGTATGCTGTCCAGCCCCCATCAAACCCGGACTGCAGGCCGGAAGGAAAAACCTGCAGGATTATGTACCCACAGGAGGGCCTGAAAATCTTCCTTCCCCGCGAAAGTTCCGACAAACAAAATCCCCTGATCGCAAAAGCCTACAACAGGGATGAAAAAGGCAGCCTATTCTGGTTTGCAGATGAAAAATTTATCAAGGCAACTAAACCTCCCCACGACTGCCTGGTAAATCTGGAAGCTGGCAATCACATACTCAGTGTGACAGACCAGGAAGGCAACAGGGATGAAGTTACTTTTGAGATACTTAAATCCGACCAGTCTCAAAAATAATCAATACAAGAGCTTATATTTGTACAAAAATCAGTCAAAATGACAAGGTTTATAATGTCCTCTTTTTGCTTTATTATCATTTTTATATCATGTACCAAACCAAAGGTAGACGCACCTACTTACAATGATGGTCTCACTTTTAAGGGCGGAGACATTTCATTTATACCGGAGATCAGAAAGTCAGGCATCAAAGCCAGAAACCGGGCAGGCGAGTTCGAGGATATGGTGACCACCCTTAAAAACCAGGGAATGACGGTAGCACGTCTCAGGGTATGGAATGCCCCGGCAAACGAACATTCTTCTCTGCCAGAAGTGGCGGAATTTTCCAAAGAGCTTAAAAAAGAAGGTATCAAGGTGTACATCACGGTCCATTATTCTGACTGGTGGGCAGACCCGGGCAAACAAAATAAGCCCAAAGCCTGGTCGAATATTCCGTTTGCAGCCCTCAAGGACAGTGTCTATAATTTTACATTGAAGATCATGCAGCAGGTAAATCCGGAGTATATCCAGATTGGCAATGAAATAAATAACGGCATGCTCTGGCCAGATGGTCATTACAACAGATTACCTCAGCTGAAAGAACTGCTGGCCGCGGGAATCAAGGCTGTCAGAGACCACAACAAGGAAACCCGGATTATGATGCACTATGCGGGTCATGACAAGTCTCTTCCCTTTTATCAGTCGATCCGTGAGCTGGACTATGACCTCATAGGTTTGTCCTATTACCCTTTTTGGCATGGTAAATCGATGGACTCGCTGTCCTCAAATATAAGAGTTCTGGCAGATACTTTTGGCAAGGACATAGTCATCGCTGAGACGGCCTATCCGTTTACATTTGATTATTCGGACAAGACCAACAATGTTATCGGTTTGCCACAACAGATCCATCCTGATTATCCCCCAACGGTGGATGGACAAAAGCTTTTTCTCGAAAAGGTCAGAAAGATTGTGGCCGATTCTCCCAGAGGCATAGGTTTTTGTTACTGGGCTCCGGAATGGGTAGCCTTTAAAGGGCCGGAGTCATCGGAGGGTTCAAGCTGGGAAAATCAGGCTCTGTGGGGTTTTGATTACAAGGCACTGCCTTCCATCGGGATTTTCAATAAGTAAGAATGTAAACAGCTATTTCGGGCTGAGTTTTATGATTTTCATACCTTCAGGAAATTTTCCTTCTCCGGCAGACATACCTAGTATCATTCCACCGCCGCCCGCACCGCAAAGCTTCAGGGCGTAAGATCCGGATTCAAGGCCACTCTGCCACACATCGAGATACGCGGCAGGTATCATGGGGCGAAAGGCTGAAAGCTGGATCGTGCTTATGTCATTGAAGTAATTCCAAAGGTTGTGCCCATAAACTGACGCACGGATGGCTTGTCTGTTTACTTCTTTCAGCTGGTTAACAATATCGGAAAATATCCTGTCTTCGTCCATCATTTTTCTGAATAAAGCCACAAGGGGACCGGTGCTCCGACTGATACCCGTATCTGCTAAAAACAAGCCCTCAGGCAATGAAACTTCGACCATCCCGAGGTTGCCATCGTCATCTGCCATAACAGGTCGGCCCAGATAAGACACCAGAGGATCAAGTCCCGAGCCTGAGCCGTGAAAAACACTTTCCATGGCTGCAAGGGTTTGTTTGAGGGCATACAACTCCGTCTCTTTGATTAATGCATACTGATCATAAATGGCAGCCACCACGGCCCCGCTGCTGCCCAGACCATAGCCCTCCGGAATACCGGAGTTGAATACAAGCCCACAGGATATATCTTTTTCCAGTCTTTTCAGGTCAAACCGGGCTGCCAGGTTTGGGTCTGTTGCAAGATGAATATGCAGTTTTTCCAGGCCCTCACTTTTCTCCTCACCTGTACCATACTCAAGCTTTCCTGACAGGCCGTCATATGGCACAGCAAGGGCTCCTGACCCCAGTGTCACAGTGTATTCGCCAAAAAGCAACAATTTGGCCGGGTAGGAAAGTTTTGAGCCGGTCTTTGAAATTTTCAACAAGTATTCGTTAATGTTATTTTTAAAATATCTGTTAAACCGCTACATTTGCACATCTTTAGCAATTAGTCCTACAAAATTAATAAACGATATGACTTCTTCATCAGAATCTGTTAGATCTTACTGGCTTTTCGCCCTGCTGTCGCTGGTAGGTTGTGTGTTGTTTCTTATGTTTAAGCCCGAGTGGTTTTGGGTCATGCTGCCCCCCATGCTGACCTATTTTGTCAAAGCCATGAGGTGGATGTAATTGACCGTTAAAGGTCCGGCTTTAAACACAGAAAGGCACCTCATTCTATTCCGCCAAGGATTCCGTTTTCAGCGGTAATTGGCATTATTTCAGGCTTTAAGCCAAATGCTTTTTCATATTCTATTTCTATTTTTCTCACCAAATCAAGGCTTATTTTACCTTTGGTCAGGTTTATCGTGCAGCCTCCAAAGCCACCACCCATCATCCTGGCTCCCAGAAATTGATCCACGTCAAGCGTAAAGTTTACAAGCCAGTTCAGCTCGTCACAGCTAACCTCGTACATCTGGGCCAGCCCGTCATGTGACCCGTACAACAGTTCGCCCAGCTTATTCCAGTTATGCGACCTTATTGCCTCTACCGCATGAAGGACCCTGTCGTTTTCCTGCACCACAAAACTTACCCTGTTAAACAGTGTGTCATCCAGTAGCTCCCTGATGGCCGGCAGGTCACTCAAAGTAAGATCCCTCAGGGCAGATATCTTCTTATGGTTTACCGATATCAGGCCTACGGCACGGTCGCACTCGGCACGCCTGGAGTTATAATCGGTCTGGACTAGATTATGCCTGACATTGGTATTGATCAGATAAAAATGATAGCCCCGCATGTTGAGGTCCACAAATTTATGGCTGCCGGTCCTGCAGTCCAGGAGGATGGCTTTATCGCTGACTCCGTTGAATATGGTATACTGGTCCATTATACCGCCCCGTACACCCGACCCTACCTCAGCAGTTACGGCAGTCCTGATCATATCATCAGGTGTCAGCCCAAGGTCAAAAAGGCTGTCCAATACTGAAATAAAGCCGCAGGTGATGGCTGATGACGAAGAAACACCACCTCCTATGGGAAGGTCTCCAAAAAACACAAGGTCCAGCCCGTGGTTTCCGTGGAGATCAAGCGTTCTGATTACCTGCAAAAGGTATTTTTCCCACCCAAAAACAGGGATATAACTATGGTCTGAGAGATCTACCCTTGCTATCTCTCCCGTATTGGCTGCAATGATATTCATAACAGAAGTACTATTGGCAGCAGCCAAAAACCAAATACCCTGACCTATGGCAAATGGAAGCACATAGCCTTCGTTGTAATCTGTATGCTCGCCAATGATATTAGCCCTTCCCGGTGAAAACACCTGTACGGTTGGATTACCGAAATGGGATTCAAAGATCTTCTGGGCTTTGTTTTTCACTATATGTTTTTTTTTATCAGGCAAAAGACTGCATCTCCACAAACTTCCTGTATGGACCGTCCTGAGCCATTAGATCGGAAGGAGTGCCCGCCTGGATGATCCTGCCATGGTCAAGCACCAGGATGAGATCGGCATTCTGTATGGTACTCAACCTGTGTGCGACTACCACAGAGGTCCTGTTTTCCATAAGCTTATGAAGGGCATCCTGCACGAGTTTTTCGGATTCGGAGTCAAGGGCAGATGTTGCCTCATCAAGGATCAGCACCGGAGGATTACGGAGTACTGCCCTGGCTATGGTAAGCCTCTGCCGCTGGCCACCTGACAGCTTAAGTCCCCTGTCACCGATGTTGGTATCATAGCCCTCGGGAAGCACCCGGATAAAATCATGGGCATTGGCTATCCTGGCAGCTTCTTCTATTTCCCTGCGGGAGTACTTGATCGCTCCAAAACTAATATTATTGGCTATGGAATCATGAAACAATACAGGGTCCTGGCTGACGATGCCGAAAAGCCCCCGGAGGTCTTCCAGGTCAGCATCCCGTATATCGGTGCCGTCTATGGTTATCCTGCCTTCAGCAGGGTCATAAAATCGCGGCAAAAGGTCAACAAAAGTCGACTTTCCGGCTCCTGAGGAACCTACCAGGGCCACAACGGATCCCTTTTTGATAGAAACATTAATATTTTCCAAAGCATTGGATGCTCCCTCCTGGTACCTGAAGCTCACGTTTTCAAACCTGATCTCATCGCTGAATGACTCCAGCCTTTTAGGTTTCACAGGACTTTTTACGTCATTGGGGGTGTTTGTGATCCGCTCGATTCTGTCCAGTGCGGCAAGACCCTTCTGTATGTTAAACCATGCGGAAGAAAAAGATTTGGCCGGTTCGATAAGCTGATAAAATGCAAAGACAAAAGCAAAAAATGTCTCAGGAGCCAGCTGCTCCTTAAATACCAATCTGGAACCATACCACATCAAAATGGCCACGACAGATACGCCCAGAAACTCAGAAAGCGGTGAGGCAGCGTCCCTTCTGTTAACCACCCTGGTCACCATACTGCGATATGAGTTGTTTTCCTGGTCAAATTTCCGGCTTTGGTACTCCCCGGCATTGAAGCCACGAATGATGCGTACCCCTCCCAGTGATTCCTCGACATGAGCAGTCAATTCAGCTACTGTCTCCTGCACGTCCTGTGAACTTTTTTTCAGCGAATTGATAATTTTTCCGATGATCAGCCCTGCGAAGATGACCAGCACAGAAACAAACAAAGTCAGCGAAGGGCTGATATAAATCATAAAAAAGATGCTGCCTGCCATGATTACCGGAGTCTTGAATATGGCCTCTATTACATTAAGCACTGACCACTCCACTTCCATTACGTCCATGGTCATGGATGACAGCAGGACTCCTTTTCGTTCATTGGTGTAAAATCCCAGCGGAAGGTCGAGAAACCTGGCATACAGTTCCTTTCTGAGGTCATAGATTATGCCGTAACGCAGAGGGGCCATAAAATAAAGGGCAAGGTATCGGAACAGGTTTTTGAAAAAGAAAACCACGATGACGAGAATACAAACTGCCAGCAGTGCCTTGTCCCGACCATAGTTATCAATGAGACCTGACATGTAATACATAGCCCAGTCGTTGATGTCTTTGCCTTCTGGCGGCACTGGTGATGGGCTTACCCTTCCGAAGAGGATCTGAAAAAACGGGATGAGTACCGGGATGCTGACCACGGTAAAGATTGAAAGCAGGATATTGGAAGCTACACTCAGGAAAAACTGCCTCCTGTAGTTCCTGATCCGGGCCAACAGTCGCCAGAACCCGCTCATATCTTTAGTTATTTATTGAGACGTCGTCAGTCAACGCAATCTTCCAGATTGAATGTATTCATAAAGCCGGTATTGAAGTTTCCGGCCCTGAACGCCTCATTTTTCATCAATGCCTTGTGAAACGGAACGGTGGTCTTTATGCCTTCAATGATAAATTCGTCCAGGGCACGCTGCATTTTTTTGATACACTCTTCCCTGGTCTGTGCCTTGCATATGAGCTTAGCGATCATAGAGTCATAAAATGGCGGTACCGAATATCCTGCATACACGTGGGTATCCACCCTCACACCATGACCTTTGGGGCTATGGAATGATGTAATCTTACCCGGACTTGGTCTGAAACCATTCATTACATCTTCTGCATTAATACGGCATTCCATGGCATGCATGGTAGGATAATAATTTTTACCTGAGATCGGAATGCCTGCAGCTACCTTAATCTGCTCCTTTATCAGATCATGGTCTATCACTTCTTCCGTAACGGGATGTTCCACCTGGATGCGGGTGTTCATTTCCATAAAGTAAAAGTTGCGGTATTTATCCACAAGAAACTCGATGGTGCCCACGCCTTCGTAATTAATGGATTTACCGGCTTTGATAGCCGCATCGCCCATCTTTTCCCTAAGCTCAGGGGTCATAAACGGTGACGGGCTTTCTTCCACGAGCTTCTGGTGCCTGCGTTGGATAGAGCAATCTCTCTCAGACAGGTGGATCACATTTCCGTACTGGTCACCAATGATCTGAAACTCAATGTGGCGTGGCTCCTCGACAAATTTCTCCACATATATTCCATCGTTGCCAAAAGCCGCTTTTGCCTCTTTCCTGGCACTGTTCCAGGCGTCTTCAAATTCACCTTCATTCTGGACGATACGCATACCTTTGCCACCACCGCCGGCAGTAGCCTTGAGCATGACCGGGTACCCTATCTGTTTGGCGACTTTAGTGCCCTGTTTTACATCCTTGAGGAGACCTTCTGACCCCGGGACCACAGGGACACCGGCTTTTATCATGGTATCCTTGGCAGTCACCTTGTCTCCCATTTTTGAGATCATCTCGGCTGTAGGACCTATAAACTTGACACCAGACTGCTTGCAAATCTCAGAAAAATTGGCATTTTCGGCCAGAAATCCGTAACCGGGGTGCACGGCATCCGCATTGGTGATCTCGACAGCAGCCATGATACGAGGTATGTTCAGGTAGGATTCGCTGGATACAGGCGGGCCAATGCACACTGCTTCATCAGCAAATCTGACATGCAGGCTTTCGGCATCTGCTTTGGAGTATATAGCCACGGTTTTGATACCCATTTCCTTGCATGTGCGTATAATTCTCAGAGCTATTTCTCCTCTGTTGGCAATCAGTATTTTGTTAAACATAGACTGGTCTTGTGAGTTATGCAATATTTGGTGGCTCTGCTAAATGATTATCAGGCCTCCACAAGGTAAAGCACCTGGTCATATTCCACCGGCGAAGCGTCTTCAACCAGGACCTTGACCACTGTTCCTGTCACATCACTCTCGATCTCGTTAAAGAGCTTCATAGCCTCAATGATGCATACCACGTCACCCTGTTTTACCTTATCGCCTACCTTTACAAACACAGGCTTGTCAGGGCCCGGTGACCTGTAAAAGGTGCCGACAATGGGCGACTTGATCTCTACAAGGTTTTTACCTTTTGCCGGTTCTGCAGCAGGCGGTGGTGTAGCGGACTCAGGTATCCTGGCAGGGGCAGCGACAGCCTCAGGGGCAGCCTGGACCACAGTAGGAGCGGCGGTCACCACCGGTGCCTGTGTAACAACCTGCTGTACGGCACCTTTGTAGTACTTTTCTGTCCTAATCTGTACTTCAAAGTCCTTGTCTTTTAGTTTAAATTCTGTAAGATTGGACTTATTGACCAATCTGATAAGCTCCTGGATTTCATTGAAAGTCATCTGATGGTTATTTTTTAAGGTGATTATGCTTTTACCCTTTCCAGATATGTTCCGGTCCTTGTATCTATCTTGATCTTGTCTCCCTGGTTTATAAAAATGGGAACCTTGACCTCCGCTCCGGTTTCTACCGTGGCCGGTTTGGTGACGTTTGTGGCGGTATCGCCCCTGACACCAGGCTCGGTATACGTGACCTCAAGTATGATGTTTGGCGGCATTTCAGCAGTCAGCGGAATATTTTTTTCTGCATGGAAGAGTATCTCCATTTCTCCGCCTTCCTTGAGCAGATTGGGCCTTTCCAGCATTGCTTCATTCAGGGCTACCTGATCATAGGTCTCGTTGTCCATAAAATGGTACCCGCTTTCGTCATTGTAAAGATACTGGAATTTTCTCCTTTCCACTCTCACGTCATCTATCTTGTGGCCTGCCGGAAAGGTATTTTCGATCACCTTACCGGATGTGAGGCTTTTAAGCTTGGTACGGACGAAGGCATTGCCTTTTCCGGGTTTGACGTGTAAAAATTCAACAATGGTGTATATATCGCCATTGAGATTCAGACATAAACCATTTCTGATATCTGATGTGCTAGCCATAAAAATTTATTGATTTTTGAAAAACTGTGCAAAGTTAGGAAAATTTCTCCTACAATCAAAAAGTTTGACTTTTCCCCGGAATAATCCGTTGCAAATGGCTGACGGGGGGAATAAAGCATATATATTTTCCCGATTTATTGCCGCTTAACCTTACTTTTGGTCCTCAAACCAAACAACAATGGATGTAAGCATCAGAAAAGCCGCTAGGACCGACCTGCCGGCCGTGTATGGCCTGGTCTGCCAACTGGCAGAATATGAAAAGGAACCGCAGGCAGTGACCGTAGGTGTGGAGCAATATGAGGAGGCTTACGGCCAAAACCTGATCGACGTCATCGTGGCTGAACTCGGAGGTGAGATCGTGGGCATAGCTCTCTTTTACCTTACTTTTTCGACCTGGAAGGGCAAATGCCTTTATCTGGAGGATTTTTATGTCAAGCCCACCTTGAGGCAATATGGCATAGGCCGCAAACTGTTTGATGCCTACCTGAATGAAGCACGACGGCTCGGAGCCAGACAGGCCAAATGGCAGGTACTCGACTGGAATCAACCCGCCCTGAATTTTTACGAAAAGTATGATGCGACCATAGAAAAAAACTGGTGGAACGGTAAAATTTTCTTACACGACAGCCAGGACAAATGATTACGACAGAAGCAATAGAAAGAGCGGCCCTCAACATCCGGGATGTTGCCTCCAGGACACCCCTGGTGCACAACCACAACCTGTCCCAAAAATATGAATGCAACATCTTCCTCAAACGGGAAGATATGCAACCGGTAAGATCCTTCAAGATCAGAGGTGCTTACAACAAGATGAAAATGATGCCCCAGCAATTGCTGGCAAAGGGGGTTATATGTGCAAGTGCCGGCAATCACGCACAGGGTGTAGCCTTCGCCTGTGCAGCCCTGCGTACCCATGGCACTATATACATGCCCACTACTACGCCCAAACAAAAGATTACCAAAGTAAGACATTTCGGAGGTGAATGGGTCGATATCAAACTCACCGGTGATACCTTTGACGATGCCAATAAGGTGGCACTGCATCAGTCTGAATCCCTGGGCATACCCTACATCCACCCCTTTAACGATGAGGAAGTAATGGCCGGGCAAGGAACCATAGCCAAGGAGATCCTGGAAGACATCAAAGTCCCGGTGGACATACTTTTTGTGGCTGTAGGAGGCGGAGGTCTGCTTTCAGGCGTGGGAAGCTACTTCAAGCAGCGTAGTCCAACTACCCGGATCATAGCTCTGGAAGCGGAGGGGGCTCCTGCACTCGAAAGGGCCCTGGTGGCAAAAAGTCCTGTGCACCTTGACACGATAGACTCATTTGCTGACGGGATTGCCGTCAAGGAAGTGGGCGACAAGACCTTCAGTATATGCCGGGAAGTCCTGGATGAAATCAGGCTTATTCCTGAGGGCAAGATCTGCTCGTCCATCCTTTCGCTTTACAACGATGAGGCCATTGTGGTCGAACCGGCAGGAGCCATAAGTTTTGCAGCACTCGATGGGTTTCGCGAAGAAATCCGGTGGAAAAACGTCGTGATAATTGTCTGCGGTGGCAACAACGACATCACCCGAACTGAAGACATCCGCGAAAGAGCCCTGCTCTGGGAAGGAAGAAAACATTATTTTATCATCCGATTCCCGCAAAGGGCCGGTGCCCTCAGAGATTTCCTTCACCTATTGGGTCCTGATGACGACATAGCAAGGTTTGAATATACCAAAAAAACAAACCGGGATACAGGTCCTGCCCTGGTAGGCATAGAATTTAAAAGTCCCGATGATTTTTACCCGCTTACCGACAGAATGACAAAGGCCGGCATAAACTTCGAGCACATAAATACCAATCCTACGCTGTTTGAAATGCTGGTTTGAACTTAGAAATTGAAGGAAAGTTGACTGGCCCGCCATCTGTCAGGGTTTTCCAGGGTGAGCAGGTACTTTTTTACATGAAGGCCAAGGGCGAAACCCGTCAGAGAGCCGTCTGAGCCTATAACCCTGTGACAGGGCACAATGACCGGAATGGGATTGCGGCCGTTGGCAGAAGCAGCTGCCCGGATGCATTTTATGTCACCCAAAGAGGTAGCCAGGGCAGCATAGGACACTGTGGTGCCGTATGGAATTTCCATCAGTTTGTGCCAAACCCTCTCGGAAAATTCTGTGTGCCCGCTGAAGTCAATTTCTACATCAAATTCTTTTCGACTGCCGTCAAAATATTGTCCGAGCTGGCGTGCGGCGTTTGCCGAATGATGGTTTTCAGCCAATGTGGGTATTGAATCGTCTTGCATCAGCCGGATAAATCGGATGCCGGAGTCGCTGGCACCTACCTCAAGCAGTCCTATGGGAGTTATCAGTCGTGACACTCCTGTACAACCCGTGAGCATTTTGTACCCTGAACCAGCGATTTTTAAAGTCATATTAAACAATCAGCACCCAAGATAGCCACAAAACGGCAATTTATCGAAGCAGGAAATTATATATTCCCGGATTCTTCGTTTTGGCTGCTGTAGACGTATTCGTAATACCTTTGAATTTTGGTCTTTTCAAAGGCATCCCTGGGCAGGAAATACTGTTTTTCCGTTGTTTCTCCATGCCAGGAAGGGTGGTTTTTGTTTTTTTCATCTTCTTCCACCACACCCTTAAGGATAAATGCCGTGACTAGTCCCACCATGGCTCCAAAGAGATGACTTTCCCAGGAGATATTCTTTTCAACGCCCGGAAACATACTCTCCACACTGCCGGCATACAAGGTCAGGACAATAAGGGCCAGCACAGTTGATTTTGCATTTTTCTTAAACACACCTGTCCAGAAGAGAAAGGCCACCAGCCCGTAGACTACGCCAGATGCCCCGATGTGATACGCCGGTCTTGCAAAAAGCCATACCATGATGCCTGTTCCGGTCATGATCATGGCCAAGGCCTGACTGGCCGCTTTAGGGTAGAAGGTCACCATCATGGAGGTGAGGGCCAGCAGAGGCAAAGTATTGGAGGCCAGATGTCCCCAGCTGCCATGCACAAACGGTCCCGTAAAAATGCCGAAAAAACCATCCCATGCCCGGGGAAAGATTCCGAACTCCTGCAACCTAAGGTCAAAAATATGTTTGGCAGCCTCGATAACCCACAAAAGTATTATCAGAAGGATAGGAGCCTTTACCTGCTCCGCAAATGCCAATATGTCCTTTTTCATCCCTGGCCCGGTCAGGCAAATTTTCTCCTTACCAGTTTGATAAATGTGGAGGCTTTCTTGATTCTGTTTTCGTGGGTCCAGTCATATTTGTCTACCACATGATCCAGCAGATATTGCCTTGCCTGGTCAAAGCCGGAGCAATTGTTGAGTTCCTGAAGTGTGTCGGTAAATACCTGCTGGTTGTTGCCAAAGAGCTCCTGCTGGGTAAATATCTTTTCGTTAATGCCCATGGACTTCATAAGGTCCTTGACAGGTGCATGGGCCAACTTGTCTGACAGGTCAGTAATTTTATCCTCGGCAAACAGTTCGTCAATTGCAGCCTTATTTTGTGGCCTCGCCGCTGAGGGAGCAGGAACCGATACAGGTTTGACTGGCTCCGTTTGTACCACATCCTGTACCACGGGCTCATGTGCCCTGACCGGCTCAGGTGTCGGATCGGGAACAGGTGCCGGAGCAGGAATATGAACAGTTGGTGATTCTGTTACAGGGGCCGGAACCTCTCTTTCGGCAGGCTGAGGCCTTGGAGCAGGTGCCTTATTTTCCGATTTGGAACCTGGGGCTGCATCCAATACAGACTCATACAACTCACGGATATAACTGAGCAGCAGGTCTTTTTCTAGGGCCGAAATGCTTCCGTCTTCGTTGATGCTCTCTGCCAGAGCAGACACTTTATGGAGCTTTTTATTAAAATTGTTGATATCCATTTTAGGGTGGTTGATCATTTATTAATATTTTTCGCAATATTTATACCAAAGAAGGGCACTGTGGCTATTTCATGACAAAATAGCATATAAATTGCACCATACGGGTTATTAATGCGTTTTTCTGGCAAAATATTTTTTAATTTGTGACAAAATGTGAAGTAAATGTTCCTGGAGCCAAGTTTTAAGGGTCAGCGTAGTGGATGGATAGAGGTGATCTGCGGCTCCATGTTTTCAGGCAAGACGGAAGAACTGATCCGCAGGTTAAGGCGAGCCAGGATAGCCAACCAAAAAGTGCAGATTTTCAAGCCCTCCAAGGATACCCGCTATGATGTCATTAAGGTGGTGTCTCACGACGAAAATGCCATTGACAGCATACCCGTTCAGGCCAGCCTGGAGATTTTTGACCACGTAAAGGACATAAATGTCATAGGCATAGATGAGGCTCAGTTTTTTGACGATAAGCTCACAGAGGTATGTCAGAAGCTTGCCATCAAAGGGGTCAGGGTGATCGTGGCAGGACTCGATATGGACTTCAGGGGGAGGCCATTCGGTCCTATACCAAATCTCCTGGCTGTCGCCGAATACATCACCAAGGTACATGCCATATGTCCCCACTGCGGCAATCTGGCTACCCATTCCTACAGGCTTTCGGCTGAGCAGGATACTGTCGTCCTGGGCGAAAAAGACAAGTACGAACCCCGCTGCCGCATATGCTACGAGATGGGAAACATCCTGGATCTCAGGCTCTCCTGACCCGGGTTTTCTCCGTTTTCTATCCGACAAACGTTATTTTGGGTCGTTTTTAGCAATAAAATAACAAATTTTTACCACTAATCCGGAAATTTTTATCGTCTCAATAGAGTTTAATGGTAAGGATGAAGAAATTAAGTAAAAACATCATAATCGGATCATTGCTGCTGACAGCCCTGGTATGGGTCAGCAGTGCATTTGTTCTGTCAGGCAGGATGGCCGACGAGCAGTGTACCATAGAGAATACCGCCATGAAAGGTGGCGAACGTCTGGTATACAAGGCGTATTACAACTGGGAGTTCGTGTGGGTGCCTGCCGGCGAAGCGGAGTTTCTGATCCGTGAAAACAACGATACCTATGAGGTGACTGTCACCGGCAAAACCTACAAGGGTTATGACGCCTTCTTCCGGGTAAGGGACTACTTCCACAGCGTCATTGATAAAAAGACCATGTACCCCAGGACCTTTGTTCGCAAAGTGGAGGAGGGCAACTACAAGCGGTACGACAGCCTGTCTTTTAGCCAGGACAAACTCCTGGCGGTAAGCTACAATGGTCCGGACCGGCAGTCAGCCCGAAGGAAAATCATTCCCATCAACAATTGCACCCACGACCTGCTGAGTGTCCTCTATTTTATGCGTAACATCAATGTGTCCAATCATAAGCCCGGAGATATGATTCCGACCAAGATCCTCTTTGACGAGACCATCTACCCCATCAAGGTACGGTATGCGGGCAGACACGATGATTTTGACATCAAGGACCTCGGCACCTTTAATACCATCAAGGTGATACCTGATCTGGTCAGCGGCAATGTCTTCAAGGACGGAAACAGGATGAACATCTGGGTGACCAATGACAACAATAAACTGCCCCTCCTGATCGAATCACCCTTGTCGGTGGGCAGTGCCAAGGCAGTACTAAAGTCTTACACAGGACTGAGGTACCCGTTCCCTGAAAAATAGGTACTTCAATCAGGTTGCTTCCTGCCTTATTGATTTGGAGATATTTTGGTGTACTTTCATGCTGAAAAGAAATTTTTTCAATCGGACCAAACCTCCTTACAAAGACTGGCATCCTAACCTTTGCTGAAATATAAAAGAGTGAGGGATAGCAGCGGACATCGTGACCGAAGCGTCACGATATAGCGGATAGCCCGACCCTGACCGCAGTGTCAGGGGCACTCCCGAAAAAAGTTATTATAAACATCTCAGCGGCAATCAGATTAAAACCTTTGCGGACATTTTGCATTTATTACCTGTGCCCGTGTCATAACCACGCAGCGTGCCCTCTGTATGAAAGCCAAAAAGTCTTTTGGACAGCATTTTCTGACCGACGAAGCCATAGCGTCGCGTATAGCCGCCAGCCTCACCCAGGCGAAGGCTGTCGTCCATGTGCTGGAGGTAGGACCCGGCAAAGGTGTGCTGACCAAGTACCTGGCCAGGCAGGATATAAACCTGCGGGTGGTGGAAGCAGACAAGGACATGGTCAACTATCTGGTCAAACACCGCATCGTGGACGAAAGTAAAATCATCTTCCTCGACTTCCTCAAGCTCAGTCTGGCAAAAGTGTTTGACGGGAAGCCGTTTCTTATCATCGGCAACTATCCGTACAATATCTCCTCTCAGATCCTTATTAAGATGGTCAATCACCGCGAACTGGTGCCGGAGATGGTGGGCATGTTTCAGAAAGAGGTGGCAGACAGGGTCATAGCACCCCCCGGCTCAAAGACCTATGGCGTGATCAGCGTATTGGTCCAGGCTTATTACCGGGGCGAACTGCTTATGGATGTGGCCCCTGAATCGTTCAGCCCTCCTCCGAAGGTCAACTCTGCTGTCATCCGTCTCACCAGAAAGGATAACAGCGTCCTCGGATGTGATGAAAGGCTTTTCCGCACTGTGGTGAAAACGGCTTTTGGCCAGAGACGAAAGATGCTGCGTAATACCCTGAAAGCCCTCGTTAAGGACCCGGAGATCCTGGCAGACCCGTTTTTTAACCAGCGGCCCGAGCAACTTAGCGTTGCTGAATTTGTTGATATCACCAAAAAATTGTCTCAACCCGAAACATAAATTTATACTTATGAATCTCGAATCAAAAATAAATAACGACCTCAAGGAAGCCATGAAAAGCAAGGACCAGGCTGCCCTGCGGTCTATACGTGCCATCAAGGCTGCCATTCTCCTCTTCAAGACCGACGGCAGCGGCAATGAGCTCGATGGTGCCTCCGAGATAAAACTCCTTCAGAAACTCGTCAAACAGCGTCAGGATTCGCTTGACATTTATGAAAAGCAAGGACGTGAGGACCTGGCTGTCACCGAGCGTGAGGAGATTGCTGTCATCATGAAGTATCTGCCTGCTCAGTTGTCAGAAGAAGAATTGAGATCCGCTATCCGGGATATGATCGCCGAAACAGGTGCCACCTCCGGCAAGGAGATGGGCAAGGTAATTTCCCTGGCCAATCAGCGGCTATCAGGCAGGGCAGAAGGCAAAGCCATCGCCGCCACAGTTAAGGAGTTGCTGGGATAGGGTCCCGGGATATATTCCGTATCGTGCAGAGACAAACTCCTGTGTTTTGTCATGATTTTTGCGGCCCTGTCGCATTTTCGCATACCATTTCAAGGGAAGGCTTCAATTAACGATTTCTTCTCTTGTAGTGCCATGCTATAAATAATTTAATGGCTAAATCTGGCTTTTCGACCAAAACCCAAGCTCCGTAGGAGCAAAATTGTAATAGGAATCACGATTTACCCATCCGACCGGCAGAGCCCCATCAGTGATAAACAACACCAGATCATTCCTATCCAAAAATCATCGGCTTGACCAGCCAGACAAACATGGTGATGACAACTACGGCTATGAGATTCATCACCAGGCCTACCCTGACCATATCCTTCATTTTTATGTGGTTGCTGCCAAAGACTATGGCATTGGGCGGGGTACCCATGGGTAGCATGCCTGCACAACTTGCTGCCAGGGTCATGGGGATGCCAAGTAAAAGAGGATCGATGCCCATATTGTCGGCAACTGAAGAAACCACCGGTGCAAAGACTATAACCTGAGCCACATTGCTCATAACCTCACTGATAAAAATGGATAGGATAGAGATCAGAAAGATCATGGCCACAGGGCTTGACCGGATATTACCTAGCCAACTGCCCAGCTGACTGATGAGGCCGACATCTTCCAGTGCCTGAGCGAGGCTAATGCCCCCGCCAAACAGCAGCAGGATACCCCAGGCCATGCGGCTTGTGTCCTCCCACTCCAGCAGCGGCCTGAAAGTCTTTTTGCCTGTATCTGATCCGGATGGCACCAGAAACAACAAAATGGCACCGATCAGTGCTATGATGGTATCATCCAGTTTAAACCACGTCTGTGCGTCGTTGATCAATGCCCTGAAAATCCACATACCTGCCGTGAGTATAAAGATAACCAGGACCCTTCGTTCCGGTGTGGTGAGGCGACCAAGACTATCCAGCTCCTGGCTGATGTAAAGGGAAGAACTCTGATCCGCCCGGATGCGGCTCGGATAAAGCCACTTTACCATCACGAGATAAAGACTACCAAGGAGCAAAAGGGATATCGGTAGACACAGGGCCATCCAGCTCATGAAGTCGATGTCTGTCTGGTACTTGCTCCTGAAATAGCCTATATACGCCACATTGGGCGGTGTGCCGATGATGGTGGCTATGCCGCCTATATTTGAAGCGTAAGCAATGGCCAGCATGATCGACAGGTTAAAATATGGGTAGTTGCTGTTTTGCTGCGGATTGCGGGCAATCACTGAGATGACGGACAAAGCTATTGGGTACATCATCATGGTAGTGGCAGTATTGGACAGCCACATGCTGATCAGGCCTGTGGCCAGGATAAAACCCAGCACGATGCGATCTCCGCTCGTGCCTGTAGCCCGGATGATGTGCAGGGCGATACGTCGATGCAGATGCCACTTTTCGATGGCCAATCCAAGCATAAATCCGCCAAAAAAGAGGTAGATGACCGGATTTGCATAGGATCCTGCAGTTTTTTCGAGGCTTGATATGCCCAGCAGCGGAAACAGGACGAGTGGCAGGATGGCGACCACAGGCATGGGCAGGGCGTCCATAACCCAAAGACTGACCATAAGCACAGCAACGCTTACCACGGCATTGGCCCGGCTATCCAGGTCCAGCGGATCAGTCAGCCAGCAGCCAAGTGAGAGGAAAACAGCAACACCGATCAGAATCAGATTTTGGTACTTATTCCATGGTTTGCTGTCTGCCTCCATCATATTGCCGTGTCCTGAATCCATTGAGGAACCTTTATGTCTTAATAAATTTTACCACCCTGTTTTTGTCCTGATCACGTATGACAACAAAATACAGGCCCGGAGCCAGGTCGTCAATTCTGAATATCACCTGGTATTTTTTGCGTTCAGCATGGGTAACTGCCAGGCGACCGTTCAGGTCGACGATAAAAAAAGTGGCTGTTTCGGGTATTTTATCCCGGAAAGTGACGGTTACTTCGGTTTCGGCAGGATTGGGCGTGACCGCAAATGCTTGTTCCTTGGGTATAAAAATGCTGTCCTCCCTGACTTCCCACTCTTTGTCGAGAAAAACAAGCCGCTGATTCATCCAGTTTTTAAGCCAGGAAATCTCCTGATCGTAAGATTGGCCAACGAAGAAGTTGGGCCAAACATATTGCCCCAGTACCGGCCATTGCTGAAAATTGCGGCCCTGTGGTTTCTTAAGCATAGTGGCTATCGAGTCGATGACAAAATGCACCCTTGCATCGGACAGCTTGTCCCTTCTGAGTTCCTTCCACCTGAGCTTGAGCTGCCTGTAGAAAGCTTCATCATCGAGAAATTTTTTCCACCAGAAATGGATTACCCATCCGTCATCGGGGCAAACCAGATTAAAATTTGTGATCACCAGCCCGTCAGGGGTTCCCTGTGTGCAGTAATCCACATTGCCAAAACCGAGATTATTGTCCCACACGGGCCCGAAATGTACTTTTCCGCCATCACTGTCACGCTCCTTGTAAAAAAATGTACTCAGCCTGTAGGCATCCGGATTTTTGGCCAGCTCATTTACGATAATAAAATCTGCAAGACTTCGGGTGTCGATGTATTTTCGGTAACCTGTCTGAGGATGGGTGTACCCTTCTGAGGCTATTGTTTGTTCCATCTGGCTGATAAAACCTGTGATATAGCTTCGCTGGGCTGCAGTGACATCTCTGGCATCAGGGTATTCAAACTGGAAATAGGGCCTCTGCCAGGCTCCTGGAAACGCCGGGTAAGACGAGCTCCACCCCGCACCGGCATTTGATCCGGTTTCCTTATCGAGCTTCAGGATATAGCCGCCTGTAAGGGCATCTCCCGTATTGTCGGTGGTTTCGAGTTTATCGATGTCCACCCGGTTTTTTCCTCTCTTGATCTTTTCTACCATTAGATAGACCCCCTCGTATCGTCCATTGAGCAGCATCTCAGAGTACCTGACTCTGGGAGCATAGTCCATAAAACTACCTGCAAGAATGTAATACAGTCCGTCTCTTAAGAGCGTCTTGTCGTTGTAAGATGCATTGAGCGTCCAGTCGCTTTCTTTGGGCATACCCAGGAGTGACACATCGAGGTCATTTCCCATGTTGTCCCTCGTTTCCACGCCGTAAGGCTTCTTGGGAAACCACTGTGAAGTAGAACCCCGGAGTTCGATCCCGATAAGTCCGTTGTAATCATTGGGCTGGTCGGTGATCCTGTTTTCCTGGTCAGGTCCATTATTTGTAATTCGCATCTGAGCAGTAATCTTGGGCTCGTCGATGATTGGCTGCCCCAGTGTATTGATGGAAATAATGGGCAAATTGGACGATTCAAATGTCACCTGACCCATCACTACAAAGGGCATCAGAAAAAGAAAAAGGACCAAAGACCTCGGCATTGACATTTATTTGATTCCAAAGTTACAATACATAAGGACATTTACTTAAAAATTGTATTGAAACCTCTTCCCAAATATAAAACAAGTATTCACTGTCCTGAAATGGACTCAGATGGCTGTGGGCCAATATTAACGAACTTAAATCCATTACAACCCGGCCCGTACGGACCGAAAGTTAGTCTTTTAAATAATTAATATTAACAGCAGGTAAAGATTTTGTTTCTGCCTAACAAGCTGTTTATGAAAATATTTTAAACATTTTTTATGAACGTCATTGACACATTAAAAATATTTTTTTAACTTTGAGTTAAATTTTTTAAACTTATCAGCATGTCGTCCATAATAACAGATAAAAAAGTACTCAAAGGTGGAGAATTCTTAGTCAGAGAGAGTGAGCCATCAGATATTTTTATACCTGAAGATTTTAATGAAGAGCAGCATATGATTCGGGAGACCGTCAGGTCGTTTGTAGAGCAGGAAATACTTCCTGTCACAGACAGAATCGAAAAACTCGAGGAAGGCCTTATACCTTCCATCATGAAAAAGTTTGCTGATCTGGGATTTTTTGGCACCCATATGCCGGAGGAGTACGGAGGCAGTCATCTTGACTTTATTTCCAATACTCTTGTGGGAGAAGAAATAGGACCTTCCGGCTCATTCAGCGTAAGCTACAATGCCCACACCGGTATAGGCATGCTGCCGATTCTTTATTATGGAACTGATGCCCAAAAAGACAAATATCTGCCACGACTTATCTCCGGTGACCTGAAGGCCAGTTATTGCCTGACAGAACCCTCCAGCGGATCTGACGCCTTATCGGCCAAATCAACTGCCGTGCTCAACGATGCGGGCACCCATTACATACTAAACGGCCAGAAGATGTGGATTACCAATGCCGGATTTGCAGATATCTTTACTGTGTTTGCTCAGGTTGACCCTAAAAACCAGAAAGAAGGTGTCTCAGGCTTTACAGGTTTTATCCTGGAGAAAGGCATGGCAGGATTAACCCTAGGCGAGGAGGAAAAGAAACTCGGCATCAAGGGTTCCTCCACTCGGATGGTCTTCATGGAAAATGTGGCTGTTCCTGTTGAAAACGTACTGGGCGAGATAGGCAAGGGCCACCTGATAGCTTTTAATGTGCTAAATACGGGCCGTTTTAAACTGGGAGCCAGTTGTCTGGGAGGATGTAAAAAAGTGATGTCCACAGGACTGAAATATGCCCTGGAGAGAGAACAGTTTGACGTGCCCATAGCCACTTTTGGTGCCATCAAACACAAGCTGGCCGAAGAGGCCATCAGGATCTTTACCATGGAGTCGGCCGTGTACCGTACCGCACAACTCATCCAGCATGCCGAAAACGAACTTTCTGGCTCCGGCATCAGTTTTGACATGGCCAAGAGACAGGCAGCAGAAGAATACGCTCTTGAATGCTCCATCATCAAGGTCATAGGCTCCGAGGTGCTCGATTATGTGGTGGATGAGACAGTACAGATATACGGAGGCATGGGCTACAGCGAAGAAGGGCATGTTGCCAGGGCTTACCGCGACTCCCGGATCAACAGGATATTTGAGGGTACCAATGAAATCAACCGCATGGTCATCATGAGTTCCATACTCAAGAGTGCCATGAAGGGTGAGTTGGACCTTATGACGCCGGGTATGGCCGTACAAAACGAGCTCATGAACAATGTGCCTTACGGCGAAATACACACAGGACCGTATGCGGAAGAAAAGACGCAGGTGTCCAACTTTAAAAAGGTCCTTATCATGCTGCTGGGTACCGCTGCACAGCAGGCTATGGGTGGCAAGCTCAACCTCAAGACAGAACAGGAAATCCTCATGAACCTCGCGGACATTATCATCGAGGTATTCAATACCGAAAGCCTGGTCATGAGGGTGTCAAAAATAGCAGGCAACCCCGGTGACCGGGACATCAAGGTTTATGAGGCCATGCTTCGTACCTGTATGCATGATGCCACCAGCAGGGTTGTCCGGTTTGCCACCGATGCCATAGCATCCTTTGTGGAGCCGGCGATGCAGCCTGCCTTTATTTCAGGACTAAGGAAGTACACTAAATATCCTCTTCAGAATGTAAAGGAAAACCGCAGGCTGATAGCCGATGTACTGATAGCAGAAAAAGAGTATTGCTTCTGATCAGCGGGATCAGAATTCGCTGGTAAAATGAAATTCGATATCTGGGTGGGTTTCCTGCACCATCTTAAGCGACCACGCTGATTCGGCGAGGAAGACGAGTTTTCCATCGGTATCTTTGGCAAGGTCTTTCTTACGGCGGGAAATAAACTCTCTCATGGCTACCTGATTACTGCTGCTGACCCAGCAAGCTTTGTGCAGGTTTACGGGTTCATAGTTGTGCCTATAATCTTGCGACCATTGTCCTCCTTGGTAAACAGCTGGGCCACCCCTTCGTCCATCAGTTGGTCCAGGCCCTTGTTTAGCTGCTTGGTCTTCATAGGATCCGTATTATTAACAAACCTGAACTGCTCAGGCGAAAAGCTCGGAATACCCTTGAAGTGGAGCACCTCTCCTTCCGTGAGTGTGTCGCCGATCTTAAAATTGCCTGAGTCGTACAGTCCCACGATGTCACCCGGATAAGCCTCGTCGATGACGGACTTCTTTGATGCCATAAATGCCGTAGGATTGGGGAACTTCAGGTTTTTGTCCAGTCTGACATGATAGTAGTTTGTATTACGCTCGAAATGACCGCTGCAGATACGGAGAAAGGCTATCCTGTCCCTGTGTTTCGGGTCCATATTGGCGTGGATCTTGAAGACAAATCCAGAAAACTTGGTTTCCTCAGGTTTTACTGTTCTTTCTTCAGTCTCTCTCGGAAGCGGGTCGGGAGCTATGTCTACAAAGCAATCCAGCAATTCACGAACACCAAAATTATTGACGGCACTTCCAAAAAACACCGGACATATCCTCCCGTCGAGGTAGTCCTGCCGGTTAAATTCCGGATACACAGATACGATGGTATGTACGTCATTTCGCAGGTCTCCGGCCAGGTTTTTGCCCACTTTCTGCTCCAGCAGGGGGTCTTCGAGATTGGTGATGCGGATGATGTCTTCCTCAGACTGTTTGCCGTGGGGGCTGAAGAGGATGAGGTTTTTTTCGTACAGGCTGTATACACCCCGGAAGAGTTGTCCCATACCAGCCGGCCAGCTAAGCGGGGTGACTCTGAGATTGAGTTTTTGTTCTATCTCATCCAGGAGGTCAAAGCCATCCTTGCCTTCGCGGTCCAACTTATTGATAAAAACGATGATAGGAGTATGTCTCATGCGGCATACCTCCACGAGTTTTTCTGTCTGTTCTTCCACACCCTTGGCCACGTCGATGACCACGATGGCACTGTCTACAGCTGTGAGTGTCCTGTAAGTGTCTTCCGCAAAATCTTTATGTCCCGGGGTGTCGAGGATATTGATCTGCTTTTCTCTGTATTCAAAGGCCATTACAGAGGTAGCTACGGAGATACCCCGTTGTTTCTCTATCTCCATGAAGTCAGAGGTCGTACTTTTTTTAATTTTATTAGATTTTACGGCTCCTGCTTCCTGAATGGCCCCTCCGAAAAGGAGGAGTTTCTCTGTTAGCGTAGTTTTACCCGCATCGGGGTGTGCAATGATGCCGAATGTCCGCCGCTTTTTTAATTCCTCCAGATGGCTCATGGATAAGGTCGTCTTGATGAGGCCGCAAAAATAAGAAATTAATTTAAAGAGTCGGAATCAGGGGATTGGGGGGTGTCCTGACTGTGTTATGTCTTGTATCCCGGGCTGAAGCCCAGTGATAATTTAACTCCGTCTTTATGTGAAGTATCGTACATTCCCGATTTTAACCATACCCACCCGGCACCTATTTCGAGGCTCTTAAAATCGGGACGTTTTACCGGTTCGGGCAGCTTTGCATTTGTTTATTAAATTACGTTTTGTCATGATTTTTGCTGCAGGGCCGCAAAAATACATGCCAAAACGAATACCTTTTTTACCTTGTACCCCGTGCTGAATTTCTGTGTGCCATCCGACCGGATGCTATCGGGGTTGACCACCTTGCCGGAGATAAGCCTCAGTCCACGGTCGCTGATCTCCCACAGATACAGCTATAAAAGTTTTACCCAAAAGTGCAATCGGTACCGCCCTGGCATACCATCAGGGACAAATGAATAAGATACTTGCACTACTGAAAAATGACGAATTTGAACCAGATAATAATATGATCGAAAACAAGATACGGCCTCTGGCCCTGGGACGTAAAAATACCTTTTTGCAGGATCACACCAATCAGCTCAACACATGGCCACGATGTACACATTCTTCGGGACCTGCAAAGCACATGACATAAACCCCAGAGCCTGGCTCCAAACCACTCTCGACAAAATCAACTCCACCAAACTCTCTGAGCTTCATACATTGTTTCCCGGTTTCTCCAATATGTAGTTGCTCGAATGGATACGTTGCTCGCATGGATACGATACAATTAACCTTCAGCACTACCGTAACTTCCACTACCTCACATACCTGACAAAATCCAGCATAGGAAGCAGGTGCCACTGTGTGCCAAAGGGGTAATCACCGTAACATAACCTGCCTCCGGCTCCAAGCTTGAATTTATCTGAAATGTTCCACCCTATCGTGGCTGTGTACTCACCAAAAAAGAGACAATTATCCTCCGACACCAAGTAAGCTATTTCGAAACTTTATGACCAATTTGAATCACAGTCCTTATTTTCTGATGAAGGTGTCGTCATAACTATGCACAAAAGTACTCTTATTATCATCAAAATTAAAAACCGACACAGACAGAGAATCATTTTCAAGAGACTTAATCTTCCATATCCATTCTTGGACATTGGTATCAAATACTGTCGGGTTGCCTCCTATATTGATAACGAATGGGTCGCATGTAAACCTGAGCTCCTGAGCATTTTCATCCCAGAGGAATATTCCAGTGTCAGATTTTCTGAAAAACAACTCACCAAATATATTAAATGAGTTATCAGCATTCAGCCTAAACGTTTCCTGATAATATTTTTCAGAAGTTATCCCCGTTTCAAGGTCTGTAAAACTAATTTTAAAGGGCTCTGATTGTTGCCAAAGCCCCATCAGTTCATCGAGTTTGACTATTTGGCTACGCGTTACCGTATCTTTTTCGCAGGATACGATCATTGTAGATAATAAAATAAGTAAGAGCTGTTTCATTCTTAAATTTTTATAAATTTTTTAATAAAATTATTACCATTTGCTTTGATTTTTATCATATACAAACCGGGATTTAAATCTTTAACGTCTATATGATTATCAACAAATTTTCCACTTATAATAGATCTACCTTCAACCCACTTTATGCAATGGAAAAGCAAATATAAGAGAAAAGCTATATATTCAGGGGTTTTCATTAAAAAGATGAATGCACTAAAAACATGCATGAGCTAGCACACGAATTTACAAGTAGAAAAATCAGTCCATGGGGAGGGATTAAATTTTTTCATGGCACTTATGTCAGAAGTGGATTTAGAGAAATGCTGCAAAAATCACCTCTTCCTTCCCCTGGTTCAAACAGGGGCTATAATCCCGTTTAAAGAAATATTTGGATGGTCAAAAGGGATGGCAGATCAAAGCACGTTCAGCCGCTTTTTCAAAAAGCACAGTATTGATTTGAATGACAGGATCTTTCCGGAGGTGATGAGAAATTTTTATAAAAACATTGAGTTGGATAGAATGACTATCGACATAGACAGTACGGTCATCACACGCTACGGAGAGCAGGAAAATGCGAGGGTTGGTTACAATCCACAAAAACGCGGACGACGATCCCATCACCCGATACTGGCGTTTTGTGATGAACTGGCGATGGTTGTCAACGCCTGGATGCGTACGGGTGATAGCGTTTC